>UQJP01000003.1 GCA_900541415.1 uncultured Odoribacter sp. | reverse complement strand
TTTTTACATAAAAATAATATATAAATAATAGCATATAATTGTAATAAATATTGGAAATAATTTAAATGGTATGAAGAAGAAAATTTTAATAATGGTGTCAATAGTTTTCCTATGTGGAATTACTTTTAATCTGTGCCGGATAATGCCGGAAGGTAAGAATTTTAAAGCTTTTTGGGCAAATATCGAGGCATTAGCAGAAGGGGGAGAAAATGATATGGCAGCTATCGCAAAGGCTTGTCCTAAAAATGGAGGGCAAATTACAACGGGACGTCCATATTCTAAACAGTGGGATGAAAAATATACAGCAGATCGAAATGGGAAAGTTACTGCGGCAGCGGATGGAAAAACTTATGATTTTGGGATGGAATATGCCAGTAAACGTGTGACGTTATATTGTTATAGTACTGAATGTAAAGATTCTGGCGAAAAGCAGTGTATTATGTGCAATGTATGGTGCAATACTCGTTCTGAATAATCGGGATAATGTTGAATATTGTTTGTATAATTCAATAAGATGGCTATAAATTTTAACAAAGTAAGTATACGTTTTAAGGTATCGAGTCTTATCGTATTTTTGGTACTGATTTTCTGTTCGTGCCGCCAGTCGGAAAATAAAGATATATTGAAGTTGGTGGCTCAACCTTTGAATGTATCGCAATATATTGACACGGTTTCAATGTTATATACAGTTCTGGAATATACGCCCGACTGTATCATTGGACGTTTACAACAATTATTAGTAAACGATGATTATATTTTTGTTGTAAACTATCGTCCTAATGTGGTATATATGTTTGATCGTAGTGGAAAATTTATCCGACAGATAGGTAAATTGGGAAGAGGACCACAGGAATATTTAAGTATTCAAAACATAGATGTAAATCAGGAACAACAAGAGATAACGGTTTATGACTCAAAATTGGGTAAAGTGATGATATACGATTATGCAGGAAAGCTTCTCCGAACGTTTCAGAATGATGCATCGGGTGATATCGTTCAACTCTCGTCCTCCTTATACGCTATACAAAATTTCTTTGATAATGCAAAAATTCCTCAGAATCCAAAAGTTGTTGTTGTGGATAGCTCGGGAAAAATCATAAAAACTTTTATTCATAAGCCAGATGATATAAATAAAGATTCGGGAGGTGTGCCGGTTAGTGATGGTTTTTTTTCTAAAAATAAGTCAGGAGTTTACTATATTCCTTATGGAGAGGATAAAATGTATCGCTTGTCTTTGGAGGGATTTACTAATGAGGAGATTCTTTCTCTGGGAATACAGGCGTATATGATGCCCATGCATGTTACAAGTGAAGAATATTTTAAATTACAAGGTCAGAAGTTAGGACCGTTAGGGGAACTATGCGTTACGGATGAAGGTGTATTTACGGCAACATTAAATTTTGATAATTTAGGTGTATTATTTATTGGTTCTCTGGAATCCTCTGAAAAAGTGATGGGGATTGCAATGGAGTCACCTGATTTGCCAGGAACTCCAGTAAATACCTATCACGATTATTTTGTTGGCGTAATATCTGCAGCAGACGCGTTCCAATTTAAAGATAAATTTCCTAATATAGAAGAAGATGCCAATCCTGTTGTGGTATTTTTTAAGTATAAATTACCGTAGAAGAATTTAAATATGAAAATATGGAGTATTGTTTTCATGTTTATCTTGTTGTATGGATGTAATGTAAAGCAGGAAGATATAAAAGAAGTTCTTTATTGGAACAACAGGTCGATTGCTTTTGTGCCGGATTTGTTATTGAAGGTACAGGGGCATGATACTCTTATTGCTGGTTATCCAGATAAAAGGTATAAAATTTTAGTTTATGTAGGACCACATGGATGTTCGTCTTGTCAGTTGAATTTGTATGCTTGGCAATATTTGATTGATTCATTGCAAATTTCTCATCCAGAAATGGATGTTGTGTTTGTTGTAAATGTTCTTGATTTTAAGGAATTTGAATATTTTGCAAAAACTAATAAGTTTAAACATCCGGTATTTTATGATACAAAGGGAACATTTACCAAGACAAATAAGTTTCCCTTGAATAAAACCGTTCAAGTACTATTCCTGAATGAAGATAATAAAGTGGTATTGGTAGGGAATCCATTGAAGAATGGCAAAATATTGAAGGTGTTTTATAAACTGATTACGAAATAAATTTTTCAGATATATATTAGATTATTGTTTGCATTTATTTTTATCAATAAAAAGACCGCTCAAAAGAGCGGTCTTTTTTATTTAAAAATCCAATTGGATTAAAGTTTCGGGCCAGCGGTAACCAATGCTTTACCAGCGGCGTTTCCTTCGAATTTAGCGAAGTTTTTGATGAAACGTTGTGCCAGGTCTTTTGCTTTAACATCCCAGTCGGCAGCGTTGCTATAAGTGTCGCGAGGATCGAGGATCTTCGGATCAACACCCGGCAGAGCTGTCGGAACAACGAAATCGAAGTAAGGAATTGTTTTGGTAGCTGCTTTGTCGATAGAGCCGTCAAGGATAGCATCGATGATACCACGTGTATCTTTGATCGAGATACGTTTTCCGGTTCCATTCCAACCTGTATTTACCAGATAAGCTTTTGCTCCTGATTTCGTCATTTTCTTAACCAGTTCTTCTGCATATTTGGTCGGATGCAATGATAAGAAAGCTGCACCGAAGCAAGCAGAGAATGTCGGAGTCGGTTCGGTGATACCACGTTCTGTTCCAGCTAATTTAGCTGTAAATCCTGACAGGAAGTAGTATTTGGTTTGTTCTGGATTCAGGATAGATACCGGAGGCAATACACCGAAAGCATCGGCAGACAAGAAGATTACTTGTTTTGCAGCCGGGCCTTTGGAGATCGGTTTCACAATGTTTTGAATGTGGTAGATCGGGTAAGAAACACGGGTGTTTTCAGTAACCGATTTATCATTGAAGTCGATTTTGCCGTTTGCGTCAACAGTTACGTTTTCCAATAAAGCGTCACGTTTGATTGCTGCGTAAATATCCGGTTCTGCTTCTTTAGACAGGTTGATTACTTTTGCGTAGCAACCGCCTTCGAAGTTGAATACTCCTTCATCGTCCCAGCCGTGTTCGTCGTCACCGATCAGTAAACGTTTCGGGTCGGTAGACAAGGTTGTTTTGCCAGTTCCTGACAGACCGAAGAAGATTGCTGTGTTCTGGCCTTTCATGTCGGTGTTAGCAGAGCAGTGCATAGAAGCCATTCCGTTCAAAGGAAGCAGATAGTTCATATAAGAGAACATACCTTTTTTCATTTCACCACCATACCAGGTGTTCAGGATAACCTGAATTTTTTCAGTCAGGTTGAATACCACGGCTGTTTCTGAGTTTAAGCCCAGTTCTTTGTAGTTTTCAACTTTCGCTTTAGAAGCGTTCATGATCACAAAATCGGGTTCTCCGAAGTTGGCCAGTTCTTCAGCGGTAGGACGAATGAACATATTGGTTACGAAATGTGCCTGCCAGGCAACTTCCATGATGAAACGCAGTTTCAGGCGTGAATTCGGGTTTGCACCACAGAAAGCATCCACAACGAACAATCTTTTGTTAGAAAGTTCTTTGGTTGCCAATTCTTTCACAGCCTTCCAGCATTTTGCGTCTACCGGTTTGTTGTCGTTTTTATATTCGTCGGATGTCCACCATACGGTATTTTCACTGGTTGCGTCTTTTACAAAGAATTTATCTTTAGGAGAACGTCCTGTGTATACACCAGTCATTACGTTTACAGCGCCTAATTCTGTCACCTGGCCTTTTTCGAAGCCTTCCAAACTCGGTTTGGTTTCTTCGGCGAACAATACATCATAAGACGGATTGTGTACAATTTCAGTTACACCTGTAATACCGTACTTGCTTAAATCTAATTTTGACATAGTTGTAAATTTATAGTCGATTAATTAATACTTTTTTTCCGTAATTACAATACAAAAGTAACAAAGTTTTCTTATTTAAATAATCTTGCCTCGGATTAAAAGACGAGTTTAACATTTATTAAATGTTAAAACGATAGCGCTGGGCTACCAGCTCTACATATTTGTCAGGGTACTTTTGGTTTACAAACCGTTTGAACGTTTCTTCGCTGATCTGTGGCTTGTCTTTATTTACAAGCAGGTGGCGTGCTGCGGCTGAAAGGGCGGCCACCTGTAAAAAAGGTTTACCCGATTGAAGCCAAACGGGTACAATCTCTGCCAATTCCGGGTGTCGGTATAAGAAAACCGAACCTAAATATCCGGCAATTTCATGGCTGTTACACGTTTCTGCGAATTGCGTAATTTTTTCTGTATTCATCGCGTGTGGAAACAGGAAACAGGCAATGATCTGTTCTTCCCTTTTCTGCTGCTTCCAGAGCAAGGTAGCCAGTTTTTCGTCCGGGAGATATTCTGAAGCCAGTGTTTTCAGCGAAACATAACTGGCTCCTATCTGGTTTGCTGTGGTTGCACCTATGGCTTGAAGGCTGTCTATGGTGCCTCCGCTTTGCAGGCGCCGGATACGGTTACAGATTTCCGTAAATGTTTTTTCTAACCGGGGATTTAATAATATGAAGTCTTTTTTTTCCATCTCATATGCTTATAAAAAACGGATGTCGTTTTATTATTTTAGAATATGTATTGCAAAACTAACAAATGTTTTTGTTTTAACGGTTGTTTTTTCCTATCATTGTGTGATTGGGAAAAACGTTAATTTTATATCGTATGTACGTGATTAAGTTATTTGTGTTCATGGCGGCATGGGCAGTTACATTTCCTGTTTTCGGGCAGAAAGCAAACTACAAACAAGCTGAAAAATTCAGGAAAATCGGGAGTGAAGTAAAGTCTTTGAGTGTCGCTCCGAAGTTTTTAAAAGACAGTGATAAATTTTGGTTTTCTTATGAAACCGGAGAAGGGGTGCAATATTATTTTGTGGACCCGGCAAAAAAAACAAAACGGTTTCTGTTTGAAAATAACTACATGGCCGAGGAGCTGACGAAGATCACCACAAAACCTCAGCAAGCCGGGAAATTGAAGTTGAAGGATATTGAGTTTAAAGACGACCAGAAAACATTGAAGTTTAAGGTAGATGAATTTAATTATGAATATGATATTTATTCTAAGGTATTGACGCAGAAAGATTCCGTGAAAGAGGACAAGAAGCGGAATACTTGGGCTACTTTTTCTCCGGACAGTACGTATATGCTGTTTGCCAAGAAGCATAATCTGTATCTGATGAAATGCGGGGATAAGGATTCCACCGAAATACAGGTGACTACCGATGGAGAACAGTTTTACTCTTATGCGTGGGGGGAACGGGACACCACCAGTAAACGGGTCCGGGCACGTGGAACCTGGTTTAAGGATTCAAAGAAATTTTATGTTATGCGTTCGGATAACCGGAAGGTGAAAGACCTTTGGGTGATCAATGTATTGTCGGCACGTCCGGCATTGGAGGAATATCGTTACACGATGCCCGGCGACAAGGAAGTGCCGCAGTATGAGCTGTCGGTGTTTGATATTGACAGTCTAAAACAGGTAAAGATACAAACGGAAAAATGGCCGGATCAGTCTTTGAGCGTGGTATATGCCGGGAAAAAATCGGATAAATTGTTTTTTGAACGGAAGAGAAGGACTTGTGATGAGATCGATATTTGTGTTGCCGATACGAAAACCGGGGAAGCGAAGGTGTTGATCAATGAGAAAGCAAAACCCTATTTTAACGATCAGATGCACCATCTTTCCGTTCTTGAAGACGGGAAAGACTTGTTGTGGTGGTCGGAGCGTACCGGATGGGGACATTTTTACCATTATGACGGCGAAGGTAACCTGAAAAATCAGATTACTTCCGGGGAATGGGTAGCCGGACGGATGGTACGTATCGATACGGTAGGGCGTACGATTTATTTTGAAGGATATGGGAAAGAAAAGGATAGGAATCCTTATTACGCCCATACTTATAAAGCAAAGATCGATGGAGGCGAGGTGAAATTATTGACCACCGAAGATGCCAATCACCGGACGGTTATGCCGAAGTCGGGCCGATATATGGTGGATAATTATTCGAGGGTGGATTTGGAGCCGGTATCCGTATTACGGGATAATAACGGAAAGGTGCTGATGGAACTGGCCCGTCCTGATTTGAAGCGTTTGTATGAAACCGGATGGAAGATGCCGGAGCGTTTTACCGTGAAAGCTAAGGACGGTGTGACCGATTTGTATGGTGTGATGTGGAAACCTTTTGATTTCGATTCCACCCGGAAATATCCGATTATATCCTATGTTTATCCCGGCCCTCAGACGGAAGCTACTCCTTTTGATTTCACCGTGAACGGAAGTTATAATATGGCGCTGGCACAAGTGGGATTCATTGTCGTAAACTTCGGGCATCGTGGAGGTAGCCCGCAGCGTAATAAGTGGTATCACACCTATGGTTACGGCAATTTGAGGGATTATGCCCTTCCGGACGATAAATACGGATTGGAGCAGCTGGCAGATCGTTATCCGTTTATCGATCTATCGAAAGTGGGAATCTTCGGACATTCCGGAGGCGGTTTTATGTCGACGGCAGCCCTGTGCTATTATCCGGACTTTTATACGGCGGCGGTATCTTCATCGGGGAATCACGATAACAATATATATAATAAGTGGTGGGGAGAAACACACAATGGGGTGAAAGAGGAAAAGAAAACCGTGAAAGATTCTGTGAAGGGCGATCGGGAAGAAAGCACCTTTAAAAGCCGTGTTGCGGCAAATCAGGAATTGGCCAAGAATTTTAAAGGTTATCTTTTGTTGGTGACCGGAGATATAGACAACAATGTGCATCCCGGAAATACGTTCCGTATGGCAAATGCCCTGATCGAAGCCGGAAAGAATTTCGATCTGATTGTTTTACCGGGACAAAGGCACGGATATGCTTATAAGGCCGGAGAGTTTTACCAGCGTAAAATGTGGTATCATTTTGCTAAATATCTGTTGGGAGATAGCAGTGCCGATCGGTATTATGAAATCGACGGTTTTGATAAACGGTACTGATAAAGCTGTAAAGCTGTTTGAAAAATAGAAACTATAAACCTCGAATAAATGAAAAACATTATTTTATTATTAACGATTTGTATTTTGGCCGGGCTACAATCCCATGCAGCCAAAAAGATAAAAAAAGATCGGGTGCTCGCCACTTTCGCCGTTCCTGCCAATAAGGGATACGCAGAGCCTTTTACGACAGGAAATCCGGGGGTGTCTGTTCCCGTGGGATGGCCGGAAACCAGAAGAAGCGTTTCCAGGTGGAGAGATTCGCAAAGAAGTGTGGTGTGGTATCTTTATCAGAAAAAGGGAAGTTATGATCTTTCGTTTGCTCTTCAGGTAGAAAATCAAAAAAAACTGGAGTTCGAGTTGAAAGTTTCGGAATGTTATGACTTGGGAATGAAACCGTTGAAACGGAAGTTAAAGATAGAGGGAACCGGGAGTAACGATACGATTTACGCCACAGCGGTGAATATACCCGAAACAGGTTACTACCGTTATGAATTAAGGCCGTTAACGCCGCCCGACGATGCAATTACGATTCATTCTTTGCTTTTTAGTGCTTATACACCCGATACCCAGGTAAATCACACGGATTACCAGTCGTCGCCTTCTGTGCATTTGAGTTTCCGGACTACGGCACCTACAACCCGTTCTTACGATTGGATTTATGAAGAAATATTAGTGCCGGAAGGAGGCGATCCACTGGCGACTTATTATATGAGCCTCGGATTTTTCCGGGGATATATGGGTATTCAAACGAACTCTGAAACCGAACGCCGGGTATTGTTCTCGGTGTGGGACAGCAAGGATGCCGACCATGATGCTACGATGGTCGCTGCCGATTTCGTATCGCTGGTGGATAAGGGGGAACAAACCACCGTCAATTCTTTCGGGAATGAAGGAACCGGAGGGCAATCGTATGTGAAAACTGCCGATTGGAAAACCGGTAAGCCTGTAAAATTCCTGATGAATGTGCGGAAGATGGAAAATACTTCTGTGTTAATATCCGCCTGGTATTCCGTTTCCGATGAAGAAGGATGGAAATATGTAGCTACCTGGCGCGCACCGCACGAACAGCGTATGTTTGATGGTTTCTATTCTTTTATTGAAAATTATGGTTACACCAACGGACAATATCCCCGTAAGGCTTATTATTATAATGCCTGGGGTAGGGAGGATGCCACCGGGAAATGGGTGAATTTCAATAAGGTAGGTTTTTCGCATACCGACGGAAAAGAAGGTCAGCGCGTGGATTATGAGCAGGGAGTTGCCCCGGAATACCCCGACCGTTTTTATATGGCTTCGGGAGGATATACCCCTACGGTGAAGCGTGCGGATGAAATGCCTCTTTCCCAAACTCCTCCGGCTTTAGACTTAACCGTGTTTCAAACCAGGGTGGACGAGGCGTTGAAGAATGAACACCTGCATCAGGATGCTGTGAAAAAAGAACTTCGCCTTAAAAATAAAAAATAAATTAGGAGCGGGTGAGATTGTAGCCTACGAAAGTGGCAAGCAATCCACCCGCTACGCTAATGGTGATATTTAATCCTGCCAGCAGATAGGCTTTAGAGGACAGCAATAACAGATTGTCTAAAGAAAATGTGGAAAATGTGGTGAAACTGCCGCAGAAACCGATCGTGAGCAGTAGTTTGTGGTTTTCGGAAAAGGATGATGCATTACTTAGCAAACCGGCAAAAAGTCCGATCAGGAAACATCCTAAGATATTGACTAAAAGAATTCCTAAAGGAAAAATACCTGGAAACCAGTAACGGATTCCTGAGGAAAGCAGATAACGGGATATGCCGCCTGCCATAGAACCGATACCGATGAGTAGTATGTTTATCCACATATTTACAAAAGTTTAATGCAAAATAAGGAAAATATAACGAAGAATGAAAATAGGAATAATCATGATTTGCCTGCTGGGAAGTTATTTCTTTGCTGCCGGGCAGAAAGCGGAAGAATATGTGTTGTGGCCGGAAGGTGCGCCTGAAGATAATGGGATAACGGCTTCGGAAACCACCGATCCGGAAGGCCGGGTGAGAAATGTCCATGTTGCCCGTTTATATGTGTATTCTCCGGCCAGGGAGAAAAATACGGGGGTGGCTGTCGTGATTTGTCCCGGAGGCGGGTATGGATTGCTGGCGATGAGGCACGAGGGCGAATGGTTTGCCCGTTGGCTGACCGACCGGGGAATCACCGGAATTGTATTGAAATACCGTTTGCCCAATCATCATGCGGGTGTGCCCCTGTCCGACGCAAACCGGGCAATCCGCTGGGTGAGGGGGAAAGCCGATTCTTTGGGGATAAAAACGGACAGGATTGGGATTGCAGGATTTTCTGCCGGAGGGCATTTGGCATCCACTGCCGGTACTCATTTCGATGCGGGCAATTCTTCTGCTGCTGATCCTTTGGAACGTTTGAGCTGCCGCCCCGACTTTATGCTTTTGTTTTATCCGGTGATTTCGTTCTCCCCGCAGGGGAATCCTCATATCGGTTCCCGGAATTCTTTATTGGGGAGTGTGCAGACACCAGAGGAAGTGGAGTATTTTTCCAATGAAAAGCAGGTTTCCGCACTCACACCCCCTACTTTTTTGGTACATTGTGACGACGATCCTGCCGTATCTCCGCTGAATAGCATTCATTTTTATTCGGCTTTAAAACAGCATAAGGTGCCTGCCGTTCTTTATATTTTCGACCGGGGTGGACACGGTTGGGGATTGCAGGAAGATTTTGATTATTACGATCAATGGACAAAGCTGTTAGAGAAGTGGTTAAGGCGGTTTTATTGAATATCCTTTTCCTTTCCTTACTGAAAATGTAACAAAAGTGTGGTATTTTCGTTTACTGTCATACAATGTGAGATTGTTGAATCATTTAAATATTTTAGTTATGGCAGTAAATATTGGTTTGGAACAGAAAATGATTAAAGCCAGTTATAATGTATTGACAAATTTGTTGGCCGATCATTTTGTATTATTGACAAAGACATGGAATTACCACTGGAACGTAAAAGGGGTAAGTTTCCATTCTTACCACACTTTTATGGAAGAACTTTACCGGGGACTGATCGAGGATATTGATGAAATCGCCGAACGTATCCGGGCCTTGGATGAACGTCCTATCGGTTCGTTGCAGGGATACCTGGAACACAACCGGATTAAAGAGCATTGCGATTCAGAACCGTTGCCCGAAGCAAAGCAGATGCTGGCGAACTTGAGTGCTGATAATGACACCCTGATCCGTGAAATCCGTAAAGACATCGATACTCTCGATAGTGAGAAAAGCGAAGATGCCGGAACATTGAATTTCCTGGAAGACATGATTGAAAGGAAAGAAAAGACAGCTTGGATGATCCGGGCATATCTTGAAAAATAAATATGAAATTCATAAAAGGAGGAGAGGGAAAGCCATTGTGGCTTTCCCTCTCGGTTTTAAATCAGTCTTGCCCGGATTGATTTCATTGTACAGGAACGACTTTACGTTCTCCGCTTGCGCTTACCGCTTTTATGGTCACTGCGCCTTCGGGCACGTTAAAGGTCGTGCTGTTGAAGACTTTCACTAAGGCTTCATTCTGATAAACTTCGAATGCTACCACATTCGACGAGTTTGCTACCGTGATTTTATTGTTGCTCCGTGTGGCAGAGCCTTCTGTCATAGCTCCTCCGTTCGTGAAGCAGGCAATGTTGTCATCGTTCAGGTAGATCAGCCCGGCAGGAGCCTGGGGATAATTCTTCGAAGCGATGTAATTTTCTACTTCTTCGATCTGGCTGGCCGTAATCCACAAACGGGCTATTCCGTAATCGTCAATTTGTTCGTCGATTTCCCGTAAAAATCCCCATGCCCGGAAATAATCGGTCAAATCCAGTTGTAGCAGGTCGCAGGTCATTTTCACAAAGTTAAGCTGGCAAATACCGTTTTTCGTGTTGGCATCCGTTGGATCGGCCTGCTGACGGATTTGTTCATGGAGGTCTTTATAATAATCCTCGTATTGCGTATTGATTTTGGTGCTATACAGATATAACTGATAGAACGGGATCAATTTACAGAAAACATCCCCTTCGTTCCCGTGTGCGATTTTTCCTGCAATAAGGGAAGCAAAACCTTTTTCAAACCGGGTAGTCCCGTCGCCCATATTTTCGGTTATCAAACGGCTCCGGTTACCGAAGGTGGTCTGTACATGCAGAGAATGGATATTGTTGGTTACTTCGGTCGTTCCCACCCATTTCAAGCCCGGACGGGTTTGGTGCATATGTCCCACTTCATGGGCAGGGCCCCAAATGCCGGAAGTCTTGAATTTGTTTACATTCAGAATATCCCCTAAAGTGCCTACGTGGTAAGCTGTGCGGTAACTCGTGGCATACATATAAGAGCCGTCGTCGGTGATCGCATGGAAAAACATACGGTTTTTAACCGTGTGGTTATATTTGTGCAATCCCATCAGATCGTGTTCCAGCCATACCATTTTATCGTAAGCTTTCAGTAGTTCGGTAGGACTGCTGACATTGCTTTTGTAATAAGATACCGGGAAATTTAACTGGGCATATTCTCCCCTGATGTCCAGATAGCCGGAAGCGGAAGCAGATTTTAACAGGTTTTGCCAGTCTGCGTCGGTGTGTTTGCGGCTATCAAATTCGCCATTGAATGTTCCGGTGGCAATGTGCACTTTTACCGGGGCTACCGTTTCATAGTTTTCGGTGTTATAGATCACATATAACAATCCTTTCGAAGTGGTGGTGATCTTATTGATTCCCGGCTGTAACGTATAGTTCGTACCGGAATAACCCTGCGACCAATCCATGATGGTCAGCCCGATGCGTTCTCCCGACGGAATCTCTCCTACACATACCACCAGTTCCTCCCCGGCTTTCACAAACATACCTGTGGGGTTATCCAGCTTGTTGTAGATATTGATCTTATATTCGGAGGCAATGGCTTCCGGATCGCGGTAGGCTTCGTAGGTACGTACCCTTTGTGCCGTGGGGTAGGTTCCTAAATACAACGCTTTGGCAATGTTTTTCAGGAATTCATTGTCCATCGCCATAATTTGTTCGTAGGTTACATCCGGATTTAATTCCGAATAAGTCCTGTCGGAAAAAATCGCGGATGCCGTTGCTTTTTTCAGGAAAAACCTCATTTCAGCACAACTGGCAAAGCCTTGTCCGTCACCTGCGCCTGAATTGACAACGAAGCGTATTCCGGTGGGATGCACTAAACCTTGTGGGAAATCAACCCGGGAAGCCAGATCGCTTCCTTGAAAATTGAATGTACTGAATTTAGTATAAGTCGGGTTTTCCTGTGTTTTAACCCATATTTCCACTTCTTTGAATCGTCCGTTTGCCCCGCTCGTCCGTGGGTAATAAACCAGATAATCCATGCGGTCGATGTTTTCAAAATTATATTCCAGCGTAATAGGGAAATAGTTTGCCCCAGAATTACTCCAATTGGAGTGGTAAAGGGTGTTCATATTCCCGTCGAACGATTTCCCGATCTCTCCTCCCGGCTGGAAACTGGAAGCCCAACCGCTGCTGACAGGAAGGATAGAGTCGCCTTCAATGCCGTCCGGATTCGTCACTTCGTAGCCGTCGGTCCGGCCGTTTTGGGTAACGGAAACCCATTTGGTCAATTCTCCGTCTTTCTGTTTAATCGTTAATTTAGTCTCTCTTTTCGTGAGGGAAGGGTTGAGGCTGGTTTTCAGCACAACGAATGTCGTATCCCCGATTGTTGTTTCTGCTGTTTTGGAAAGCCAGGTGATTGTATCGGGCAGGGAAATATCCAATTTTACATTGGCGGTAATGGTCAGTTTCAATTCCGAAGGCTCGAATGCTACATTTCCGAAAGCGGCAGGCTGCACCAAAATGGCGGGAGCTGCGCCGAACTGGCAAATTTTTATATCTTTCCGAACTTCTTTAGAGGTTACGGTAATCGTAGTCCAGCGCTCCTCTAAGGCTAAATTGGCGTCTACGTCTATTTTCAGGTAATTGGTCAGGCCGGAATTAACCGTGCTCCGACACCAGTTGCAATCCTCTGCCACTGTCGCGTTCCATTCGTCGGAAGCAATCACTTCGAGGTTTTGGGAAGCTGCTGCACTATTCGAGAATATGACGGTATCTTTTTTAATTTCCAATACTGTTATGGATTCAACGTCTTTATCTGAACAAGAAAACAAGGTCAGTAGCAACCAGCAATTTAATAAAATCCATGCTTTCATCGGTTTTGAATTTAGTTTAGTTTGTAGGATAAAAGCCCTCATTTTCAGAGGTATTCCGTAAATGAGGGCTTTGGATTGAAGTTTAAAAATAAGGGTTTTTATTCAAAAATTGGTGTTTTGTCGATTTTTATTTCAGCAATTCCTGCAAATGGCGGACGGTTACTTTCTGTGATGTAATATCTCACATAGCGGGCCCGGCGCGGAACATCGAATGTGGTGATCCTGTATTTGTCGGCGGCCTCGGAGAACGAATAAGTTTCAATATCGTCCCATTGCAATCCATCGGTACTAAGCTGTAAAATACAGGTCTTAATATCATTATTGGTACTTCCTCTACGCCACATTTCCACCGCGTTTACATCGTATTCCACACCCATGTCTACTTGAGCCCAGTGTGGTAACTCTGCGGCAGGACTCGCCCACTTGCTATGCCAGTAAGTATCGATATTACCGTCGATCAGGAATTCTGCTCCTCCTTCATTGCCGGAAACTGAAGCTTCGCTGGATGCAGAAGCGGTCATGAGCGGTAACACCCGGATGATGCAGTTTGCTGCATCTGCTTCCAGAGGTGCTTCCACACCCAAACCTTCCGTTGTGACGGCGGTAATTTTCACATTCACCTGATATTCGGTTACATTCGGGCGCATCAACTGAACTTCTGCATATACCACAGAGTCGCCGTTTGCAATTTCCAGTTTCTTACCTAATAACAAGAAATATTCGATCGGATTGGAAACTCCGGTCATGGAAGCTTCCAGGTCGATAACAATTCGTTTGTCATGCAAACCGTTTAACCTGATCGGAATCCGTACGGTTTGGCCTTTTTCTCCGGCAATTCGGGTTTCTCCGAATCCTACGGATGAATCGTCGTTTTCAATCACCAGGCGGGACTTCGTACCTTGTACAACGTCTACATTTCCGGTTACATCTGTGATTTCAAATTCACAGAAACGATCGTGATTACCCAACTTGTCGTCTATGATCGAAATCGTGGTGCTGGCAGTGGTTTCTCCGGCTCTGATCGTCAGTTGTTTGCTGGCAATGGTGTAATGTGTATTTTCGATAGCCGTAGCTCCCTCTTTGGGCTGGAAGGTGATCGTCACATCCTGGTCAACCGGAGCAGTTAAGGCCACGGAGAATTCGAACGGTTTCATCGTTTCGCTCACTACGATCAGGCTGTCGGCAAACATTGCTTCGCGAACTACTTTGCGGATAGTCACTTCACATTCCCGTGCATTTTCCCGGATGCCTACGGTTGTATCGCTCTCGCTTACTCCCTGTATGCCCGTGATTTTTAATTTGAAAGAACGATCTTCTTTCGTTGCTTTGGAATCGTTCAGGATGATGTTCACTACTCCCCAACTTTCTTCTTCGTTGATTTTTACGGTAGGGGTAGATAATTGATAATCCCAATTATCTCCTGTGCTGACAGCTGTTCCGTCAGTGGCTTCTACGGTAAAGGTCAGGTAATCGGACAATAATCCTTTTACTAAAACCGGGATTTCTGTATATCCGGCATTTTCATTGGCTTCAAAAGAAGTTTCATTAAATCCGATGGTTACGCTTTGCTTGCTGTCGTCGTCTGTTATCGTCACTTTGCAAGTGCTGTTTTTACTGTCGATAACAGCTCCACCTTCAACTTTAGTAATCTCTAGGTCGAAAGAATAATCCGGGTTCGGATAGTCGTTGTCTATGATCGTCAATTCGACATTACCTCTGACAGCTCCTTTTTCCAATACCACATAGGCCGGAATGTTACAGAACAGAGAACCTTCCCGTCCTCCTTGCTCAGAACCTTCCTTCATCGCTACATAGATAACAGTCGTTCCCGTGGTTGCTGCGCTCAGTTCAAGGGGCACTTTCAGCGTTTCAGCATTTTCTGCCACCGTTACCGCCGTTTCCTTGAAGGAAACGGTGGGAGTAACAGTCATTTCGTCGTCGTCACAGGCACATAACCCCAATAAGATGTACGCCATGAACAAAAATTTCAATATCTTCATAGTAGAGTTCATTTACAATTAGTTTTTAGTCAATTTGAAACACCTCAAGTTCGTATTGGCTGTTGCACTAAGAGGATCACCGCCGTTGGTGTAATAGCAGACACCCAGCCTTAAACCTGCGGTAGCGGTTGTCCAGTCGGTGGGGTACATCTTACCGTCGGTGAGTTCTCCGTTTGTGTTCCACATTAACGTCCCCTTGTTTAGGTCGAAGTCCAGGATCACCGGAATCGTGTTGCCGTAAGTTCCTGAGTTTCCTGTGTTTCTGGAAAGCCAGGTAATTCTGACATTGGGTTCGTTTGCACCTGCGCCATTGCCGGATTCAACCCCCAAACGCATGTGGAACGTGTTATCGGTAAAGTCATAATCTAAAGGCAAATAACCCTGTTCGCGCGATGCGTCCTTGTAAGGATATTTGTCTAAAGTCGCGACAATCTGGCCATCGGCTTCACTGGTTAGACTTAAATTCCAATCGTTGTAAGTAACCATATTCTGGTCCTGACGGAAACTGCTGAAAGTGTATGCTCCTTCCAATTTTGCTTTCAACGTTTTCAGCATGTCTACGCCGATTGTTATAGTCTTCGTGTTTTCGTTGAGGTCTGCCATAGACGCAGAGCCCGAACCGCGTATATCTGTGATTTCAAGGGTTATTTCCTGATCTGCATTTTTCAGGTTTTTCACATCTAATTCCAGATATTTAGTCAGCGTGTTAGCCTCGATTGTAACAAAAGCTGTTTGGGAAGGATCGTTACCATTGATGGTCAAAGTGGCTCCTTCGATCGTTTCTGCTTTTGCTTTTACATAAACAACCACATCTTCGTCAACATCTGCTAAGACAATCGGCACCTGAATTTTTCCTATCCAGGAAGCTCTCATTTCGCTGCTTCCGAAACCGATGGAACGGTCAGTATTCTTGATCGTAACCAGACATTCCGTCGATTCGTCGGTCAGAATCTTACCCGGAGTGTTAGCGCCTACCGTAGTCGATACCCGGAGTTTTACCACCCGGTCTTCTTTGCTGGCATGCTGGTAGGTGTTAAGGCTAAAGGTTGTGGTTGCATTGTTTACGTAAATCGGGTTAAAGGTTTGTGGCAACCGATACTGTGTTGCTTCCGCCGTTGTTCCATCGGGTACAACTTCCACCAAAATCGGAGTACGCTCTAAGGCGTTACCGCCTTTTAAAGCGACAGTCACGGTCAATGCTTCACCTTCATTTACCTCATAGGTCGGCTGGCTGAATCCCAAAATACGTTCGTCGTCTTTAACTTCAACTACATAGTCTTTCTCTGCTGCCCGAACGTTTTTCAGGTCACGGAATGCCAGACGGAATCTCCATTCTCCAAAATCTTCGTTGTCTTTCAGTTTAATCTTTAATTTCAGAGTCTCATTTCCGGCTGTCGTAAATGAAGGCTCAACAATCGTGAAGTCGTCATTCGTACAACCATAGATAGAATCTACTACAACTCTTCCTGAAATCATTCTTTCTGTCGACGCTCCGTTTTCAAAAATCAAAGGAATCTCAATTTCTCCGGCTTCTTCGTGCCACAGGCCATCGCCCTCCGGACGTCCGAACCTTACCGAACGGTCGAGGTCGTCGTCTTCGATGGTCACTTTACAAATACTGTCCAGACCAACCAACGCCCCTGCTACTTCGCGGATAGCCAAATCAAAATAAACGTTGCCGTCTGCCGTTTCATTGTTGATGATGTCCAGAGTGACTTCACCTTTTAAAGTTCCTTCCGGCAAGGTGACTTGTTTTACATTATTCGAAAATACAAAATGAGTTCCTTCCATTGCGGTTTGGCGATCGTCAGTGCCTTGTGCGAAGGTCACCGTTACGTCGCCCGGCACTTCTTTGGTCAGGTGGAACGGAACGGAAAGAGTTACTCCGTCTTCCCTTACAGTAGCAGTTTCGTTGTCGAATACTACTGCTGCTTCCGGGATATAATCGTCATTACGGATGACAACCACGCAGGATTGCCGGGTGGAGGCAGCGATGCCTCCTCCGGTAATGCTTTCTATGGTCATTCGGAACGTACGGTTCGGATTGATGATCGTATCATCGATAATCCGGACTTCAACTCCCACTTCTGCTTCTCCCAATAACATTTTCACTTCTTGCTCGTCTACGAAAAAGTGTTCTTTTTCAATAGCTGTTTCATTCGTGATTTTTAATTGAATATTGGCAGCATAATTCAGGTATTTGGTTGCCTGAATAGGCACTTCCACTTTGCCTGCGGCTTCGCTGAAAACGAAGGTGTCTTTGGCAAAGGAAATTTGTTCAATACGGCCCTGAGGTATGTTCGGCGAAAATTCATCGTCGCAGCCCGTCAGTCCGGTAATAATCAAAGCGAAAAATATCGCAATATATGTTGTGAGTTTCATATAATAAGTTTTTTGTATTTAACAATTTCCGGACTTACCGGTTTGAATACATCACTTCTATTCCTCCGACGGTCAGTTTACTGCCCGGGGCACCCCTCTTCTTGTCGGCATCCCGGCTCGAGCTGCAAATAACGGCCAGTTTATATCTCCGGTTCACATTATAACTCTTCAGGAATTCGAACTGGAGGGAGAAATCTGTAAATTCCGGCTGATATACTCCTGCCTGCCGTCCCATTTCTGCCACGGCCACCACCTTAGGATCGTTTATGTAGTTCAGGCTATCCAACTGGTCGTCGGGATTCACCACTTCATAAAGGATAGCCTGAATGCGGCAGGTATCGTTAAATTTCATTGTATCCTGGAAAAGGGAATTTCCTACATATACATCTCCGGAAGGAGTGTACTTATAGTATCCTTTCACGGTTGTCGGTCGGCCGGAGAATAATGTCCCGTATTCCGGACCGTAGAGAGGAGCTTGCATGCTCAGGTCGAAACTACCCTGGAAGAAAGCACCTGCGAATATTTGCTGGTTCGCACCTTCTCCGGTCATCACCGTTTCCATCTGTGCCGCCCATTCACCCACATTCTTACCTTTGGTACGTACCACGGGGTAATTTCCCGTGTAACCGCCCTGATCCATGATTGCTTTCATCTGGCCGTTGTTCGTGGCCCAGCCTTCCTGAGGTTCTTCCCAGCCATTGACGTTTTTCCAAATATTGAATTCGAATTTCCTTAACATGGACTGAATAAGGCTTACCCGGTATTTGGTGCGGTGGATTGAATCTTCCGCCCAAACGGTGTAGGTCACTTCTTTACCTGCGAAGTTCATCAAACTGTCGGGGTAAGAAATGGTGGCACCTTTAGGCAACTCGAATTCCGGCCGAATGAAAATTTCGGTAGAATCGGTTAGGTGTAAAGTGTCGGCAACGTATACATAAATAATATTGTACGAGGAAGAATACCCGAATGTAGGTTGGCTGGTGATCAACGGATGATCTAAGGTCATTTTTAAGATCTGAGCCTCTGTATTCAACGGTTTTTCCAGTTTACTTCCCTTTAAATTCATGCTTACCGAACGCATCGTAACGCTGTGTGCATACACGGTCAGGTCAATATCTGCGCCGTTGATCGTTCCCTGCAATTGGAGGGAAACATTGGCGATGTTTCCCAAGTTTTGCACCGTGGTTGCATGAAAGGTGATGGTATTGTTCACCTGGTTGAGGTATACATTTTTGAAACTGATGTTCCTGAATTGTATATTTTCATCCACAACGATCGAATTGATTGCCAGAGTCATCCGGTTTCTGTCGTCCGATGTTATTTCTGCCTGCTGAATGATCGTGTCGATACTCACGCCATCTACACTCACATTCATTTTCCCCCGGTAGGTACCGGAAATTCCGTCCCAGTAATCGCCCGAAGTTTCTGCGTAATCATCCCCGATCTCATTGTCGTCGTCGCAAGAAGCGAAGAATCCGCATAATGGAAACAGGATGAGTAGATATAATAGACTTTTCTTCATAATTACGAGTATTAATTATTTTAATAAACCGGTTCCAAACTCTGCCATTGCCACGTAGCCCACAACGTCTGTTCCTCCTTCCGTCCTGGGAAGAGATTCCGTGAAAATGATCTTTATCCCATATCCTTTATAAGCCTTACTTAGGAAACGATATTGGTAATTATCCTGTCCAGAAGCGTAGTCACGGGTGAGGTAGAATTCTTTACCGTCTTCAATTTCCACCCAGTCGTCATCCTCCCCGGGGGTCGGTTTTATTTGGATCACAAATGTTTTTGCTCCGGGATTAGCATGGATTCTATTTACAAAATACACGTAGTTGAATTCTTCTTCTTCTTCAAATTGGAAAGACATCCAGTGAGGATAAGTTGTTCCTTCAGTATTTGCCCAGTTTGAATGGTAATAAGTATCCACTTTCCCGTCGATTATACAAGTGATATATCCGTTCCCTCCACCATCGTTGATCTCTGTTTTAGCAGCAGCAGTCCACTGAGAACGATCGTAGATCGTGTCATTGGCCGGAATTTCTTTCGGGTAAGATGCTCCTGCCGGATTGGGTTCTGTGTATTCCGGTTGTTTGCTCGGATCATTGGTTGTCCAGAATTTGTCTGCAACAGGCGAATAATTTTTCATGTAAGACTGGGCATACATGGATAGCTGGAAATCCCAGGCTGCGAAAAATTCGCTCAGGTCAGCATTGGCAAATTCACTGGCATAGATAGCAAACAAATCGTTTTTATACCGATCGGGCACCGATTCCGGAATTTCTTCCTGGCTACGTTGTGAACAATAGGTGAATAATCCCCAGCCATACTGCTGTAAAAGTTGCAGAACCATCGTATATCTGTCTGCTTCTCTTGCCATCCAGTATCTCAGAGTGGGATCTTTCGGGCTATTCATCGTGATGTCCAAACTGCTCCAGCGTCCTCTGCGCTGATAGAAATGATAAGAACTGATTTGCTGTATCTGATTTTTTAATAATTTACTGGTTCCCCAGGTCATTCCGTAAAGTCCGGCGAATCCTTTTAAGACCTCAGCCCCGCTTTTCCCTTCGAAGAAAGGTAATCTGAGAAAAGAATCTTCAAGGCTGTCTGCCGTGATGGAATTGTAGCCCATCGGATAAGCCGGATACACCTTAGAAGCCGTACCATTTTCATCGTTCGGTAACTGTACGTCGGAATATATACGCCAGGGCATTTGCAGGTCGGTACTGTTCAGGCCTGCCAATACATCGAAATCCAGTTCGATCAAATCATCATAGAATTTCAAGAAGAAATCCGGATCCTGTATCTTTTTCATGGCGCTCAAGGGTAACGTGAAGATCACCCGTTTACCGATCAGTTCTCCCCAAATCATAGGAGTGTTTACCGTATCTGCAACAGCTTTCAACCATTCGGTTTTATCGGTTTCTCCCATAATATAATCCGTCGATTTTACCGCACCGGTGATTTTGAGGGTTACCTCGCTTGTTGTTGGTGCTCCATCGAAATAAAAGTAAAGGGGACCACCGAAGTTGGAAGATATTCTATTTTCTCCTGGAGCCAATGCTCCGCTTTTACTTACTTTTTCGTAACGCTCGTATTTCACTCCGGAAGGTAATGTCACATCTGCGATACCGATTTGGTAGTTCAGGTTACCGACACCTGCCGGAACTTCTACAATTACTTGTTCGGCTGGCGGAGCATAAAGACCACTACTCTGCCAATATTTCAGGTTTGTTGCCATATGCAGAGCCTTAGGCTGATAATTTCCGGAAATTTTCACTTCAATATCGGTAAGACGTTGGTATGAATTACTGATTTCTCCCGGATATTTACCAACCCATGCCCACTGTTCGTTGGGGGGGAGCTGTTCGCCCCCCGGATTCGGATTTTCTGGAATAAAAGAAGGGCCTTCTTTCATCATATCTTTTGAGCAGGACATCATCAGAAGTATTCCGAAGACAATACCGATCTTTTTATATAAATTGTTCATGACCATATTCGTTTAGGTATTATTCTACTATTCTTCTTTTTTTAGTTCGTTCAGTACCTGTGACTGATTCCATTTGATAAACCAGTTTTCCGGATTCATCAACCATTTTTCGTAAAGCTGGCCTTCTCCCGTATCGAATTTTTTAGCAGCCTGTTGGGCTAAGAATGCCGGATTTTCCGTGTTACGGGCAATTCGCATTAAAGTAAACCAGCGTTTCCCCTCGTAAGCCAGTTCTAAAGCAGTTTCTTCTGCAATCAAACTATCGAGGACAAATTTTTCACGATTAGCTTTTTGAATCTTTTCCACTTCGGTTTTGCCCGGATAAATTACGGTGTCTACATGGTAACGGATGAAATCTGCACCCATTTTCGCTCTTCCGCGGATTCCGGGGAAAACGTTCAACGATTTTCCGTAGATCGGAGCTTCGAACGGTTTTTCAAAATGATCCGTTTTCCAGGATGATTTTAAACCAACGCTGATAATAGAATCGGCAGCCGCAATATTGGTTTCTCCGCCTAAACCACCTAAAGCCTCGGCAATCATCAGGTAGATTTCCGGTGCACGGTAAATGTAGATGGGGGAGTCGTGCTCATAGTTCTTTTTATCTTGATGATATTTGGCTATGACCGATTTCCCGTTTTCATATATGAAAGTTCCGGATCTTCTATACGTGTCGGAACCTCTCACAAGTCCGGTTTCCCCGGTAAGTTCGTTTTTCGATTCTCCGGTGATCTGGTTAAGAAACCGCATCTGAGCATAGGGCGTGGGCATGAAATAGTATACATTCGGAGCCAAAGACGAGAAGTAATATTGCAAATTACTGGTTTGGCGTTTTTCAAAATTGAATGGAACGTATGTGCACACTTCCTTAATAGCATCGCTGGAAAAAGGAGAAGTAAACATCTTGTACCACATCATGTTATTATTGTTGCTCTGGAAAATATCTAATTTGAAATTAGATCCTGAGTTACTAACATAATTTAGAGCTGTTTTGGCTGCATTGGTATAATCTTTCGCCCAGAGATACAACTCGGTCAACAGGACATCGGCTGCGATAGACACCCGACTCCAGGTTTCGTCCGTATAGGTATTCTGCGGAGAGATTAAAGTGTTCCAGTCCAGGGTTTGGAATCCGTTCACTCCGTCAACTCCGTTTCTTAGATTATAAATCAATTCTTCAACCAATTCATCCAGTTTCATCACTTTGGATGGCATTTCCTCGTTATCATCGGTAAAAACCACATCATAATATACGGCTTCTCCGAAAATTTTACCGATTTGAAGATAACTCCAGGCACGGTAGGTCAGAGCTGAAGAAATCATTCCCCGATAGACATTCGTAGCCAGTGCCGACGGATAGTTTTTATTATAGGCAATGGTATGTTTCAGAAAATCATTACAATTGATAATCAGCTTATAGTAGGGGGCAGGGCTGGCAAAGTTATTTCCGTTGGTTGCCTTGTAGCGATACACATCCCAACATTCATCCGGAGCGGAAGTGGTAGGTTTCATCAGGTCGCCTAACAATTCGCTCAAGATGATATGGTGGTCTGCTGTTTCACGGAAAGTGGCAGCTAATCCCATCATACCTGCATATACGGTACTCTTTTCCTTATATGCATCCGAAACGTCCAGCATATCCTCTGTGGCTATATCGAAATAGTTATCACAGGAACTCAATGTGATGCCGCACATAACGGTGAAAATAGTTATTATTTTGAATTTAAGTTTCATAGCAGCGCGTTTTAGAAGTTTAATATCACTCCGAGTTTCACATTTCTGGACAACGGCATTTTACCTAAGTCCATACCCAGCATTTGTGGATCGTAGGAATAGCTGAATTCCGGATCCATTCCTAAATATTTGGTAAATGTCACCAGATTCTCTCCAGTCAAGTACACCCGGATTGAATTGAATATCCAGTTTTTCTTGTTTGTTTCGTAGCTGACAGTCAGTTCTTTCAGTTTCAGATAAGAACCGTCTTCAATCCAACGTGAAGAGAAACGGCTATTCCCGGTGGGGTCTCCGTAGGAAGCCCGTGGAATATCGGTTTCCTGACCTTCGATTTGCCAGCGGCGTGCAATGGCATGATCCTGGTTAGAGAAATCTTTCATAGATTCCAGGCTTCTTCTTACTCCGTTGTAAATGTCATTTCCATAAGAGTAAGTGAAGTTCATAAATAACCCCCAGTTTTTATAAGTCAGATTAGAGTAGAATCCTCCGTAAAAATCGGGTGTCGGATCGCCGATTACGACATAGTCTTCATTGTTAATGTATTTGTCGTTGTTTTTATCCAGGAACTTAACATCTCCGGCTACGAAATAGGTTCCGTTCTGTGCCCTGTAATTGGCAGCATTGGCTTCTGCTGTTGTGGTGAAAATTTTCTCTGCTTTATTTCCGTAAAACAGGTAAGGTGATTCTCCCACTTGCATCAACAGGTTAGCGCCATCGGTGAAGGTGACTTCTTTTTTATTGACATTACCCAGCGATTTCACTTCTGATTTGAAGTGGGCGATGTTACCACCTACCAGCCAGTTCCAATCTTTATTATTCAATAAATTCAGCTTAAAGCTTGCTTCGATACCTTTGGTGTCGAGTTCTCCCGAATTTTTATAGCGATAGGGGAAACCGAGAATGGCAGCCTGTTCGTCGCGGATAATCATATCCTTTGTGTGCTCACGGTAAAGGTCCACACCAAAGTTGAGGCGGTTACCTACGATAGCGAAATCAAGTCCGACACTGGAATTGTAAACTTTTTCCGGTGATAATTTTGAGTTCGGAAGTCCATTCCTGTAAATACCGGAAGACCATTGATAGTTTACACTTTCGTAATAGTATTTGCCGAGGCGTGATTCGAAACGGCTGTTTCCGTTAATACCGAATTCTCCGCGAATGGTGAGGGCGCTCAACCAATCTACATGGTTCAGCCAGTTACTTTCTTTCATTCTCCAGGCTCCTTTTACAGATGGGAATGCAAACCAACGACCTGAATTTTTCCCGTATGAAGCTGCTCCGTCGAGAGAAACTCCGGCTGTTACAAGAAACTGGTCACGGTAAGAATAATTGGCTTGCAGGAAGAAGTTCATCCAGCTCCATTTATCCAGGTAGCCATCGGTGTTTTTCGCGAAAGTCACTTTTTCCAGAGTGGTATAGAAGTCCGTAGGAGTATTGGCCCCCTCTCCGAAATCCAATTCTTTTTTAGAGGTCATCAACTGCATTCCTCCCACAGCACCGATGCTATGCCATTCGTTCAGTTTTTTCTTAAAGATACCGTTTACCCGGCCATAATAGTTTTTCTGTTCCTGAACGCTTGCCCGCACGGAGTTGATAGCCAAAGAATCCTGTAACGGAGCAATGGCATGGTAGTTTTTACCGGGAATAAAAATATCGTCTTTCGCATGGTCGTAATACAAGCCGAACATGGCGTTGATATTGAACAGAGAAGATATTTTGTAGTTGAACCCTATATTCACGATAATGTCATAAGAACGGCTGGTCGCTTTCAGGTCGCTTACAATAGCGGCCGGATTACTTAATTGCAATTCTTCGTGTACCGGGTTGAAGAAAGGTACATCTTTAACACTACCGTCCATTTGGTATGCTTGTTTATACACGCTCATAAACGGAGCCTGATAAAGGGAGGCCAGGAAAGGATTGGTTTTCGGTGCCATGCCTTGTTCCTGCAGTTTATAGTCACTGTAATTTAATGATGCACCCATTTGTGCCGTTAACCGCTGTGAGAAATTGATGTTGGCATTCAAGCGGGTGAAATATTTACTTAAATGGGTGTTTTTGATCGCACCGGAGTTCTGCTGTGTTCCCACAGTTAACATATATTTCGCAACGGCATCACCACCCTTTACCTTCAACACATTCTCGGAAATGAAGGCAGGAGTATAGATTTCTTTCTGCCAGTCTGTGTCGTGGTTATACAGGTAATTGGCAGGATTATCCGGATTGTCTTCCAAAAATGGGAGTCTGGAAACCAATTCGTTCGGATCTGCATATTTATTTTCACCGATGTCTGCCAGATAGGCTTTACTTTGTCTTGCGTTCAATAAGGGGATTCGCTTCGAAATGAAAGAAATACCTTCGTTTGTATGGAATTGTAATTTTGTTTCCATATCGTTGGCACTCTCGGTTTCGATCACGACAACTCCGTTGCTTCCCAAAGAACCGTACATGGCTGCATCTGCTCCTTTCAGGAAGGTGATTTCTCCGATTTCTTTCAAGTTTACAGGCATAAAGATATTCTTAGAGAATCCTGAAATAGAAGGAGACACATCTAAAGCCGGATTGTAAGGCATTCCGTCGATCACGATCAGAGGCGTGTTTTCTCCCATTACGGAACGGATTCCGCGTAAGTACAAAGCAGCTCCTTCACCCGGCATTCCGCCCTTGGAGATCACTTTTAATCCGGCGATTTTTCCATATAAACTTTCGTCGGGACTGTTATATCCTGTGTTCAGGTCACGCTGGCGTAGAGATACAACTGTTCCTTGACGCTTATTGATCGTATGCGTTTCTCCTAAAAGGTTATAGCTTCCGCCTTCCAGATAACTGCTTTCCGGCAACAGAAATACTTTCACATTTGTTCGTTTGCCGGGGATGATTTCCTGGTCGAGAAAGCCGAAGCTTCTCACCAATAAAACAGCCCGCACGGTATTCACTTCAATGCTGAATGCTCCGTTTTCATCTGTCATAGCACTTTTACTTGCCTGCATAGAAGAAACCTGAACGTCGGGCATCGGTTTTTTGCTCATGGCGTTATAAACCACACCTTCGATCTTTATCTTTTCCTGTGCTGGCAATCCGATTACGATGAGCAACATCAGCACACTCATCAGTATTCGTTTACTCATATTGATATTCATATTTTTCATTGTTTGCCGATTAATAATTGTCGCCTACCGGTTCGAATAATAATTCTTTGATACGGATGCAATTGGCCTTGCTTCCGGTTCCGAGCGACTCTATTCTCACTACATCGGGGCCTTGTGTGGCTGTAACTACAATTGTATCGCACATCAAACGGATTGCGCCGTATTCAAACTCACTGTTGCTTCCCATGGGGAAAGTGGTGGTTTTATCTTTGTGCCAGAGCAACGGGTTTCCGTTAAGATACAGTTTAACATTCGCGGATCTCCATCCGTATCCCCATCCGGAAAGTTTATATTTTCCGGGGATCAGTTTGGCGGGTTCCATCTGTGCTTTGATGTTCTTTTGCAAGAGCGATAATTCTACCCATTCGCCTTTTTCTGCTTTTACCTGTAAGAATTTACGGCTGAGGTTATTGTTGTCTGCAAAAATGTTTTTTGTCATTTCACTGTCATCACCCGCATTCGATTCTTGGTTGTTCAAAGTGCCACCGTTAGATAGTTGGTAGTAATTGCTCCATTCGGTTTCCGGCAACAGGAATAAGTCGACAATGGTATAGTCCACTTTTTTCATGAACGAACCTCGCGGAACGTACACTTTTTCAAACTTATAAACCAAACCGTTGCTACATTGGTCATAGTTGCTGGAAATCAATTGCTTTTCCGGACGAATTTCTTTCCCTCCTGCGGTATATAATTTTTTGATACCGTAGAAGTTCGGGATTTCATACCCTACGAACGATGCTCCCATCAGGAAGTTGAAACAGGCCAGCGTGTCGGCATACGTCATTTCCTTACCGAGGTCGGTCAGATAAGTATGCATGTCGTTTAACATATCGTAGATCACGGCGTCGCTGGCAAGCAATAAGGTGGCTGATTCTCTTTCATCGGCAAAATCGATCGATTTCAATAACTTGTTCGTAATATCGAATACCGAGTCGTAAATGGTCTGTCCCACTTCATCCACTCCTAAGGCAAAACTCAGGTCGGGACGGAAAGTGGTATCATTATAAGCCAGCAAAGAGTCCCGGTAAATCGTGTATTCCGGTCCCGCTTCCAGCAGGTATTCCATAATGTTTTTCAATGGTCTCAATACACCTGAAATTTCATGGAACACTCCATTGGTACAAGCCTTGTCCAATTTTGCGACTTTTACTTTCTCAACGCTGAAATTATTACCGGATCCCTGGATGCTAATATATTTTCCTGCCAAAGTTTCTACCTCGCTTTTGGTGGCGAGTTTCGTTTTGTAGAGGGCCAGCTGGTTAATATGATTCAGGACAAAACGACGTTTGTCGGTAGAATCCAGGCTCATAATATCCTCGGTAATGTAGTTGTTTTCGGGTACCCATACGGTGACCACCCTCTCACTATTCACCTCTCTTGACAACCCGGTTTCTTCCAATAGTTTTATGAATTTGGAATACCGTTCGGGTTCTTGCTGCAGAGCTTGCAAAATAGTTATTTTGGCCCCAGCGTTTCTCTCGTCCTCCTCTTCTCCATAGAAGTCGTCCCAATGGTCCTTACAACCTGCGTTTACGACTAATAAAAGAAGCAGTATTTTCCATATATTTTTCATGTTTCCTATCAATTTTCTGGAGTGAATATAAATCTGTCAACGAAAAATTCCGCTGTTTTTGTAGAGCTGTTTACACCTACAACACTAAACCGGAATACATGTGGACCCGAATCTTCAAACCGGAATGTTCCCAGATTCAATGTTCCCTGGGTGGTCATATCCAGTATCGGGCCAAATTTCACTTCATCGATGTACATTTGCCATCTTCCTGCATTAGCATACCAAGCCCATTTTACAACCTGTATGTTGTATTTTCCGCGCATGATTGTCGGGGTATCGAATTCCAACCATCCCACTTCATTCAGTCGGGCATAGATACAGTCGTCATATAAGAAACGGTCCCAGTCGATGTCATCACTCATATAACCCACAGCTTCTTCCCGGTCGGGAATGGTTTTCCAGCGGAAATGAGTCACTTCGTCTTTTTTGAAGTATATGATTTCTCTTGAATCAACACCTTTTACTTTTGGGGTACGATAGATGTCCAAAGCCCGGCATTCATCCCATTCGGTGGGTTCCCATACAAACGGGTAGCGTGCAGGGTCGGTAACCGGCATAAGCGTGGTTACTTCGTGGATATATCCGTTGTTTCCGGCTATATCGTATTTCAAAGGAACGAAACGCGTGGTGTCTTCTCCCGGATTGATAAAAATATCGTCACCGTTTTGTTCAACGGTGATAAATTCCCGTTCGATATAGGTTTCAATATTCTGACCGTTAGACCCCAGAGCAAAATCGGTAAGGTCGGCATAGTCGAGAGCAGAATTGAAGATGTGATAACCTACATATCTGTAAAAATCAGATTTAACATCGGTGGGCTCACCTGCAAACATCGTTTTCAGATCGTTGATATTATAAACACCCGCTGCATTGAAAACAGAGTCACTGGGGACGATAATTGTTTTATAGTCGCGAAGTTTGACGTTGTTTACCGTGATTTCTTTTTGATGTAAATAAGCATCCAATCCGCATTCTTTCACCGCTTGTGTCATGATAGAATATTCCGGATGTTGTTCCAATACTTCCATCACCGTGTAGATAATCGGATCGAGCACTTCTGCCAATTCATGGAGATACCCGTTAGTCAGTTTCCGGTCTTTGGAAATGATTTCCACTTCATTTACAAAGCGGCGGGAACCGTCTTCGTTCATGGTAGCAGTCAGGTAGTCGCCTGAAATAGTTTTGGTCCCGATTTTTCCCATCAGCGAACTGAAGGCATAATCGGCTCCCGGGATGATATGATATTTCATCAGGTTGGCGGCTTCGTCTTCCGTCAGATCGTCAACACTTTTCCAATTCGGATTTTTTTGCTGGAGATACCTGCCCACAGCTTCGTTATTGGCTATAAAACAAGTATATTTTATACTAATGTTTACCGCATTGAATAGATCGGCTTTTTTCAACAATTTTACCCAGTCAGAATATTCCGGAACAGTTTCCAGATAAAGTCCGATCGGCTGTTCTTCATAGGCGACGAATTCTTCTTTTGCAAATGGGTCTGTACAATTAACAAACAACAGGCACAAAAGACATAATCCAGATATGATTAAATTTTTTCGCATATTCTGTTTTTTTATTATTCAACATCTTCATAGAATGGGTTTTGAACCAAAACCCCGTGGCTTGCCTCTATTTCACTCTTCAAAATGGGTAAATAGAATCCGTATGGGCTATTTTCCAATTTCACTTTCCACATCGGACGGTCTTTGGCTGAAACATATTTTAATGCAACCTGAATAAAATATGACCTGTATTTATAGCCTTGTTTTTGTCCCATTCTCACCACATCGAACCACCGTTTTCCTTCTGCCAAAAATTCTTTCCGTCGTTCGTTTAGAACGATCTTCAGCATTTCTTCTTCGGTTTCCGGTACAGCTAATTTACTGGCATCGTCATAACCGGCTCTTCTGCGGATCGTGGTATCGAGCATACGGCATATCTGGTCGTAGGGAGTTCCTTGCATGGTCATCGCCTCTGCTTTCATCAGAATGATTTCTGCGAAACGGTAAAATATCCAGTTCGGAGATCTTTCCGTTGTTCCTCTCAATCGGCTGTCCGGATAGATTAATCCCGACCGGCTGGCTGTTCCTAAATATTTCCAGTATTTTTCACCGATGTAACGGTTGTCGAACATATATCCTTTTCCCCGGATGTCTTCTGCATCTTCCTCTTCGAACAATTTTTTACTGTCTTCCGAGATCAGGTAACGGGCGTCGCTCACTCCGGCATGAAACCAGGAGAAAAGAGAGTTCTTCTGGTTATCCCTTGTGTTGTGGCGGAACTGTAATTCGAAAATACTTTCTTTCTTAGAGTTGCCCGGATAGAAATTTTCCCAGTACTTTGCTTTTTCTTCCAGAGCGAATCCGGCTTTTTCCAAAATATTGCATTTTTCGATCACCTGACCGTAATTTTCCTGCCACAGGTAAATGTCGGCCATTAAAGCATAGAATGCCCAGCAGGTAGCCCGGCCTTTAGTTTGCCATTCAACTTCGTAACCCGGCTTACACATTCTGACATATCTTTCCAGATCCTGAACAACCTGATCCAGGATATATTCCCCGTCAGTTTTTGGAACTGCAAACTCTTGTTCATCATCAGCGTAAGCTTCCGTGATATAAGGCACATCCCGGAATGTTCTTACCAGATAGAAGTAACAAAGGGAACGAACGAAAACAGCCTCTGCAATGAAAGAGTTACACAATTCCCTGGAGAAAGTGATGTCCGTTTCCAACGCAGTTTCTGCAAACTGAATCACAGAATTGGCACGTCCGATTGCTTTATATACGGCACTCCAGTCATTTAATACGTTCGACGGACGAATATCCATCGTGCGGAGTGAACGTTCATCCTGTCCAGTCTGGCTTGCATCAGTACTTTGGGTCATACCGTAATCCAATTCATCTGCCCGAAGTTCTCCCCAGCGGAAGAAATAAGGCATACAAGACCTTAATTGGATATAGGAGGAGGTCAATACCTGCTCAACTTCTTCTTTCGTCTGCCAGTATGTGTCACTGGTCTGTACACCTACCGGATTTATATCCAACCAGGAGTTACAGCCACACATCGCCAGCAATGCATATAGCAGGCAGCTTTTTTTGACTATATTTTTAATTTTTCTCATAATTCAATTCATTAAAAATCGACAGTTATACCAAAAGCAAATCTACGGGCACGCGGAGACAAACTGTTATCTTCTGCGAAACTTGAGAAGTTCGAGGGGGTACCTACTTCAGGGTCTTGTCCCTTATATTTGCTGATTGTGAATGGGTCATAAGAAGTGAAATAAACATTCAGTCCTCTTAATCCCATTTTCTGTAATGCTCTTTTCTGGAACCGGTAAGAAAGCGTGATGTCCTTGAATTTCAGGAAAGAAGCCTTCTCTACGTAACGGTCTGAACCTAAAGAGTTATAGTTCTCACCATATAGTGCACGTGGAATATTGGTATCGTCGCCTTCGTATCTCCAACGCCGTAATACGGAGGAGCTTTGATTGTTGGCAGAACCCATATTTTCAGCGTTCAACAGAGCGCGGTTAATGATGGATTGACCGATACGGTAGGCAACAGACGTTCTTAATGAAAGTCCCCGGTAGAAGAATGTAACGCTTCCTCCTCCCAATACCAGAGGCTGAGAGTTTCCTAAATAAACAACGTCATATTTATCAATGATACCGTCATAGTTCACATCGTAATATTTAGCATCTCCCGGACGCTGACGGAAAGTCCCGTTGATACGGGTGGTTACGTTTTTGCCTTCACTGTCTTTGATCACATTCCCTTCACGGTCGCGGGCAATGGTTTCGTCATAGTTTTGATACACTCCCATGTAACGGAATCCGAAGAATGACCCCAAAGGCCGTCCTTCCATCACTTTATTGGTATAGGCTCCGTTGGTCACATTGGGGGTAACATATTCCAAAGTCACCGGTAAATCCAATACTTTATTCCGGTTACGGGAAATATTGAAATCGACATTTACTCTGAAATCTCCGTATCTGACAACGTCGGTCATACGTAAATATACCTCCCAACCTCTGTTTTGCAGACTTCCGCTGTTAAACCAGGGCACTGTGCTGTAACCTGTGGTACTTTGGATTTTCATGTCCCTTTGAAGCAGATCATGGGTTGTCTTAATATAATAATCCAGGGTTAAGTGGAATTTATCTTCCTTAATACCTACATCCAAACCGTAATTCTGCTGAGTTTGGGTTTCCCATTTCAGACGGTTTAGCTGAATCGAGTTCGGAATGATCGCAGTTAAATCGACATATCTGTCGTCCAATGCGGCGAATGTTCCGGCATAGGTGGAACTACCCGAAGGTGACGAACCACTCTTCCCCCAACCGATACGGGGTTTCAGCTCGTAAAGCCAACCTTTCGCTGATTTCAAGAAAGGTTCTTCCTGCATATACCAGCTTGCACTCAAACTGGGGAATGTGCCCCAACGAGACTGGCGTCCCGTGTTTGAACTACCGTCTGTACGGAATGCGGCATTCAGGTTAACCCTGTTTTTATACGAATACATAAAACTACCGACAACAGCTATTGAACGCGATTGTGATTTGGAAGCCTTCAGTTCATATAAAGCTCCATTGTTTGCGGGATCACTCAGAGAGCCCGATGCATTTCCGTTTGAGGAGTTGAAATAAGCTCCTGAAGCAACATCCTGTGCCTGGAAACGGGTAGAAGCACCGATCGTGTGGGTGGAATTAAAAGATTTCGAATAGTTGAAACCTACGTTCACGAACAAACTGTTACTACTGTTTTTGCTATCCTGTGATAGGTTATATTGAGTGTCGTCCATGCTCACACCTGTAGCCGATACCGGTAACAAGCTTTTATATTTGGAGGTTTTCAGGTTGAACGCCAATGTTCCTACAAATTTAAGACCGGTAATGATGCTATAGTCGATCTGGAAGTTCACCCCCGCATCTCGGTTGATCGTATTGCTTTGAGCATCGTTTGCCAAAGCGATAGGATTCAACAAAGATCCCTGGATAGAACCCGATGGTTGAATAAAATATTCATCGGTGAAATTTCCGTCGGCATCCAGCACGAACGGAGTCAGGTTCGGCATTTTTCTTTGGGCGATAGAACGGGGATTCCCACTGCTGTGTGAATACATACTGTTCCGGTCACCTTCTGCATAAGAAAATTGTGAACGTACGATCAATTTGTTTGAGAAACGATAGTCCAGATTCAAACGAGCTGTAATACGTTTGAAATCTTCTCCGACGGTAGTTCCTTTCTCTGTCAGGTAACCTACTGAAAAGCGATAAGTCGCTTTATCACCACCACCGGACATATTGAAGTTCGTTTCACTGTTGATCGGAGTCCTTACCAAATAATCCAACCAATCTACGTCCTGATTGAATTCCCGGAAATATTGGTAATTGGGATTAAAACGAATATCCTGGAAGGTATTTAAAAGGGATAAGTTTTTGTATTCGTCATCCCGCACCCGATTCCAGATTGCGTCCTGCATCAAAGTTACATACTCTTTACCGTTTAACTGCGGCATTCGTTTAGGCTCGATACTGGTCGAGATTTTTTCAGAAATCTGGAAGGTCGGTTTACTTTTAGCACCTCTTTTGGTGGTGATTTGCAAAACGCCGTTGGCAGCTTTGGCTCCCCACATAGCGGTAGCCGAAGCGTCCTTCAAAACTTCAATCGCTTCAATATCGGAAGGTGCGATGTTTACCAAAGCACCGAAATCCTCTTCAGTAGCCGTTCCAAAGTCGAAATCGGAATTAATACTCACATCCATAGGCACGTCGTCGATAACGATCAACGGTTCGTTGCTGGCATTCAAAGAAGCCGTACCACGAATACGGATAGACATCTTAGCACCCGGAGCTCCGGAAGCGGCGATCAAGTCGACATTGGCCAGTTTTCCCTGCAACATATCGCCGACAGAAGTCACCACCATGTCTTGTAGATCGTCGAGATTGATTTTCTGGCGGGCACCTCCCAGAGCTTTGGTATCCATACCCATAATATCCCGGTGTATGGCACGTCCCACAACGACAGCTTCGTCGAGTGTCTGGGAGTCCTCTTCCAGCCTTACATCTAATTTGGTTTGTTTGGCATATTTGATCGATTTGGTTTTGTAACCGACAAATGAGAATACCACATCTGCAATATCCTGTCCTGCCGGTATCCTGATGAAATATTCACCGTTAACGTCCGTGACAACTCCGAATAGGGCACGATTTTCCTTATTATTGAAGGCTACGGTGGCCCCGATCAGAGGACCTGCCGCATCTGTGACGACACCTCTTAAGATGTGTTCCTGCGCCCACCCCTGCAATGGGGAAAGGAGTATCAGCAGGCACATGATCCTTAAACATATGATTTTCATAGAATCCTTGTTTTAAATTAATGCTTACGGTTTAACTGGGGTTAGTAATTCTTTGATACCGTATATCAATCCATCTGTGGCAAAGAAAGGAACTTCTCCATCCGTCTGAACAGTAAGATTATCTTCATTGGCAATATTCAATTGCTTATCGTTCGAGAAGGTAATCCTCATTTTAGCCTTGTTGGCGGGTGTGTAAGCACAACGGGTTTCGTAAGTTCCGGTCGTTCCGTGATTGGGTAAAATGTAATCCTGCATTTTATTCTCGACCATCGGGACAAAGAAGAATTTCAGGAAACGGTCTAATTCAACAGAATCGGTAGGAACTTTCGTTTCATCCCAGGCACTGTTCAGTGGTGCAAAAACCATACAACGCTCACCTTTTAGCCAATCCATTTCAACTGCGGTAACATCGGCAATATTGGTCACTCCGTCCGGTTTTAACTGGATCAGATTCGCTTCTAAAAGAGCCTGATAGAATTTTTGATATTTATCAGCATTGCTGAATAAAGCCATCCCTACATTCTCTTTGTTTGATAAGAATTTATCGTTTACTTTATATACAATACCTTTACCGTCACCATTCGGATAAGTCATATCCTCAAGAAGTTCGGTTGCGATGGAAGAACGGTTCTCTCCGTAGATCTGTCCGTTTTCCGTGTAAATAAAGTGATACGATTCCCGGGTGGGGTAGTAAACACGTTTACCCATCGTTTCCTGTGGATTGATGTAACCGTCTACAATTTGATTCTGGATGAAAGCACTTTGCTCGTCCCCGGTCATTGTCCGGATGGTGTGGTCCTCTTCACTGGTGAAAGTTTCAATGACAACCCGTCCGTTCAGCACATCGATATTATCGTTTGCGTAATAATTTACCCGGTATCCGTATTTTTCTTCCAATTGTTCGTTAGGAATGGCAAAAATCGTATAGCTACGCTCCGGATCGACCATCGCACCGAATGTTCCTTGCTTATGGGCGATATTCAGCATGGTGCTATATTCCGCTTTCTGGAAGAAAGGGCGCATGATCATGGTAAATACTGCCGGTTCCAAAACCTTGTTGATTCCGTATAACACACCATTGCTGCAAAATTGTGTCGCAACCAGATCATTGCGTTCTACGGTCCATTCTTCACCTAAAGACCCTTCCAGGCCTTTTTCCAGCAGAGAAGGTAAAATCAGTTTCTGGCGATTGGCAACATGGGCTTTCAGAAGATAATAGAGGTTCAATAAAGGTACATCCTGATAATTGCTCACTCCAAAGAAATTCTGTATATAAGCCGACAAAACATTATCGGTGGGAGCGAAACAGTTGAAGGCATATTTCAAACGTGCCTCATAATCGCTCTCATTTTCCGATACGGTCCATTCACAAGCAAGATCCGGAAGATCTTCTCCGGAGGTTGGGGGCAGGTAGTGATAGAATTGGAACAAACTATCTCCTAATTCTGCATAATCCTTAGTTTTATTTGCGTCATAATACATGTATGCAAACCGATCATACAGCTCTTTGAAAATCTTAAAGCTGGACGATTGTCCGGAAAGGGCATTGTATACGGTGGGAAGCGGTTCGATCACTTCATCAACCACATACATATAACCATTGTCGATAGGAATACCGCTTTCTATGACAGCGGCATTGGCAACATACAGTTTATTATCGTCTCCCTGCCAATTGATTGACGGGAAAAACACTTTATAGTCACTTTCGTAATTATTACTTTCCTGTGTACGGAACAGGCGCGTAGAAATTACCGGAAGGAATTTTTTCTGTTGGAAGACTTTAACGGTACGCCCTGTATTAGGGTCGGCCATCGTCTTGATTCCTTCTTGTGCTAATGTTTCGTATTTGTAACATGACCCATCTCCTTCTGTCGGCTCTTCCGCCGAAGCAGTTTTAGAGAATGCCAGGAAGTCCGAACGATTAAATGAAAATTCGATCAGGTGGTAACTGATCAATATTTTCAGAGAATCCAGATTGAAATCCTGTAAAGATGTCTTTCCTTTTTTAGCCATGTACCTTTGGAAAGACTCGTCATTGGGAGCAAATACGGAATATAGACCTCTTCCGTCCAATGCATCCTTGTAACCCGTCATTTCCAAGGCGGAGAGAAAATAAGTAAAATTTCCCCGTTCTTGCAAAAATTCGTAGGCGTTCCCACGAAGATAGTCAGGTCGTTCATAATACTCCTTCACCTCATCCCTGCAACCCGTAAATAGCAGGAACGATAGGAAAGCAAGTAGAACTTTGGTAAACATTTTTCTCATAAATCAATTGTTTAGTATTCAAAATTCAAAAAAAATCACATTAAGTATTTGGGTTTCAGTTATATTAGCAGATTGTTTTATGGTGTTGATTGTTTTTCATAATAAAGGCAAAAAAACCTGAACTCACGATCTTAGCGAAAATGTGATTGTTAAAGCAATCTAACCTACTGAAGATCATGTGTTTCGTCTGAAATTTCATTTCCGCTCCTTTCCTTTCAATTGTTTAGTTTTTAAGTAGATAAATGCCTAAAAAAACGAACGTTTATTCTGGTGAATAAGCTCTATATCAGACTATCTTTTCTGACACAGAGTTTGTTAAATTTTTTATAATTTTTCGAAACCATCCAAAATTCATAGTAAACGTTTTCGGAGCATCGAATTTTAAAATTGTTCTCAACTACCGATATTTTCTTTTAATAAAATTCATGTTTACTATTAATTTATTTGCAAAACTAATTAAAAAAAAAGAATAATTAAAGCAACACGCAAATAAATTGCACAAAAAATGTTGATTTTTTTTACACTAAGTTACAATTCATTGATATTCAATTTTATTGATTTTTAGTACTAATGTTAAGATATTCTTTATTTGTTCGATAACCCCTTTATGTATTTTGTTTTTATTAACAAAAAAGCCTGTAAAAATTTCTACAACTATAATCGTTCGTTTTTTTATGCCTAAATTCCTTTCATTGGGCAAGAGAATTCGGATGACAACGTATCAGCTTAGTTATCAGAGAATGTAGGGTAGTTATTCGGAAGGAGCTTTGATGAAATAAGTTTGTAGCAAGAACGGGGAAAACAGCAGCCCCTGCCTTTTTTGAGGCAGGGGCTAACATTTTTCAATATGAGTGCTCTTTGGAATTATTTTTTGTGTAATAGCACAATATTTTCTACATGGTGGGTATGAGGAAACATATCAACAGGCTGAACGGCCATCACTTTATAGGCTGCATCCATTAATTGCAGGTCGCGTGCCTGGGTGGCTGAATTACAACTGACGTATACGATTCTTTCAGGAGCTGCATTCAGGATGGTTTGTACAACGTCCGGGTGCATGCCTGCGCGGGGAGGATCGGTGATGATGACATCCGGATGCCCGTGCCGGGCGATAAAATCGGCATTTAAGACATCCTTCATGTCTCCGGCGTAAAATAAGGTGTTCGTGATATTGTTGAGTTCTGAATTGACTTTAGCATCTTCTATGGCTTCCGGGACATATTCAATTCCGATTACTTTTTTTGCCTGACGGGCAACAAAATTGGCGATTGTACCTGTGCCCGTATAAAGGTCATAGACTGTCTCGTGCCCTTTAAGCCCGGCTAACTCTCTGGTTTTGGAATATAGATTATAGGCCTGTTCCGAATTAGTCTGATAAAAAGATTTTGGACCGATTTTAAACTTTAAGCCCTCCATTTCTTCGAAGATATGGTCGCGTCCCTTATAGCAAACGATCTCCTGATCGGTCAATGAGTCGTTTTGCTTTTCATTGATCACATACATCAGGGAGGTGATTTGCGGAAATTCGCTTATTAAGCTATCGAGCAGGCTTTCCCGCTCCGATAGGTTCTCTTCTCCAAAAGCGACGATCACCATGACTTCTCCGGTGGAGGCGGTGCGAATGATCAACGTCCGTAAAAAACCGTGTTGCTCCCGGATATTGTAAAAAGTCAGGCCTTTCTTAATGGCATATTGTTTGATGAAATTCCGTATTTCATTGGAAGGCGAGCCTTGCAAATAACAGGTATCGATGTCCACCACCTTGTCGAATAATCCCGGTACATGAAAACCTGCCGCAGGCGAGCGGGCGATGTCTGTCTCCTGCCCGATCTCTTCCCTGGTTAGGAAACGTTTGTCCGAGAATGTAAATTCCAGTTTATTCCGGTAGTATCGGGTGTGGGCGGAGCCTATGATCGGATAGATATTTTGTAATTCAACTTTACCGATGCGTTTCAGGTTATCGATGATTTCCTGCTGTTTGAATTCGGTTTGTTTTTCGTAAGGCAGGTTTTGCCATTTACAGCCTCCGCAGATGCCAAAATGAGGGCAAAACGGTGGTGTGCGTAAGGCGGATTCTTGCCTGGTCCTAACTACGAAACCTTCCAGAAAGTTTTTACGTTTCCGGGTAACCTGAACATCGACAATGTCACCGGGAACGGTGTTCGGTACAAATAGTACTTTTTCATCGACGTAGGCAATAGATTTGCCTTCGGCGGCAATTTTTTGAATTTCGATGTTTTCTAATAAAGGTTTTTTTCCTCGTGCCATATTGGATGGATAAAAGTTGAAACGAGCTCCGTTTTAGCAGAGCATCGGAACGATTATTGATTTATTAATAACTGTTTTAGTTCAGCCACTCCGGTTGAAGCTGTTTTTTCAATGAAGTGAATACCGGAATTTCGGACTTGCTGCGGAATGTGCGGATCGATCAGAAATACAGGGATCCCTTCCGGAACATAGTGCAGCAAACTGGCGGCAGGGTAGACGGCCAGGGAAGTGCCGATCACCACAAATAGGTCTGCCTGCTTCACCAGTTCGATGGCCGGCTCGATATTGGGCACGGCTTCCCCGAAAAAGACGACGTGAGGACGCAGCAAAGAGCCATCTTCGCACCGGGTTCCCGGTTTGAGTTCCCAGCCGTCCAGATCGTATATTTTGTTGGGGTTGATGCTACTCCTGACTTTTTTCAGTTCACCGTGAAGGTGCAACACCCAGCTGCTTCCGGCTCTTTCGTGCAGGTCATCGATGTTCTGGGTGATAATCCGGACATCGAAATATTTTTCCAGCTCTGCCAATCCGGTGTGTCCTGCATTGGGAAGTGCGTCATATAACTGTTTGCGCCTTTCGTTGTAAAAATGGTTTACCAATTCCGGATTGCGTTCAAGGGCTTCAGGGGTACAGACATCCTCGATCCGGTAATTTTCCCATAAGCCGTCACTGTCCCTGAATGTTTTGATTCCGCTTTCGGCACTCATTCCGGCACCTGTTAAAATAATTAATTTCATCATAGATATGTATTGATTTTGCAAACTTAAAGAAAAATCTTGATTAATAGGCTCGCCGAATTGAAATGTGTTATTCGTGTGGAAATTAAAAAGTTATCTAAAGTATTTGATGTTTAAGGGTTGAAAGATAAAATACATTCTATAAGTAAAAACGAATGAAAGATTTAAGAAGAGTCAAGAGAAAAGGAAAATAAAAATTGGAATACCTTTAAAATTTAAAGTATTCCAATTTTTAATGTGAAAAATATGACCGTTTTAATATATACGGTAATAATAGTTTGCTGAAGTTGGTACTATCTTGTGTGTAATTGAGCTAAAGGGGGGAATTAGTGCATCAGAAGTGCTCTTGCCATCATAAAAGTGTACTTTTGTATAACCGCTATTAGCATTATAAAGGTCTAAATTTACTCCATAGCTTGCTTTTATTTGGCTTAATATTGTTACACCGGCAATAGCTGTTTGAACAAAAGTATCGTATCGATTTATATAATCTATTGTGACATTAATATTCGGGGCTTCTACTGTAATCGAAACGTCTGCATATTCCGGCTGTGTGGGAATTTCGCCACTACCGCCTTCCTCGTCTACTCCTGGAGGGAGTGGGTCAGGTCTCCAGTTGGTAGGATCAAATAGAGCCGTTATATTTTGTGGGATATTACTTCCAAATAATCCATAATGATATGTATCTGCGTGGCTGTAACATCCATAATCGTCACAGAATCCAACAATATGACGCATGCTTGAATTGGTAGCAATAATTTCAATATCAAAGATATTAGGGGTTACGTTATCTGGGATTTCATAATAATAAGGGTAGGGACACATTGAAGGAGAAACAATTGTTATTGTGGGTGGATCATTAAATCTATTTATGATCCCCACGGAATAATCTCCTCCGCTAATATTGAGGATAAACGACCTGGGGCTGGAAGAAAGTGTAGAAGCATTCTCTTTACTAAGAAGTTCTGGAGTATTATTTTCTGTGGGGGTTACTTCTTGAGTTGCCTCACAGGAAAATAGAAACATGCTTATGAAAAGCAGTGAAAACAAATAATAAAATTTTTTTTTCATAAGATTTACTTTTAATGATTAGTAATGTTTGTAAATAAGTAGAGGTAAATTTATAAATAATAATAATACATTTATATAAAATTGGATAAATATTTGTGTGTAGTATATTATTTTGGATAATATTGAATATTATTATTTACATTATTTTAAAAATGTAAATAATATTGTCACTAAAAATTTACTATTGTATAATGTTGAAAGCTATCGTGTAACGGAGTGGTGGATAGATTTGATATGAAGAAAAGACAAGAGAGTATACTTGATAGAGAAGAGAAAAATTTATTTTGCGATATAAGTATAAGGAGGTACTTAAAATATTTGAATGTAATTGTTTGGAGATACGATAACCCCCAAATGACAGAAAGGCATTATCTCCGGTCGTTTGGGGGTATGCTATAAAATTTTAGAAATTTATTGTTTTTTGAATGATGTTGTATTGTATTTTATTTTGCTAAATCCTATTTCGAAAAATATGTACCCGGCATATTCCGGAGGTTGTATTGTGAAGCCATTGCTTCGCCATAAGCTCCGGCGGAATGGATCACAATCAGGTCGCCGCGCCGGGTTTTGTTCAGGCAAACGTCTTTCCCGAAACAGTCGGACGATTCACAGATCGGGCCTACCACGTCATATTTTTCCTCCGGCAGGTCAGAACTGATGTTTTCTATTTTGTGAAATGCCTGATACAGGGCAGGTCGCAGGAGATCGTTCATTCCTGCATCCAAGACGGCGAATTTCCGGTTTTTACCTTCTTTTATGTAAAGCACTTTGGAAATCAGGTCGCCGCAATGGGCAATGATAGAGCGTCCCAGTTCAAAATGCACCTGTTGATGGGGCAGAGGTTCGAAGAATTGGGCGAAAGTATCGAAATAAGCGGCAAAGTTGGCAATCGGTTCTCCATAAGGTTGGTTATAATCGATGCCTAAGCCTCCTCCGAAATTGATGTGCGGTAACTGCACGTGGCGCTCCTGTAATTTATGCTGGATTTCATTCGCCCGGATACATAGGCTTTGGAAAGCCGACATATCTGTGATCTGGGAGCCGATGTGAAAGTGCAGCCCGATCAGTTCGATGTGTGCCAGAGGCTGAATTTCATCGATCACCCGTTCCAGGTCGTAAAGATAAATACCGAATTTATTTTCTTCGATTCCGGTGGTGATGTAATGATGGGTATGCGCATCTACATTCGGATTGATACGCAGGGCGATCTTTGCTTTTTTGTTCATGCGGCCTGCGATTTCATCGATGACCTGAATTTCAGGCAGCGATTCACAGTTGAAACAGAATATATTGTGGTTTAAAGCCGTTTCTATCTCAATATCGCTTTTTCCCACGCCTGCATATACGATTTTATCAGCCGGGAAACCACATTCAACAACTCTCGACACTTCATTGCCGCTGACGCAGTCCGCTCCCAGTCCGTATTGAGCGATGATCTTCAATAGGGTGGGGTTGGCATTGGCTTTCACGGCGTAATGAACATGGAAACCATGTTTTCCGGATTCTTTCACTACGGTTTGCAGGGTTTTTTCCAATAATTCAATGTTATAGTAATAACAAGGTGTTTGTAAGTTTTGTATTTGGTCTGTTAGCTTCATATATGGTTATTGTATTTATGCTTTAGTTTTCAACGTTGAGTAGTTTTTGGCTCAGGTCTACCATGGCTTTTTTCTTATCCTCGTTTTTGACGAGCACAGAGATGTTGTGTTCGCTGCCTCCGTAAGAAATCATACGCAAGGGAACCTCTGCAAGGGCATTCATCACCATAGCACCTAATCCCGATCTTCCGGCGGCAAAATCTCCCACGATGCAGATGATCGCCATGTCGCGGTCAACTTCAATCGTTCCGTACTGTTCCAGATCGCAAATGATGTCGTTTAGATGATCGGTACAGTCGATCGTCAGCGAAACGGCAACTTCGGAAGTCGCGATCATATCGATCGGAGTTTTCCAGGCTTCGAACACTTCAAACACTTTGCGCAAGAAACCGTAGGCCAGTAACATATTGGTCGATTTCACCTTGATTGCGGTGATTCCGTCTTTGGCGGCAACTGCCTTGATGTTTTGCACCGGGCTGTCTTTGGAGATCAAAGTTCCTTCATCCTCCGGGCAAAGGGTATTTTTTAGGCGGACTGGAATATTTTCCCGTTTGGCAGGCTGAATGCTGGAAGGGTGAAGGATTTTCGCCCCGAAATAAGCTAATTCGGCCGCTTCGTCGAACGATAGGTGGCGGATAGCTCTGGTGTTTTCCACCACTCTGGGGTCGTTATTGTGGAAACCGTCGATGTCTGTCCAGATTTGTATTTCTTCGGCCTTGATAGCCGCTCCGACAAGAGCTGCGGAATAATCACTGCCGCCTCGTTTCAGGTTGTCGATCTCTCCGTAGGCATTCCGGCAAATAAATCCCTGGGTAATAATCAATTGCTGGGTGGAAGGTTGTGACAATTCCCTTTTCAGGTTTTGCCGGATGTAGAAATAATCCGGTTCGCAATCTTTGTCGATACGCATATAATCCAGGGCAGACAATAAGGTGGTAGAGGTACCGCACTCTTCCAGATAAAAATGCATCAGGGTGGTAGACATGATTTCGCCCTGTGCCAATATGGCTTTCTCCTGTAAAGGATAAAAATCTTTATTGATAAATGAACGGAGATAGGTGAAAATGGTTTGGATAAACTCTTTTCCCCGGCGTATATAAGGTTCCGTTTCAAACAACTCCGTAACTACGATATAGTAGTTCACTTCAAGGTTCTGAATGATATTCAGTGCTTCCTGTTTTTCATTCCGATACAAACAGTTGGCTATTTCAACCAACGTGTTGGTTGTCCCGGACATAGCCGACAATACTACGATTTTAGGTTGGTTGTCATTAATCAGTCGGGCAACCGAACGGATTCTTTCTGCACTTCCTACTGAAGTTCCTCCGAATTTTAAAACTTTCATGTTTAGGTTGTAAAATTACATTGTTATTTTTCGTGGGGCAAAGATTGCACAAACTTGTTTATAAAGCAATAGTTTGTTTAAAATCTAACGTAATGATTAATTTTTGTAGAATGTAACAGCTACCCAGTTTTTATCTTCTTTGTAGCTTTGGTACTGAAGTCCCAAAGATTCTGCTTTTTCTCGGATCATAGGTAAATCCTGCAAATAGAATCCGCTCATCACCAAATAGCCTTGCTTGTTCAGGCTGGAGGTGTAATGGTGCATGTCGTTCAGCAGGATGTTTCGGTTGATATTTGCCAGAATAATATCGAAAGGCTGTTCTTCGGCTAACAGGGCAGCATCTCCGATGCGGATGGTAACCTGGTCTATGCCGTTGTTTTTCATATTTTCCATGGCATTGTTGAAGGCCCATTCATCGATGTCGATTCCCACAATTTCTTTAGCTCCCGCTTTAGCTGCCATAATGGAAAGGATACCCGTTCCGCATCCCATGTCCAAAACCCTTTTCCCTTGGATTTGTTCCTTGTGGGCAAGTATCGTTGCCAGCATCAGGGCGGTTGTCGAATGGTGTCCCGTTCCGAAACTCATTTTAGGCTCGATGATAATTTCATATTCGATACCGGGGATAGGGGCATGGAATCCGGCACGTACCAGAATCCGGTTGTCTACGACAATCGGCGTGAAATTTTCTTCCCACACTTTATTCCAGTCCTGGTCGGTAATTTCCCGGTAGGTGTAAGTGATGCGGTAGTTTTCTGCCAAAAAGGACAAAACTTCCAACTGGTCGATGGCCGGAGCATTGAAATCTTTAGCCGGGATATAGGCTTGAAATCCGTTATCCGTATAGGAAAACCCCTCATAGCCTATATTTCCGAGTTCGGCCATTAACAGGTCGGAAATATTTTCCGAATAAGGTTCGATGACAAAAGTAACTTCTGTTGAGTTCATTTTATATTAGCTTTTAAATATTGGCAAAGTTTCATTCTTCGATAAGCGGGGAAGATTCGGCATCCAGCCTCATTCTGATGCGCCATTCTTTGGGATAATAATTGTTGAGCCGGTTACCCAGGTTTTTCCCCCAGCCCAGAGCGATGTTGCGATGGGTCAGAAGCAGCCATTCCCCGTTTTGTCCGGCTGTGGGGATGTCCTCTTTCTTTAAATAAGTGAGGGCAGTGTTGAGGTCGGTTTCATACCGTGCACATTGTGTGCGTTCCAGTCCGGAAAATAGGGCGAGCGGATGCAGGTATTTTATTTTTTTATTGTTCATTTCTATGGCTTCACAGCCTTTGTAAATCACCCGTAGCTGGTTTTCCAATTCGCCGATAAAATCATAATGAGCCGCCGGGACGAAGCCGATTTGATTTTCCCGGACATAAGCGGTGAATTGTTCCGGATGCCCCAATAAAGAGGATAATGCTTGCGGTATCGGCATCGGTTTTGCCTTATTTTGTTTTTTGTTTTTCCGGATTGTCCGTTCCGTTCCTTCCTGTTTTTGCATCACCCCGATAAAGAATCCCTCTCCCCGGGTTTTATGAGGATAAAAATGATAGCCGAAAGCTTTGCTCGTTGCAGGTGTAATGGTATTGAACGAATGTTCTATTTTAATGCTCGTTCCTTCTAATTCTTCGGTGATCCATTCCAGAATCGCTTCATTTTCCCCCGGATTATAGGTGCAAGTACTGTAAATCAGAAAACCTCCCGGTTTTAGCGAATCCCAAATGTCCGATAAAATCCGTTTTTGCCTTTCGCTACATAGTTTTAGGTTTGCTTCGCTCCATTCGCTAATGGCTTTCGGATCTTTCCGGAACATTCCCTCTCCGGAACAGGGGGCATCTACTAAAATAAGGTCGAAAGCTCCTTCCAGATTTTGAAAATCAGAAGGATCATTGTTGCTGACTATCACGTCGGCACGTCCCCATTTGATGACATTTTCGCGAAGAATAGAAGCCCGGGAACGAATCACTTCGTTGGCCAGCAAGAGGCTACCTTCCGGCAGGAGGGAAGCCATTAGGGTGGATTTGCCTCCCGGAGCTGCACATAAATCCAATGCCCGTACGGGATGAGGTGGCAGGATTTGTTTAAGGACATGATGCAGGAACATGGAAGACGCTTCCTGCACATAGAATGCCCCACCGTGAAAACAAGGATTTAAGGTGAATATTGGACGTTCGTTCAAATAAATGCCATCCTCACACCAGGCGACTTGGTCTGCCGGAAGAGGAGTGTCCTCCGACGGAAAATCCATCGGTTTTTCCGGGTTGAGCCGGATGCTCACCGGAGGTGGAGTTTGCAGAGCCTGAAAAAAAGCTCCGGCCTCTTCCTTTAAAATGGTTTTCATGCGTTCTTCAAACGCGGGGGGCAATGAAGTCATAATATATTTAGTATATTTGCAGACAAAGTTACTATTTTATGGAAGTCAGGGAAAATTATAGTCTGAAAAACTATAACACATTCGGTATCGATGTTAAATGCCGCTATTTTGTGGAAAGTGATACGGAGTCGGAATTTTTGGAATTTGTTTCTTCTTATGAGCTAAAGCCGGAGGAAATTATGGTGCTGGGAGAGGGAAGTAATTTCCTGTTTACCGATGATTTTGACGGAACTGTGTTCTATCCCACCATTAAAGGTATGGAAATTGTAGAGGAAAATGATGAGCATGTGTGGGTGAGAATCGGTGCCGGAGAGATTTGGGACGATTTTGTAGCATGGGCGGTAGAGCAGGGATATGGAGGGGTGGAAAACCTGTCTTTTATTCCGGGACATGTGGGGGCGGCACCTGTACAAAATGTGGGAGCCTACGGCATGGAAGCGGGAGATACAATTGAAAGGGTAGAGGCCATACAGATAGAAGAAGCCCGGAAAGATGTGATCGATGCGGCAGATTGCCGTTTTGCATACAGGGACAGTATATTCAAAGGAGAGTGGAAGAATAAGTATATCATTACTTATGTGGTGTTCCGGCTAACCAAAGCTCCGGAATTTCGTTTGAATTACGGGAGTGTCCAGGAAGAGCTTCAAAAGTTGGGTGCAGTAAATTTAAAAAATATCCGCCAGGCGATCATTCATATCCGCCAGGCAAAACTGCCCGATGTGAAAGAGTTGCCGAACGCCGGGAGTTTCTTTAAGAATCCGGTTGTTCCCCGGGAACAGGCGGAACACCTGAAAAAAAAATATCCTGAATTACCCGTGTATCCGGTGGATGAAGAGCGGGTTAAGCTGGCTGCCGGCTGGCTGATCGAACAATGTGGCTGGAAAGGAAAAGATTTGGGGAAAGCCGGAGTATATGAAAAACAAGCTTTGATTTTAGTGAACCGGGCAGAAGCGAGCGGAGTGGAAGTTGCCCATTTGGCAAACGAAGTGAAAAAGAGTGTTTTCATGACTTTTGGAGTTTGGATAGAGCCGGAAGTATATGTGATTTGATAACCGCCCTTGAATGAAGGATAGGGAATAAAATAAGAATTATGGTGACAAAATACATTGAAAAGGTAAAGATATACAATCATTACACTAATTATAAGGGACGTTTGTTTATCAAAACGCTGTGCGACCTGTTTAATGATGTGGCTGAGGAGCAAACTGTTATTTATGGGGTTGATGTAGATACGATGAATAAACAGGGGATGACCTGGATGTTACACCGCTTGCATATTCAGTTGCATAAAATGCCGCAGCATTCGGAAGAGGTGGTGATTGAAACCTGGCCTTCGGGGATCGATCGTTTGTTTGCACTTAGGGACTACCGGATGTTGCGTAAGGACGGTGAAGTGCTGGTGCTGGCTACGTCAGAGTGGATGAGTATCGATTTGAATCGCCGTCGTCCGACCCGTTTGTCTGAAAAAGTCATTGACATCAGTTCCGGCCATCAGATTGAAAAAGTAGTACTTGCTCCAATTTTGGATGAAAAAGAGCCGGAGCCTCCGATGGAGGAGTGCCGGGATTTTACGGCTACTTTCGATAATATCGATTTCAACGGGCATGTTACCCAGGCTTCATATATGCGTTGGATTACCAACTCTTTGCCGTTTGATTTTTTGAAGAATCATATATTGGTAGAAGTAGAGGTGATTTATGCCCACGAGATCATGCCGGATAGCCATATTCATGCGGGGTATGCCATCGAGGAAAAGGAAGATAAGATTATCGTTTCCCACTGTTTAAAGAACGAGGCGGATACTTTGGTGCATTGCCGGGCAAAAACAATTTGGATACGGCATGAGGAAGGGAAGAAAGAGGGGAAGTGACCGGGGAAGCGGCTGCGGATAAGCTGCCGGAAGGGTGAAGCGGAATGGAGAGAAACAATACGGGAAGAACTGTATTGAAAAATGATATATGAAATAAACCGGGGAGATCGAAATTTTCTGATCTCCCCGGTTTTGTTTCGGAGTGAGTTTTGCCGTTTATAGACAAACCGTGAAACCCGGTATGCTGTATTAATTTTCTTCTACTTCGGGGGCAGCTATTGTTTTCTCGATCAGATAAACGTTACGGTCAGAAGCTGAGCGCGAAACAAGTTCAGCCACGAAACCGGCCAGAAAAAGCTGCGAGCCGATCACCATACAGGTGAGGGCGATAAAAAAGTAAGGACTGCTGGTAACCAGCGGGGCTTTGATGTTGTTAGACATGGCGATCAGCTTATCGATACCCAGCCACCCGGCAGATATAAAGCCGATGATAAACAACAATGTGCCCAGTGCCCCGAATAAATGCATGGGCTTTTTGGCAAAGCGGGTGATAAATGTAATCGATAGTAAATCCAGGAATCCATTCACAAAGCGACTCAGGCCGAATTTTGTCGTCCCATACTTGCGTGCCCGGTGCTGAACGATTTTCTCTCCGATTTTAGAAAAACCTGCCTGTTTCGCTAAAATGGGAATATAACGATGCATTTCTCCGTAGACCTCGATATTCTTGATGACTTTGTTTTTGTAGGCTTTCAGTCCGCAATTAAAATCGTGCAGGTTTTTTATGCCCGAAAACTTCCGGGCTGCTGCATTGTATATCTTTGTAGGAATGGTTTTGGAAAGCGGGTCGTATCTTTTCTTTTTCCAGCCGGACACCAGATCGTAGTCTTCCTCCATCACCATGTGGTAGAGAGCCGGAATTTCGTCCGGGCTGTCCTGCATATCGGCGTCCATCGTGATAACGACATCTCCCTGGGCCACTTGAAAACCACAGTGTAAAGCTGCGGACTTCCCGTAGTTGCGCCTGAATTTGATCGCCTTTATACGGGGATTTTGGGCAGAAAGCGATTCGATGACCTGCCAGGAGGTGTCGTTGCTGCCGTCGTCCACCATAACTATTTCGTAAGTGAAGCGATGGGCATCCATTACCCTGGCAATCCATGCCGATAGTTCGGGAAGGGATTCGTCTTCATTATAGAGAGGTACGATAACTGAAATATCCATAGGTTGTTATAATTGTTGTTCCGGAGCTTTTTTTCGGAGCATTCCTGCCAGGAGTAACGAAAAAATGAATCCTGAAAATATTCTGCTGAAGATTTCGGAAAAGCCGATACTGTAAGAGGTGGTGAAAGCCCGCATCATATCGCTTAAAGAATCTGCGATGGACGAGTTGGCATATACTTCCCTCAGGGTTGCATCGATGGTTTCCAGATACTGGTCTTTTAAATCGGGTAATGCCTGGTAAAGGATAACGGTATATATCCCATATATCAGGGAGGCTACACCGATGATATAGGTGCATGTTCCCAGAGCATGTCCGTAAGTGATCGCTCCGCCCAACACATCTTCCCGGTATTTACGCACACCGATGAATGTGCCTGCGATGGTGAGCAGCATGAGGATATTGTTCAGGTTCGGATTGGCGGCAATGGGCTTCCCTGTGGTTAAAAATACCCAGGAAGTGATCACAAAACTCAATCCCATGATTGCTCCGAACAGGCTGTTTTGACTGAAAAAAGTGTGTTTTTCTGTTTTCTCCATTTTCACAGGTGTTAAAATAAAGGAGCGTTGCTTCTCAGGTAAATTTTTTCACCTTCCACAGGCTCGCTTTTTTCTCCCATATAATTATACTTTTTCAGGTTTTTGATCCTGACTCCGTATATTTGGGAAATTTCATATAGTGTGTCTCCGGCTTTCACACGGTGGAATTCATAACCTCTGGCAGCTTTCCGTTTTTTGTTTTTCAGGAAAATGATCTGTCCTTTTTCCACCGTTAAATCTGCCTTATCGTTATATTGCATCAGTTTTTTTAGCTTTATGCCATAATATTGGGAAATCTTGTCGAGTGAATCGCCATCCTGAATTTCGATACATATGATGCCGTTACGCATTTCTTCCCGTTTTTTATAGCTAAGAGAACCGGGACGGTTTTCCGGACTTAAACTTTCTGCATATTCTTCAGCGCTGATGCTATGGCCTCCCGGCTTCGTGATCAGGCGATCGAACTTATACAACTCTTCTTCCTCGATAATCTTAATTAATCTTTCTGCATACTGCGGATTGGTGGCATATCCGGCGGCTTTCAGTCCGCGTGCCCAGGCCTTGTAATCGGTCGTGGGAATGTCGAACAGGCTGGAATAGCGGGGACGCGTTGTCAGAAAGGTGCTATGGTCAACCCAGGACTGTTCCGGATTTTTATATTTTCGGAAACACTCGTCCGAAAGGTCGTCGTCCATGTGGTAGGTGGCGCCCGTCCAGTCGTGGCATTTAATGCCGAAAAGATTATTGGCGTTTACACATAGTTCTGATTGGCCGCATCCTGATTCCAGTATGCCCTGTGCCAGTTTGATGCTGGCGGGGATTCCGGTGCGTTCCATTTCTTTAATCGCAATGTGTTTGTATTTGCGAATAAATTCTTTGCGTGTTTCTGCCTGAGTCAGTGTGGCGGAAAGGAGCAAAATGCAGATCAGAAGAAAACCGTGTATTTGTTTCATAATATCAGATTCGTTATCTTGGATTGATGTGATAAATTTTGTTATTCCCTTTTCTCTTTCTTTTTCTTAGTTTATCTTAGGGGTGTAAAATTAATAAAAATAACGAATGGATAAAAACGAACTCAGGTTAGATTATTCCGTGTATCGAAATTCTTTCCCGGAAGAATACCGGAACTTGTGTGAAGAGGCGATAAAGGCTACGGATCGGTCGTATAGCATATATTCTAAATTTTCTGTCGGGGCTGCTCTTTTACTGGATAACGGCTCGGTGCTTACCGGGACAAATCAGGAAAATGTGGCTTACCCCAGCGGAACTTGTGCGGAACGTACGGTGTTGTTTTATGCCGGCTCCACTTATCCCGATGTCGGTGTAACAGCATTGGCTATCGCGGCCTGCTATCGGGGGGCGCTGACGGAAACATTCACACCTCCTTGTGGGGCTTGCCGTCAGGTGATGGCCGAGGTGATAAAACGTTACGGAAAAGATTTCGATGTGATAATGATCGGGCAGAAAGAAACCGTTGTGTTAAAAGCTTCTGCGTTGTTGCCTTTTTCTTTTGATTTTTAATCACCGTGGAAAGCTGTTTTTGAAAAGCGGGGCATAGCCCTTAGGTGAACGGGTTTTATGTTTTGGCTTTGAGTGAAGGAAACACACTTTTTGCCGATGGCGATGTCATTGTAAAGCGATATATCCGTCCGGAACGTTCAATTTAAAAGTGGATTCGATCATCGACCGAACCCACTTTTTTCGTTTTAATACTTTATTTCAGTATATAGACCACGGGATAAAAGTATATCCGCCGGGCTTATTCGTTGAAACTGAATTTCACCCGGTTTACAATAGAGCGTCCCAATGTCAGCTCGTCCGTATACTCCAGGTCGTTGCCGATAGAAATACCTTTGGCAATTGTGCTGATGGTCAGGTGTTCTTTGTTTTTCAGCTTCTTGAAGATATAATATCCGGTCGTGTCTCCTTCGATTGTGGCGCTGAGGGCAAAGATAATTTCTTTGATGTCGTTCTGTTCCACCCGTTCCAGCAGGGTGGGAATATGGAGATCGGCGGGACCGATGCCGTCCATCGGGGAAATGATTCCTCCCAACACATGATACACCCCGTTAAACTGGGAGGTAGCCTCGATGGAAATAATGTCTTTGATGTTTTCAACGATGCAAATCACGGAGCGGTCACGTTTGATGTCTGTACAGATTTCGCAAAGGTCGCCGTCGGTGATATTATGGCATTGGTGGCATTCACGGATATTCTTTTTTAATTCGTCGATCGTACGGGCGAACGTATGAACTTCCTGTTCGTTTTTTTTCAGTAAATGAAGCACGAATTTCAATGCCGTTTTTCTGCCGATTCCCGGTAAAGAAGCAAACTGTTCTACTGCTTTGTCCAACAGTTTGGATGATGAGCTTTGCATATCTTAGTCCTCGTTATTCCTCTTCTTTTTTGAAATGAATATCTCTCAACATCATTTGGATGTCTGTTTTACCCATAAATTCGTTTTCCTGAAGGGTATAACAAATATCGAAGAAGCTGCCGGAATTAACCTGTTCATACAGGTTGCCCATGCCGAATCCGATACCGCTCCGGTCGTTGCAGGCACGGGTATCGTCCACCACCACCAGCTTCAAATGCTCGTTGTTGCGTCCCACTTTTTTCGTGCCTATGAAATTAATCACATTTTCGGTCATAAAGACCGGAATCGTGTTGTTAGGGCCAAAAGGTGCGAATTTTTGCAGCATATTATACAAATCGGGGGTGATGTCCGAGAGCTTGATTTGGGCATCGATATTGATTTGCGGGGTGAGCATTTCTTCATTGATCGTTTCGCTGACGATTTGTTCGAATTTAGCTTTGAACGCCTCGATATTTTCCAGCTTTAAGGTCAGTCCCGCAGCATATTTATGGCCTCCGTAGTTTTCCAGGTATTCACTGCATTGCGAAATGGCGTAATACAGGTCGAAACCTTCGACCGACCGGGCGGAACCCGTTGCCAATCCATTGGATTCGGTCAGGATGATCGTGGGGCGGTAGAACGATTCGGTGAGCCGGGATGCGACAATTCCGATCACGCCTTTGTGCCAGCCCGGATTGAACAAAACCGTCGTTTTTTTTGAAGGCTCTATCACCGAATGGGTGATATGTTCGATGGCTTCTTCGGTAATATCGTGGTCGAGTTTTTTCCGCTGGTCGTTAAAATTGTTAATGTCGCTGGCGATTTCGTTGGCTGAAAATTTTTCGTCGGCGGTCAGCAAGGCCACGGACTTCCTGCCCGATTCCACCCGTCCGGCTGCGTTGATACGCGGTCCGATCCGGAAAACAATATCGTTGATGGTGATTTCCTTATCGATCCCTGAAATCCGGATAATAGTTTTCAGGCCTAAGCTGGGATTGCTGTTCAACTGTTGCAATCCGTAGTAAGCCAGAATCCGGTTTTCACCTGTGATCGGAACAATGTCGCTGGCAATGCTTACGCATAATAAATCCAGCAGTTTGTAAAGTTCGGACATCGGCAGATTGTGCTTTAAGCTATGCGCTTGCACCAGCTTAAAACTCACACCGCATCCACTGAGCCATTTGTAAGGATAATTGCAGTCTTTTCTTTGGGGATCGAGCACAGCAACGGCTTCGGGCAAGGAGTCACCCGGCGTGTGGTGGTCACAGATTATGACATCCACTTGCTTTTCCTGTGCATAACGCACTTTTTCCACGGCTTTAATTCCGCAGTCCGTAATCAGCATGAGTGAAAAGCCGTTTTCTGCGGCGTAATCGATTCCTTTAACCGACACACCGTATCCTTCCGTGTAGCGATCGGGAATGTAATATTCCAGATTGTTTTCGTTACATTTATGTTTCAGGTATTTATAGAGCAGGGCTACCGCTGTGGTGCCGTCTACATCATAATCCCCGTATATCAGTATCTTTTCATCCTGTGCTATGGCACAATCCAACCTTTCTACCGCCTTGTCCATGTCCTTCATCAAAAAGGGATCGTGCAACATATTCAGGGAGGGGTAGAAAAAGGCTTGTGCTTCTTCTGCACTATTTATTCCTCGTTGTAGCAAAAGATTTGCTATCACAGGGTTACAGTTTAGTTTCTTTGCGAGTTCCTCTATTTTATTTTCTTCCGGAGGTGTATTGATTACCCATCTTTTTTTCATTATACTTTTTTCCAATTCTGATACAAAGAAGCAGAAATTCCTTCTTATTTCAAAGTTAAAAACCGATTAATTTGTAGAAACGAAACCGGAGGTTTGTGAAATTTAAAATTAATCAGCTCTGTAACAAAAATTTGCAATAACTACTTTACGGATTATTTTTACGATTGGTTTTTACCTTTTCCGTCTTTTCTCTTTTCTTTTTTTACTATCTTTGCACGTCAATTATGTATTGATCGATTTAAATATTTGATATTAAAATAATTAAATAATATAAAGATGAGTTTTACCGAATTAAGCGAACAGGAGGTAATCCGAAGGAATTCATTAAGTGAATTGGAGAAATTGGGTATTGAAGCCTATCCGGCTGCCGAATTTCAAGTAACGGCACATGCGGCGGACATCAGGGAAGAGTTCGACGATGCTGCCGAAGCCCGTAACGTGGTGATTGCAGGAAGAATGATGAGCCGAAGGATTATGGGTAAAGCTTCATTTTTTGAATTACAGGATGCTACCGGACGTATTCAGGTGTATGTGAGCCGGGACGATATTTCGAACGACGAAAATTCAACCGCTTATAACACCGTGTTCAAGAAATTGATGGACATCGGGGATATTGTCGGGGTAAAAGGTTTTGTGTTCCGCACCCAGACCGGAGAAATTTCTGTGCATGCCAAAGAATTGACCATGTTGTCGAAATCTTTGCGTCCGCTCCCGGTGGTGAAAGAAAAAGACGGAAAGTTATTCGATGCCTTTACCGATCCGGAACAGCGTTACCGCCAGCGTTACCTCGACCTGATCGTTAATCCGCAGGTGAAAGATGTTTTTGTGAAGCGGACGAAGATGATCAATGCGATTCGTAATTTTTTCAATTCCAAAGGATACCTGGAGGTGGAAACACCCGTGTTGCAATCTATTCCCGGAGGTGCTTCCGCACGCCCGTTTATCACGCATCACAATGCGCTGGATATTCCGTTGTATTTGCGTATTGCAAACGAGTTATACCTGAAACGTCTGATTGTTGGCGGATTCGAGGGGGTTTACGAATTTTCCCGGAATTTCCGTAACGAAGGTATGGACCGGACACATAACCCGGAATTTACCTGTATGGAAATTTACGTGGCCTATAAGGATTATCTGTGGATGATGAATTTCACCGAAGAAATGATCGAAACGGCGGCTTTGGCGATCAATGGCTCGACGAAAGCGGTTATCGGTGAGCATGAAATCGATTTTAAACGTCCTTTCCGCCGTGTTCGTATGGCGGATGCGATTAAAGAATATACAGGCTATGATATTGAAAAAATGTCGGAAGAGGAATTATACAACGCTTGTGTGGAAATGAATATCCCTGTGGATAAAACGATGGGGAAAGGAAAGCTGATCGATGAAATTTTCGGGGAGAAATGTGAAGCTCATTATATTCAGCCGACTTTCATTTACGATTATCCGAAAGAGATGTCGCCTCTGACTAAAAAACATCGTCAAAATCCCGATTTGACCGAACGCTTTGAACTTTTCGTAAACGGGAAAGAGGTGGCGAACGCTTATTCGGAATTGAACGATCCGATCGATCAGCTGGAGCGTTTCCAGGATCAGTTGAAATTGCAGGAACGTGGTGATGATGAGGCTATGTATATCGATTACGATTTTGTAAGGGCCCTGGAATATGGAATGCCTCCTACCTCCGGTATGGGAATCGGTATCGACCGGCTTTGCATGTTCCTGACCAATAGCCCTTCTATTCAGGATGTGTTGTTTTTCCCGCAAATGAAGCCGGAGAAAAAAGCTGTGATCGACTCGGATGAGAAGTTCGAAGAATTGGGTATGCCGAAAGAGTGGATCGAGGTGGTGAAAAAGGCCGGGTTCCTGACCGTAGAAGCCCTGAAGGCTGTGGAGAATCCTAATAAATTACACCAGCAATTGTGTGGAATTAACAAAAAAGACAAACTGGGGCTGGCGGCACCCACCCCGGAAGATGTGAAGAATTGGTTGAAGTAATTTCAAAAAATTAGTATATTGCGGTTTACAATATCTGCTATGTGACAGTGGCTTGTAAACCGCAATTTTGTTTTTAAAGTATCATTTCATGGAAATACCTGAAAATCCCAGGATAGCGGTGGTGGGCGGTGGTAGCTGGGCTACTGCGATCGCCAAAATATTGACCGAAACCAATGAGCATATCAATTGGTTTATGAGGAATATTGAGACGATTGAAGCCTTTAAAGAACTGAAGCATAATCCCCGCTACCTTTGTGCAGTCGATTTCGATTTGTCGCGGATCACTTTCACCGATAATCTGGACAAGCTGATCGAGATGTCGGATATTATCATCTTTGCCATTCCCAGTGCTTTTTTGAAAACAGTATTGGGGCGGGCGAATTGCTCGCTGGAAGGAAAGATCGTGGTTTCGGCCATCAAAGGCCTGATTCCGGACGACAATCTGATCATTGCCGAATTTTTCAATCAATACTATGATGTGCCTTTGGAACAGGTGGTTGTGATTTCCGGACCTTGCCATGCGGAGGAAATAGCTTTGGAACGCCTTTCCTATCTCACTTTTGCCTGTCACGATACGCGGGTTGCCCGCCAGGTGTCGCAATTGTTTAATTGCCATTATGTAAAGACTACGATTTCCGATGATATTTATGGCACAGAATATGCTGCTGTCATGAAGAATATTATTGCAATTGCGGCAGGAATTTGCCACGGATTGCGTTATGGCGATAATTTTCAGGCGGTTTTGGTTTCCAATGCGATACAGGAAATCGAACGTTTTGTCGCTGTGGTGCATCCGATAGAACGGGACATTAAGAGTTCGGCCTACCTGGGCGATTTGCTGGTGACCGCTTATTCGCAATTTAGCCGGAATCGCACTTTCGGTACGATGATCGGTAAGGGCTATTCTGTGAAATCGGCGCAAATGGAAATGCTGATGATTGCCGAGGGCTATTTCGGCGTAAAGGGTATTTATGAGATCAACCAGCAATATCATGTCAATATGCCGATAACCAATGCGGTCTATAATATACTTTATGAACGGATCAGTCCCGCCATGGAAATCCGTTTGCTGACCGAGCAATTAAGATAAAATGCTGATGTGACGGATGGGATGAGCGGTGAGGATTTCAGCTTTAAACCATTTGATAACTAAAAGCCTAAGATATAAACTATGTTTTCTCTCATTGAAGTAACCGATAAAAAGCAGGAAGAAGCTTTTATTCAACTTCCTGTGGAGTTGTATAAAGGAAATGAATATTGGATAAGACCACTGGATAACGACATTCGTAATGTGTTCGATAAGGATAAAAATCCTTGTTTTAAGCATGGGGAATGTGTTCGCTGGCTATTGCTGGACGAGCGGGGGAAATGCGTGGGGCGTGTGGCTGCTTTCGTTAATGGTAAAACTTGTCGGCTGGATAAATATTTGGTGGGACAAATGGGATTTTTTGAATGTATCGACAATCGGGAGGCGGCTTTTATGCTGTTCGATAAGTGCCGGGAATGGCTTGAAAGCCGGGGAATGGAAGCCATGGAAGGGCCTGTGAATTTCGGGGAGCGTTTAGAGTGGTGGGGGTTGCTGGTGAATGGTTTCGATAAAACTCCGAATTATGCCATGCCTTATACGCAAGCTTATTATATTCCTTTCTTTGAAGAATATGGCTTTCGGGACTATTTTAAGCAATTCACCTACCGCACGAAGCTGGTCATGGAAAGTTTGTCGAAGCTGGTGGTGTGGAAAGCCGACCGTTTGCTGAAAGATCCGGATTATTCTGTGCATACCTATCGGGAGATCGGAAAACAAAGAGCTGTCGATTCCCTGCTGGAAGTGTATAATAAAGCCTGGAATTTAGAGGTACACGGGGTGGACGGAATCACCAGAGAACAAGTGGAGACTATTTATAAGGCCCTGCAACCCATCATCGACGAAGACCTGATTTATTTTGCCTACCATAAGGATGAGCCGATCGGTTTCTTTTTGATGTTTCCGGAGTTGAACCAGGTGATAAAACATGTAAACGGTAAGTTGAATTTGCCGGGCATCGTGAAGTTTTTCTACTATAAAAATGTCAAAAAAATCAGTGTGGCTTTGGGGCAATTGTTCGGAGTGGTGCCTGAATTTCAGTCGAAGGGAGTAGAAGCCGCTATGATTAAACGGTTCTGTGAGCAGATCGTAGCCCGGAATAGCCATTACAAATATTTGGAAATGAATTGGATTGGAGACTTTAATCCTCAAATGGTGCATCTGATGGAATATATTGGAGCTTCACTTGCTAAAACCCATGTTACTTACCGGAAATTGTTCCGTGACGATATTGAATTTGTTCGTTCGGCGGATAAATAAAATGGTCGATCTCTCCGGCAGATGTTTCTTTGCCTTGAGCAGACGGAAAATGTTTTTGTTTCAGGTGTTTCTCTGTCTTTGACGATTCAGGTGTTTTCGGAGCAGGGTGGGAGTGAGGCAATAGATTAATTGTGCCCGCTTCCATTGATAGCATCGCTGGAATACGATCAGGGCTGTTGCGATGAATAACGCAGCGCCCACAGCGGCCTGTAAAGGCAACCAAATCAGGCCTTCACGGGGTAGTAAAAGCGGAATGAACGCCAATGCTCCGGCCGGAGCGAAATATTTCCCTGTCCATTCGAAAATGAGGAATAGAATGACTGCAATACTGAAAGCCACTACCGTTTCGGGCAGGTGGAAATAATAATAACCTATGATTTGGCAGGCTGTCCCCAGTGTGGCGGCAGTAACTAAAAACAGGAACACCTGTGTGGGACGATTCCTGAATCCGGCTTTGGAATGGACAAATTCTGCAAAAGTTACCATTAAAGGCGGTAGAATGAGGTAGGGATAATCCATATAGAGGGCTATGCCGGAAATAAACCCTACAAAGCCGGATAGGATCACCCAGCGCCCGATGTCCTTCACGCCTTGTTTCCGGTGCTGAATGGCGGGAAGCTGGCGCCGGATATTGAATTTTTCCAGTATTTTTTGTCCGGCAACCGCCAATACGGACATCGCGAAGACTGTCACCGGATAAACGATGCTTTCCGTATGGAGTAAAACGGGTAGTACACAGGCGGAAATCAGGGGAATCAGTGTTGTCCGGCTCACTAACAGGCAAAATCCGGCGAAAGCAAATGCCAGACACAGATTAGAGAGGTAAGGCCAGGGGGAATAGCGCACGATGGAGATTCCCGCTATTGCTCCGACGGACATCAGGAGTACGATTTGCCAGCGTTTCACGTTCCACACCCGTTTGTCTACGAGTAATAAGCCGATAGTCAGAGCTACCATTTCGGGAAAAAGTACCTCTTTTTCATCCGTCCACTCCGCTACACCAACCATTAACAAGATTAGCAGCAACGACAGAATATATCTTATTGGCTTTTTACGATCCATGAGCAGGATTAAAACAGGGCAAAGATATAAAAAAGACACCCTGATTCAGAGTGTCTTTTGTTTTATATTCTTCCGATTTTATATCCGCGTGAGTTGCTTTGTATTAATTTCCGTGTTTAGAGTGAAGTTTCAGGCGCATCAGGCGCAGGTCTTCCTCGGCATACTCTCCCTCAAATTCATCGAAAGCTTCGGATATATTATCGGAAGGGGCTTCCATAAAATAATCCATGATCTCTTGCTGTTGTTCTTCGTCCAGAATTTTGTTGATGTAATAGTCCGTGTTCAATTTGGTTCCTGAGAATACGATAGCTTCCATTTCCTTGATCAATTCGTCGAACGATAGTCCTAAGGCCGAGGCGATGTCTTCGAGGTCGATTTTCCGGTCGATGTTCTGGATGATGTACACCTTGAACTTCGATTTGTTGGCTACGGTTTTTACCACCATATCCTGTGCGCGTTCGATCTCGTTATCCTCTACATACTGTTTGATGATTTCCACGAACTCTTTCCCGTATTTCTGGGCTTTTCCTGCTCCTACGCCTTGAATGTTGGCTAATTCTTCCAGCGTGATCGGGTAGTTGGTGCACATATCTTCCAGTGAAGGATCCTGGAAAATAACATAAGGAGGCAGATTATTGGTTTTAGCGATTTTCTTCCGCAGGTCTTTTAAGATGGCAAATAACGTACTGTCGAGGGCAGATACTCCACCTTTTTCCTGTATCTTTTCTTCTTCTTCCTCGTTTTCGTCAAAATTGTGGTCTTCCATTAGCATAAACTCTTTAGGGTCATCCAAGAATTTCTGACCTTCTTCTGTTAATTTGATTACTCCATATTGTTCAATATCTTTTTCGATGAACGAACTTACCAGTGCTCTCCGGTAGACCATTGTCCAGAAATGACGGCTTTTTTCAGAACCTGAACCGAACATTTCAAGTTTGTCGTGTTTGTATGATTTTACCGCAGAATCGGCTTCGCCAATCAGGATATTGACTAAGTGTTCTATTTTAAATTTCTCTTTTACTTCGCTTACCAGGCTAAGGGCATCGAGCATGAATTCCTTGCCTTCAAATTCTTTTTTCGGATACAGGCAGTTGTCACAACAGCCACAGTTTTCTTCTTCGTAGGTTTCTCCGAAATAGTGCAGCAATACTTTCCGCCGGCAGAGTGATGTTTCTGCGTAGGCTACCGTTTCCATCAGCAGTTGTTTCCCGATTTCCTGTTCTGCAATCGGTTTGCCCTGCATGAATTTTTCCAGTTTTTGTATATCCTTATAGCTGTAATAGGTCAGGCAAATACCTTCTCCGCCGTCGCGTCCCGCGCGTCCGGTTTCCTGATAATAGCCTTCCAGACTTTTGGGAATATCGTAGTGAATCACGAAACGCACGTCTGGCTTGTCGATTCCCATGCCGAATGCGATTGTGGCTACAATGACATCCACTTCTTCCATCAGGAATTTATCCTGATTGGCACTCCGGGTATTGGCATCCATGCCTGCGTGGTAGGGAGCAGCTTTGATACCGTTGATACACAACATCTCGGCCAGTTCTTCCACCTTCTTCCGGCTCAGACAGTAAATAATACCGGATTTACCTTCGTGGTTTTTGATAAATTTGATAATGTCTTTATTCGTATCGCCTACCTTGGCACGCACTTCATAATAAAGGTTGGGACGGTTGAATGAAGATTTAAACACCTGTGCGTCGAGCATATCCAGGTTTTTCTGAATATCGTTTTGCACTTTCGGTGTGGCGGTTGCAGTCAGGGCAATGATCGGAGCTTTCCCGATTTCCTCTACAATCGGGCGTATTTTCCGGTATTCCGTACGGAAATCGTGTCCCCATTCGGAAATACAATGTGCTTCGTCCACAGCAAAGAAAGATATTTTTATTTTCTTCAAAAATTCGACATTGCTTTCTTTCGTCAGCGATTCCGGCGCAACGTATAATAGTTTGGTTTTGCCCGATAGGATGTCCTCTTTTACGTTTAAAATCTCATTTTTGGAAAGAGAAGAATTTAAGAAATGAGCGATCCCCTCCGCTTCGGAGAAAGAGCGCATTGCATCGACCTGATTTTTCATCAGGGCGATCAATGGAGAGATCACGATGGCAGTTCCCTCCAACAGCAATGCTGGTAATTGATAACACAGCGACTTGCCGCCGCCTGTCGGCATTAATACAAATGTGTTATTTCCTTCCAACACGTTCCTAATAATGGCTTCTTGATTTCCTTTGAAATGATCGAACCCAAAATACTCTTTTAACTTTGCATGTAAATCAATCTGCAATCCCATTGTATTAATAAATAATTTCTGCACACCTTTTTGACAAAGAGCTGCAAATTTATAACTTAATTTGTACGAACAAACAAAATTGGCACAATAAATGTTGTCACCACTAATATGGGTTAAACTGACAAAAAATGGTACCTTTGCCATTAGTAAAGTTATAGTAAAAAAATATTGAATCCATCATTTTTGGAGGATTTTTTTCCTATAAATCTTATCTATTATTTTATGGTATTGTTAAGCATTTTGTGAAATGGTTGATATAAAGAATGTTGCAAAAAAAGTCATTTTAGAAGAATCGGAAGCTATCAGAAATTTAGCTAATTATATCGATGATGATTTTGAAAAAGTTGTAAATCTGATCTATCAGAGTAAAGGCAGAGTGATCGTGACCGGAATAGGGAAAAGTGCCATCATTGCACAGAAGATCGTGGCTACCTTGAACTCGACAGGCACGCCTTCGGTGTTCATGCATGCTGCCGACGCGATTCACGGTGACCTGGGCATGATTTGCCATGATGATGTGGTGATTTGTATTTCGAAAAGCGGGAATACTCCTGAAATTAAAGTGCTGATTCCTCTGATCCGGAATGTCGGCAACGAGCAGATTGTCGCTATGGTTTCGAACACCGATTCCTTTCTGGCCAAGAATGCCGCCTATGTCTTGAAAGCGCAGGTGGAAAAAGAGGCTTGCCCGAACAATTTAGCTCCGACGAACTCGACAACGGCTCAACTGGTGATGGGCGATGCGCTGGCAATCAGTTTGATACAGTGCCGTAGCTTTTCGAGCCGCGATTTTGCCAAATACCATCCGGGGGGATCGCTGGGAAAACGTTTATATACGAGGGTGTCTGATGTGTATGATCAGGAAAACAAACCTCATGTTGCGCTGGAAGACGGAATCCGGCGGGTGATCCTGGAAATGTCGGGAGGACGTTTGGGGGCTGTGGCTGTGACCGACGGACAGGATAAATTGTTGGGAATTGTAACCGACGGGGACTTGAGGCGTATGTTAGAGAAATATAAAGATGTAGACGGATTGAAAGCAAAAGATATTATGTCGGTATCTCCGAAAGTTATTTCCGAAGAAGAACTGGCTTATAATGCTTTTCGGTTAATGGAAAAAAACAGTATCACCCAATTGGTCGTGATCGGGGAAGGGAATGTATATAAAGGAATGGTGCATTTGCACGACATTCTTCGGGAAGGAGTGGTTTGATAAGCGGAAAATAAAGCGAATATTTATAAAAAATACAGGGAGAGTGGAATAGGAAACGGATTGGAATGTTCAGGGAGTTTGGTTGATATAAAACTATGCAGGTGAAAAGAATAGTATCGGTTGTTATTTTGATATTGCTGGCGAATGTACTTTGTGCCCAAAGCACGAAAGTCAGGGGAAAGGTGACCGATGCGAAAACCGGAGAACCTTTGCCGTTGGTGAATATCTTCTTTACGGGGACAACGATCGGAATGACCAGTGATTTCGACGGCGTTTATTTTTTGGAAACCCGCGAAGAAGTGTCTGAACTGCAAGCTTCTTTTGTGGGATATGCCCCTCAAGGCATAAAGATCAAGCCGGGAACCTATAATGAAGTTAATTTTCGGTTAGAGCCGATAAGCTACGGACTGGAGGAAGTGGTCGTCGGATTGGGTGATAATCCCGCGCATGCCGTCCTGCGAAATATTATCCGGAATAAATACCGGAATAATCCTGCCGAAATGGCACAATACAAATACTCCGCCTATACGAAAATGGAGTTGGATATAACCAATATAAAACCTTATTTTAAAAATAAAAAGCTCCAGAAAAATTTCGGTTTTGTTTTTAACTACATGGACACTTCCGTTATTACCGGTAAGGCCTTTTTGCCCGTGATGATCTCGGAAACCAGTGCCGATTGTTATTACAGGCGTTCTCCCCGGCTGAACCGGGAAGTGATCAATGCTTCCCGTATATCGGGTATCAAGGAAGATTATACCATAGCCCAGTTTACAGGAAGGATGCACGTGGATGTGAATTTCTACGAGAATTATCTTTCGGTATTCGAAGTCCGCTTTGCCAGTCCGCTTTCCGACCACGGATTGCTGTATTATAATTATTTTCTGGTAGATAGCTTATACAAAGACGGGCGAAAAATCTATAAAATGCGCTTTCATCCCAAAGGGGTTTCGACCCCGGTGCTCGACGGAGAAGTGAACATCGACTCCGCCACCTGGGCATTGGAGTCGGCAAAGGTTAAAATGATGAAAGGGGTGAACGTGAACTGGATTCGGGATTTGGTGCTGGAAACACAGTTTCAGCTATTGAACGATTCGATCTGGTTCATGAAACAGGATAAGTTATTTGCGGATTTTACCATTCAGATGCGGGATTCTTCCAAACTCATGGCGTTTCTGGGACATCGGCAGATTGATTATTCGAATGTGGAAATGGGGGCGGAGTTTGCCGAAGAGGTTTTGAAAGCCGATAACAATGTGGTTATGGGAAAAGACGTATTGAAAAATGATGATGCCTTTTGGGACACTTTGCGCCCTAACCCTTTGTCGGAGAAAGAGAGGCAGATTTATGGCATGGTCGATTCCGTGAAAAACACCCCTTTGTATAAAAACATTTATGAATTTGTAAACACGATATTATTTGGGTATTACGATACCAAATACGTGGGTTTCGGGCCTTATTATAAATTATATAGCTTTAATAAGCTGGAAGGCAACCGTTTCCAGTTCGGAGCCCGGACAACCAGTGACCTGAGTAAGAAAATCCAGCTCCGGGGATATGTCGCTTATAGCACCAAAGACAAGAAAGTAAAAGGTGGCGGGGGGGTGACTTACCTTTTCAATGAGCAGCCCACGTCCATGCTGACCGTGAACTATAAGCACGATGTATTGCAACTGGGGGCGGGGATCAATGCATTCTCCGAAAGCAACATCCTGAGTTCTATTTTTTCCCGGGGGAATAACGACCGCCTTAGTCCGGTGGATCAATGGGATATTAATTACGAAAAGGAATGGAGGCATGGCGTGACAAATATTTTTGCTGCCCAGTTGCGGAAAATATATCCTTCGCCTTACGTACAGTTCATCCGCCCCGACGGAACGATGGAAAGTTCGGTGAACACCACCTCATTGGGGGTGAAAACCCGTTGGTCGAAAGATGAAATTATCGTGCGCAATACATTTGAAAAATTTTCGATGGGATCGGACTATCCGATTATCAGCCTGGATTTATCGGCGGGGGTAAAAGGAATCCTGAATAATGATTACGAGTATTACCGGGCCGAGCTGGCATGGTCGCATTATTTTGACATTGCTCCGCTGGGACGTTCTTATTATGTGGTGACCGGAGGAAAGATTTTTGGAAAAGTGCCTTATCCGTTGCTGAAATTACATGAAGGTAACGCCACCTATTTTTATGATTCTTATGCTTATTCCTGTATGAATTTTTACGAATTCGCATCCGATTTGTGGGGCAGTATATGGTGGGAACATCATTTTAAGGGCTTTTTCCTGGGAAAAATCCCGTTGATGAAAAAGTTGAAATGGCGTGAGGTATTTACTTTTAAAGCCTTGTGGGGAACATTGAGTGACAAAAATAACGGTAGTTTAGCCGATACGAAAGCCCTGCTCTTATTTCCTGCCGGGATGTCTTCTGTGTCTAAACCATACATGGAGGCCGGGCTCGGCATTGAGAATATTTTCCGTATTCTGCGGGTGGATGCCATCTGGCGTTTAACTCACCGCCACGACCGGGAGGGACAGAAAGTCCAGAATTTTGCCGTCAATTTTTCTTTATATCTGAATTTCTGATTTTTTTCATGGGGAGAATGGAGTGGCCTGTGTCGGGGTATGCCCGGAATCTCCGAAATGATTTATTTTATCTATTTTCCATTTTCCTATTTTGACCTGTTTTTGATGAAATCGGATTTATGCTGCTATAAGCGATCTTCTTATGATTTTTCCTAATTTTATTTATCTTTGTAATCAATAGGGCATTTAATATATTTATCTGAATGGCGGCGGGAAGAGCAGGGGCGTAGTATTTTTAGTAACGGTTTGGAAAGAAGGTAATCGTATAAATTACTACGTGTGGCATTTCCGGTAAACAGTTCTAATGTAAAATTGCAAAGCTAAAGCGGATTCAAATAGTTCTTTTGGATAAAAAGTAGCAAGGTCTATAATTTCTTGTGCGGAATTAAAAAATAGTACGAAAATATCAGGTTCACTTTCGGGAGGAGACTCTGGAAGTGGGATATAATATAGTTTTTGAATGATTTTGTGAGATGAAAAAAATAATCCATACCATACAGACGATTTACCCCATCTCTGCCGGGGCTCTCGAAGCTTTTCAGGCACTCCTGACTCCCTGCCATTTTGCCAAGCGCGAACAGCTTGTGAAGGTGGGTAGCTATTGTCGTTCGATCTATTTTATCGAACGGGGCATGACGCGCCATTATTGGCTTGTCGATGGCGAGGAAATCACCACCTCTTTTTCTATCGAAGGGGGGATGCTCTTCAGTATGGACGAGGTGTATTACGACCGTCCCAGCGAAGAAAATATCGAAGCTATCGAGGAGGTGGATGCTTATCGTATAGGCATTGCCGATCTTAATCATCTGTATGAAAATTATATAGACTGGGCCAATTGGGGACGTGTGATTCACCAGAATGAATACCGCCGTCTTCACCGTTCGCATAAGGAACTCATCACTTTGTCGGCCAGCGAACGTTATTATGCTTTTGCTAAGCAGTTTCCCGAGGTGATGCACCGTGCCAACCTGGGATACATCGCTTCGTATTTGGGAATCACGCTTCCCACTCTTAGCCGGCTAAGAGGACAGAAAATGAAAGTCTGATTTTGACGTAGGACAAAAGTTTGTCGGCGCGAACAGCGTACTTTTGTATGTTGAAAATAGGAACTAATAAACACACAGATTATGCAAAACATTTCATCGGCAACCTATGCCGACAGCAAGCCCCATTATGAACTTCTCGACGGGTTGAGAGGCGTGGCGGCACTTCTTGTTATTTGGTACCATGTGTTTGAAGGCTTTGCTTTCGCGGGTGGAGGTATTATCGAATCCATCAACCATGGCTATTTGGCTGTCGATTTTTTCTTTATTCTTTCGGGTTTTGTTATCGCTTATGCCTACGATGATCGCTGGGCTAAGAAAAAACTCACGCTGAAAAGTTTTTTCAAGCGCCGGCTTATCCGTTTGCATCCCATGGTGATTATGGGCGCGGTGATAGGTCTTATCGCCTATCTCATGCAAGGTGGTGTGACGTGGGAGGGTACTCACGTTGGCATTTCGATGGTGACGGTAGCGTTCCTTTGTGCCATGTTTTTCATTCCTTCCATACCGGGTTGATGGATGTTATTGTGTGCTTTGTTTATCCCGCCTGCCATACCGGGAGCGGGCTACGATGTGCGTGGCAATGGAGAGATGTTCCCGTTGAATGGCCCTGCGTGGTCGCTTTTCTTTGAATATATCGGCAATATTCTTTATGCGTTGTTCGTGCGTCGCTTGTCGGATAAATGGCTGGCTGTGCTGGTGGCCGTGCTTGGTGTGGCGGTTGTTTGGTACACGACAACTGATGCGGCTGGGTACGGTATGTTTGGTGTGGGGTGGACTCTCGATGTGGCGAATTTTTTCGGGGGACTTATTCGCATGTTATTTCCGTTCACGATGGGGATGCTCATTCAGCACCATTTTAAGCCCATAAAGATTCGCGGAGCGTTTTGGATTTGCTCGGTGATCTTGGTTGTACTCTTCCATGTGCCGTTTATCGAAGGAAATGAATATATTTGCTTGAATGGTCTTTACGAGGCATTCTGTATTGTTTGTGTGTTTCCCCTGCTGATTTGGATGGCCGCTTCGGGTGTCACGACGGATAAGTTTTCCACGGGTATATGTAAGTTCTTGGGTGACATATCATACCCGGTTTACATTGTGCATTATCCGCTGATGTATCTGTTTTATGCCTGGCTCATCGACAATAAATACTATACTTTGGGCGAAACGTGGCCGATAGCTATCGCTGTATGCGTCGCAAGCGTCGTTTTGGCTTATGCTTGCCTTAAATTCTACGACGAGCCGGTACGTAAGTGGCTGACAAAACGGTTCAAGTAAACATAGGGTAGAAGGAAACGAAGTAGAAATATTCTTCCTATTAAAAATAGATAGCGTACGAATGGATTCAGATATTGATAGCCCATTCGTACGCTGTTTTTTTATTTTCACCGGAGAGGACATTGAGGGAAAGTAGAAAGATAGGCAAACGCAAGTTTTATTCTTTAAAGAGAGTGGCAATGTTTACGGGTTGCTGCCATTAAAATATGTAAATCAGATATTTGTAAATCCGGTGAAACGTAGTATTCCTCTAATCTGGAGTTAACGGTTTAATCATGATATTTCGGTTTATATGGCTTTAAAACCCGTTGATGGGTTTATATTACCTGCGCCCAATTCCTAAAGCCCTCTGATATAGCTTTTCTATCATAACCTGCCCATATTCTCATTTTTTGTTTTTATCTTTGCTTCATAAAATGGAATGTGCATGATATTAAGAGCGGAACATTTAGTCAAAAAATATAAAAGCCGCACGGTTGTTAAGGACGTTTCCGTGCAGGTGGAGCAGGGGGAGATTGTGGGATTGTTAGGTCCGAACGGGGCTGGAAAGACAACTTCGTTTTATATGATTGTGGGGCTGATTACGCCTAATGGCGGAAGGATATTTCTTGACGACCAGGAAATAACGAAAGAACCGGTGTATAAGCGGGCGCAATTCGGAGTGGGTTACCTGGCACAGGAGGCTTCTGTATTCCGGAGATTGAGCGTGGAGGATAATATCAAGGCGGTCATGGAAATGACTTCCATGACGAAAGAGGAACAGAAAGTTCGCCTGGAAGAAATGCTGGATGAATTTGGTTTACAGCACATCCGTAAAAGTTTGGGAATCCAGCTTTCAGGTGGGGAACGCCGCCGGACCGAGATTGCGCGGGCTCTGTCGATCCACCCGAAATTTATTTTGCTGGACGAGCCTTTTGCCGGGGTTGACCCCATTGCAGTGGAGGATATTCAAAGCATTGTTCAAAAATTGAAAGAAAAAAATATCGGAATCCTGATCACCGACCATAATGTGCAGGAAACCCTGTCGATTACGGACCGGGCTTATTTGCTGTATGACGGGCGGATATTGCAGTCCGGAACGGCAGAGCATTTGGCGGCAGACCCTGAAGTGAGACGGGTGTATTTGGGTAAGAATTTCGAATTGAGAAAAAAGAAATAAGCAAAAGGAATAAAAAGCCCGGGGAGATGTGAGATCCGGTTGTTGAGCTATTAAAAGGAAGATAAGCGGTAGGTAAAGGGTATCTGCTTCTTTATGTACCGTTTAAATAAAATTAGCCCTACTGTTTGGTGGTTCAAAAATTTGGATTACTTTTGCAACGTCAAAAAAACTGGCACGCGGGCGTGGTGGAATTGGTAGACACGCTAGACTTAGGATCTAGTGTCGCAAGACTTGGGGGTTCGAGTCCCTTCGCCCGTACCAATATTGGGGAAGCCGCCTTTTGTGAGGTGGCTTTTTTTGAATTTGTTGATAAATAGAATAAATAATTCAAATTGTTATGACTGTATACAGTTATAACTGCGTAACAAAACGATTGGCATGAATATAACAAAAAACCAAATTGACGATCTGAATGCAACCATTAAGATTGAATTAGGTAAAGAGGATTACGCTGGACGCGTAGAAAGTGCATTGAAAGATTATCAGAAAAGAGTGGTAATCGATGGATTCCGTAAAGGAAAGACCCCGATGGGGATCGTTAAAAAGATGTATGGGAAAGCTCTTTTGGTAGAGGAGATCAATAAGGTTTTGGGAGAGGCTCTTTCCAATTATATTAAAGAAAACGACTTACAGATTTTAGGTGAACCGCTTCCTAACGAAACAGAACAGAAGGAACTGAATCTGGAAGATGAAAATTTCGAATTCCTTTATGATATAGCTCTTTCTCCGGAAGTGAATGCCAAAATGAGCAAACGTGAAAAAGTGCCTTTCTATTCTATTAAAGTAGATGATGAAATGATCGACAAACAGATTGAAAATGTTTGTAAAAACAACGGAAATATGATTCCGGTGGACGAGATCGAAGGAACAGAATACCTGAAAGGAGAATTGATCGAGCTGGATGCTGATGGCAAAGAGAAAGAAGGCGGAATCAAAAACGAAGACGCATCAATGTCGGTATTCCATATGAAAGATGAGGATGCTGTGAAACTTTTCAAAGGCAAAAAGGTGGGTGAAGAAGTGAAATTCAATGCTGCCAAAGCTTATCCGAATGCTGCCGATTATGCTGCCATGTTGGGAGTTTCTAAAGAAGAAGCTGCTAAAGCCGGAGAAAATTTCTGCTTCATCGTTAAAGAGATCAAACGTTATGTTGATGCCGAGGTGAACGAAGAGTTGTTCAACAAAGTATATGGCGAAGGAACGGTGAAAACTGTGGAAGAATTTCGCGCTAAAGTGAAAGAAGATATTGAAAACCAATTGAAAGGACATGCCGAATATCGTTTCACAGTTGATGCTAAAGAAAAATTACTGAAGAAAAACGAAGATGTTGTGCTTCCGGAAGCATTCCTGAAAAGATGGATTGTTGCTGTGAACAAAGGCATAACGGCGGAAGAAGTTGAAAAAGACTTCGAAGGTTACCGGGATGAATTTAAGTGGCAATTGATCAAATCGGCAATTGTGAAAGAATTCGGTATCAAAGTTGAGTCTGACGACATGAAAAAAGAAGCACGCCAGATCGCTGCTGCCCAGTTGCAACAGTATGGACTGTACGGGCTGACCGACGAACAGCTTGACGGATTTGCCGTTAAATTGCTGGAAGACGAAAAACAGCGTCAGCACTTATACGAGAGAGCCTTGGATGAAAAAGTGTTTGCTGTGGTCAAGGAAAATGTGAAGGTGGAAGAACAGGAAATCTCTATGGCCGATTTCGAAAAATTGTTCCAGAAATAACCCTTGTTTTTAGTCAATATAAAGCCCCGTGTTAGCGGGGCTTTTTTTATTCTTCCGCAACTTTTCGCCTTGTGTGCTTTTTTAGCTACTTTTGCAGACTAAAATTGTATAGAGAGGATTATCCGTCATGTATCAGACACATATACTGAAAAACGGTTTAAAAATAATACATCAGCATGTCCCCAATAAGGCTGCTTATTGCGGGTTGATTATCGGGGTGGGGACACGTGATGAATTAGAGGACGAAGAAGGAATTGCCCATTTTATCGAACACGTTATTTTCAAAGGAACAGAGAAGAGAAAAGCTTACCATATATTGAGCCGGATCGAAGATGTGGGAGGGGAGCTGAATGCCTATACCACGAAAGAGGACACATGTATTTATGCCTCTTTTCTTGCCAAAGATTATGAACGGACATTGGAGTTATTTTCAGATATTGTTTTTCATTCCGTGTTTCCTGAAAAGGAGATCGAGAAAGAAAAAGAAGTGGTGATCGATGAAATCAATTCCTATAAAGACAGTCCCGGAGAGTTGATTTACGATGATTTCGAAGGATTGATTTATAAGGGTTATCCGATCGGGAGGAATATTTTGGGTAGCGAGGAAGCGGTCAGGGGCCTGAAGCGGGAAAAGATACAGGAGTTTGTGAAACGGAACTATAAACCGGGGCGTATGGTTATCAGCTCCATCGGGGATATTCCGTTTGAAAAATTGGTGCGCCTGATTGAAAAATATTTTGACGGGATCGACGAAGATACTTCCCAGCTGGTACGCCTGAAACCGGAAATTTATGTTCCCTGCTTCAAGGAAGTGAATCTGGAAACCTACCAGAATCATTGTATCTTGGGAAATATAGCCTATGATTATACGCAGGAAAACCGTTTAGCCCTATCGTTGCTGGTCGATATATTGGGGGGGACAGGAATGAATTCGAGGTTGAATTTGAATATCCGGGAAAAATATGGTCTGGCCTATAATATAGAGGCTTCTTATACCCCTTATTCGGATACCGGAGTGTTTACCGTGTATTTCGGCTGTGATGCCGAGGATATTGAAAAGTGCTTACGGCTTTGCCGCCGGGAAATGGCACTGCTTTGTGAAGAGCCTTTGGGGCAGATGCAGTTGCGGAAAGCTAAAACGCAAATGATCGGACAAATCACTCTTTCGTCGGAGAATTACGAGAATATGATGTTGTCTATCGGCAAGAGTTTTCTGATCTACGATAAGGTGGACGATCTGGAATATGTGTATGAGAAAGTAGGGGAAGTGGATGCCCGATTGCTGCAACAGGTGGCGATAGAGGTGTTTGCTCCTGAACGTCAGTCGGTGCTGATCTATAAGTAAGTCGGTAAATCAAGAAAACGGCATCGGTTGCAGTTTAATGTAAAGGATATGATCGAAGTAAATACAGAACTGGAAAAATACATAGAAGCCCATTCCGAGCCCGAACCTCCGGTGCTTGAAGAGTTGTCGCGGGTCACCCATTTAAAGACCCTGCGTCCCCGGATGCTTTCCGGAAACATGCAGGGGCAGTTTCTGAAAATGATGTGCCGTTTGGTGAATGCGAAGCGGGTGCTTGAGATCGGTACGTTTACGGGGTATGCCGCTATTTCTATGGCTATGGGATTGGAGGCCGGAGGGATGGTACATACCATCGATATTAATGACGAGATCGAGGATTTCGCCCGTGAATTTATGGCTAAAAGCGGATTGGAGGAAAAGATCGTTTTTCACGTGGGCGATGCCTGTGAGATTATTCCGCAATTGGACGAATTTTTTGACCTGGTGTTTATCGATGCCGACAAGAGGCAATATATAGACTACTATAACCTGATTTTCGACAAGGTGCGTCCCGGCGGACTGATCCTTGCCGACGATGTGCTTTGGGACGGGAAAGTAGTGGACGAAGCAAGCAGGGATGCCCAGACCAAAGGGATTCTGGCTTTTAATGAGTATGTCCAGGCGGATAACCGGGTTGAGAATATATTGCTGCCTTTTCGCCACGGATTGATGTTAATACGTAAAAAGATTATCTTTGACCTATAAATAAAAATGTTATGAAGCAATATTTGGAGTTGTTAGACCGGATTTTGACCGAAGGAACAGAAAAAACAGACCGCACCGGAACGGGAACGATCAGCGTGTTCGGACATCAGATGCGTTTTAATTTGCAGGAAGGCTTTCCGTTGCTAACAACAAAAAAATTGCATTTAAAGTCTATTATATACGAGTTATTGTGGTTTCTGAAAGGAGATACGAACGTGAAATATTTGCAGGAGCACGGGGTGAAAATTTGGAATGAATGGGCTGATGAAAACGGCGACCTGGGGCATATCTATGGTTACCAATGGCGGTCGTGGCCCCGTCCTGACGGCTCGCATTTAGATCAGATTTCTCAGGTAATCCGGGATATAAAAAACACACCGGATTCGCGCCGCCTGATTGTTAGCGCCTGGAATGCGGGGGATATTGAAAATATGGCGTTAGCGCCCTGCCACGCTCTTTTCCAGTTTTATGTGGCTGGTGGAAAATTGTCCTGCCAGTTGTATCAGCGTAGTGCCGATACTTTTTTGGGAGTGCCTTTTAACATTGCTTCTTATGCGTTGCTGACCCTGATGGTGGCGCAGGTGTGCGGTTTACAACCGGGTGAGTTTGTCCATACGCTGGGAGATACGCATATTTACCTGAACCATATCGAACAGGTGAAATTGCAATTGACCCGTGAGCCCAGAACTTTACCGAAAATGAAAATCAATCCGGAAGTAAAGGATATTTTTGGTTTTCAATATGAAGATTTTGAATTGACCGATTATGATCCGCATCCGCATATCAAAGGGGCGATTTCTGTATAAGAGGAGGGGAGGACAACCTTTGGGTTTTGCGGTTTAACTAAAAGTGTCTAAATTTTTTCTTGATAATCGAACATTTAAAATAGCCTCGGAAGGGGTACGGATAAAAACATAGAAAAAGGGACTGTCTGATGAATTTTAGACAGTCCCTTCTTTTAGGTATAAAGGCCTATTTATTTTTGCCGGGTTACTTCTTTGTACATCCAATACACTTCGTCACGGCTGACAGGTTTGTTATACATACGGGCAGCCATCACTTCTCCGTCAAGGGGAAATTGGGCGAATCCGTTGCCGTTGGCATCTCCGCCGATTCCGATCCACTGGGCTTTTTCATTACCCGGAAAACCGAAATCTCCTTTCACCTGGCGTACCCCGGAAGGAGAACCGTTCACATAGATTCGGGTTTCTCCTGCCGCTTTATCGTAAACCGCCACTACATGGTAAAATTTTCCCGGTGTAACACTGGCCGCACTTTTCAGTTCTTTATATCCGCCGCCAATATGGGCAAAGAACGTGATTAGGCCGCCACTGGCCTGTTCTATGCCTGTTCCTCCGTTTTCCTGGGCGCTCAGCGGGCACATATTGCGTGTGGTGTTGGGTTTGTAGAACAATTCCAGCGTATAACCTTCCCGGAAAGCTTTTTTCAGTTTTTCGTTCTGGCTGTAATCAATCTTATAATAGCATTGGCCGGAACCGGAGAATTGGGCTGTCCAGCGGTTATAGGTTGCGTCCTTATAGGTTTTGGGAGTGTTTTGCCCTGTTTCTATGGCAACATGCAGGGGAGAAACGTCTTTTACTTTTCCGTCGGCTGCGAACTGAATGTCAAACAGGTCGGCTTTTGGTTTTTTGGTTTTTGCTGCCGGCTTATAAACATCGGTGATAAATTCGGCACTTTCAATGGGTGTCGATTCATTGTCGTATGAGTCGATGGCGGTTACGCGGGCTTTCAGTCTACTGCCATTGGGAACGCCCTGAAAGCGTACGTCCAAATGTAAAGGCATTTTGCTGTTCAGGTAAAAACCTGAAAATTTATTGTTGGTAACAACGGTTTCGCCGTCTTTGATAATTTCAATGCGGTAGTGGTGTACCACTTCGTCGTCCGTAGCCTGCGGGAAAGTAATCGTACAGCCTTCTTCTTTAATATTGTCCACCTGAATGGCCGCACCGGGACGGAAAAAGGGAGCGGCACCTCCTGTCCGGTTTTTATACAGGAAACGTGTCCCGTCGTGTGGAGCCTGAACGTACCAGCGCGGCAGGATTTCTTCGTCATTGTATGTATCCCAGCGTTCCATCTCAATATTGGTTTTCGCATCTACGTTTACAATAAGCCCTTCTGTCACATAGTCGTATCGGGCAGGATGGATTCCTTCATTCACAACGCCCGGCTCTACTTCGCTATACGTGGTACTGCCGTCGTTTACACTGGTGTAAATGTTTTGGTGGATGGAACGCGGGTCACCCAACGGGAAATGAGAGTGTCCTGAAAACACAACGGCTTGCGGATATTTGCTCAGAATGGGTTCGAATTTAACACTGCCCCAGCCTCCGTCGCGTGGCTGTGTGCCATACACCGTGTTCTGCGGTGGTACATGGGTAAATACAAATATAGGTTTGCCGGGATAACGTTTGGCAGCGTCTTCCAGGCTCTTTTCCAGAAAACCGAGGTCTTGTTCGCTGTAACTGTTGGCCCCGGTCCCGCTCATGCTGATTGTGATGAAAGGATACCCTTTGATGTCGATGTATTGGTGAAGCGGTTGTCCCAGCTTGAAATAGTTTTCGTATGATTTCTTGCCACCGTAATGGTCGTGATTTCCCATCAGAAAGAAAACGGGAAGATTGGCCGGAACGATAGTCGTGTCGTTGAATACTTTCAACACCATGTCATATTGATGCTCTTGCCCGTAATCGCTAATATCACCTACCACGAAAATCGCGTCGATACGTGGTTGTTTGGCAAGGAGGTTTTTCAGGGCTTTAGGTACTTTCACCATAGGGCCTTCTCCTTTATTGTTACCGAAGTGCACGTCAGAGATAACGGCGAAACGGGGAGAAGGCAGGGAGGTATTCCCTTTCTCATAGACCGGTTGTTGCGGATTGGATTCCGTCGGTTGCTTTTGTGCGAAAAGCGAACATGCCATAGCGATGGCTATGACACTTAGAAAGATTCTCTTTTTCATGTAATATAAGTTATTGCTTTTATTTTTTCAAGTGAAGCAAAAGTAAGTATTTTTTTACCGCTTGTGGGGTTAATCGCTGCTAAAAATCTTTTTCTTTCCTCTTTCCGGAAGGGTTTAACACTTTTTTAACTGCCTGAAAAACAAACAGCCCTTCTGGGAAAGAAGGGCAGCTTGTTTTGGCATTTTATCTGAATGGATTTTATCCGGTGGATGACAGATGTTCCGGATAGGAATCAAATTTCTTTTACCGGGTCAGGATTGGAAATTTACAATTTTCATATAGCGGTTGTAATCCTCTGTGTTCCATTTTTCCTGCAAGGGGATCAGCTTATCGGCATCGGCGAATGCGGGACACTTTGAATACAGGGTTAAGCGACGGTAATGGTGGGTGAAAATTCCATTCACCACAGCCAATGGTTTCAGGTCGCCCACCGTTTCGTCCCGCTGGCAAGTCCGGAAAAATAAATCGAAATCGGCAGCCTGCTGGGTGGGATCCCATTCGCCGATTTTCTCGATCGCTTTTCGGTTCATCAGGATAGAAGCTCCGGAAAAACCTTCGGTGAGGGATAACCCGTAGCGGGTATAGATTCTATCACAAAATTTTTCCCAATTGCCATAACATAGGCGTTGCATCAGTTTCAGGCCGAACATCCGTTGCCCGAAAAGGGTGATGCACGGGTATTTTATATGTTTCCATCTCTTTTGAAGGGACTTCGATGTTTTTTGATCGAACAACCTGTCGTTGCTTCCGAGGCTGATGACATCCCGGTTGTCCTTTCCCAACACTTCTAAAGCACGGTTGTCCCAATGCGGAGAAACAAGCAGGTCATTGTTCAGGAAAGCAAATACATCGTATTTGGCAACCGCTATCCCCTGATTTTGGCAATGCGGATAAGAATAATTTTCCTGATTTGCGATGACAGTGACATTTCCTCCCAGCGACTGGAAAAACTCACGGCTACCATCATTGGAATTGTTGTCGATGATAATAAGCTCGAATGGATTGTCGGTGTACCTTTGCAGGTATTCCCAGAATAACTTGTTCATATCGAGTTGGTTGTATATAGCCGTGATGATAGATACCATAAATCGTTTTTGTATTTGGCAGTAAATAAAAAATCTTAATCCGGGAAAAATATTTCCGGTTTATTATCGTTGCAAAAGTAATAAATTATTGTAAGTCTATCATATATCCCTGTTATTATCTGGTTTTAAAGCTAAGTCTGCTTTAAATGTGGAATAGTTGAAATCTACACCGTAGCGGGGTAATTCCAGGGGATCCATTTGGGTGGAAAGACGTTTGTTGGCCGTGGTAAAGGCCATCCGGTAACCGGCATTCCGGGCTGCTTCCAAAGCGGCGGGACAAGTGTCACCGTTAGGATAAGCCAGATAGTGACAAGGAGTGCCTAATTTCTGTTCGATAACAGATTTGCTTTCTTCGATTTGCCTGATGATTTCCGCTTCTTGTTGGAAACTGCCGCAGATAAAATGGTCGAGGCAATGTGAGCCGATCGTGCAAGAGTGTTCTTTTTGCAAGGTGGCGACCTCCTCCCAGGTCATGAGGGCATCTGCCTGATAATAGTCGCACAGCATTTGATATTCTCCGGCGGACAAATTCCCGATCAGCTGTTCCGTAATGAGGTTTACGGTCTCTATATCCGCATGTTTGAGATGCCGGTTGAGTTGTTTGAAAACTTTTTTTCGTTGCCTGAACGAAGTTAAGGGACATTCCAAATCCAGACATTCCACTTGCAGGTGGCTGAGGGTGCTCCACAAAAGGACGGCCCTGCCTATGAAAGTCGAAAAGCGTTTTCCGCTATCGATGTGGCGGGTACTGACAAAAACGGTAAACGGCAAAGAATGCTCTTTTAAGATCGGTGCCAGTTGAGTCAGGTTATTCCGGTAACCGTCATCGAACGTAAGCACGATTTCTTTTCCGGTGAATGTGCCTGTTTCCCATCTCCGGTAATATTCGTCCATTGAAATAATCTCGTAATGCTTTTCAAGGTAAGCGAGTTGCTTCCTGAAATCTGCCGGGGAAATGTGCAGTTTCTCTACGAACGGATTGTGGATATTGGCTACTCCATGATAGAATAGAACTCTGGGCGTTCTGTTCTGCTCTCTTTTCCTGTCCATAATTCCGCATCGATCCAGAAGAGCATTTTTGATATGTTTTATTTTCATATAGTTTGCATAATGGTTTACAAAATTAGGAATAAACTTTTATACCTTGCCTGTTTCGTATAAAATAAAGAAGTTGTAAAAGCGGACTTAGCCCGGAATATACTATCTTTGTTTCTATAAACTGATAATTTACATTTGAATGTCTATTTCGTTAATTGTTGCAGCCGCTGAAAATAATGCAATCGGGAAGGACAATGCTTTATTGTGGCATTTGTCAGCCGATTTGAAACGCTTTAAGGCTTTAACGACGGGACATCCGGTGATTATGGGGCGTAAAACCTTTGAATCGATAGGAAAACCGTTGCCTAACCGGAGGAATATTGTGATTTCCCGTAGTGTGCCTGCTATCGAAGGATGTGAGGTGGTGGCCTCTGTGGATGAGGCGCTGGCTTTGGTGAAATCCGGAGAAGAAGCTTTTATTATCGGTGGCGGATCGATTTATAAGGCTTTATGGGATAAGGCCGACCGCTTGTATCTGACTTCGGTAAAAACCGCATTGGAAGGGGATACGTTTATCCCGGAGGTAAAGCCGGACGAATGGGAAGAAGTGAAACGGGAGGATTTCGATGCCGATGAGAAGAATGAATTCGGCTATTCTTTTATTGATTATGTGCGTGTTTCATGATAAAATATGAAATAAATCCTGCTTTCCTTGCCCGGAATGCGGAGATTATGGCTTTGCCCGTCCGGTTCGAGCAGGAGGGACAGATTATATACCGGGGACGTAATTTGATTAAAATCATGACGTTGGATGATTTACAGATCAATGTGAAATCCTTTAAGCGTCCCCACATCCTGAATCGTTTTATTTATGCGTGGTTTCGCAAGTCTAAGGCAGAACGTTCTTATGGGAATGCTTTACGCCTGCTGGGTATGGGGATCGGGACACCTGCCCCCATTGCTTATCTGGTTTATAAGAACGCAAAAGGGGTAAACAGAAGTTATTACATTTCCATTCAGCAGCCTTGCGATTATGTGTTGCTGGATTTGTTGCAGCAGCGTCCCCCTGATTTCGAGGAACTTTTCCGGGCTTATGTGCGGTTTGTGTATGAATTTCATCAGAAAGGGGTTTATTTTATAGATTTATCTACCGGGAACACATTGATCAGCCGGGGAAAGGACGGAGAACACCGTTTTTATCTGGTTGATTTGAACCGTATCATTTTTAAATCCCGCCCCCTGACTCCATTTGAAGGGATGCGTAATTTTTGCCGGATAGACCTGGATGACCGGGATTTGGATTTTGTGATCCGGGAATATGCCCTTATTACAAAAGTACCCGAAGCCGATTTAAGACGGGTGTTGTTTCGTTATAAGCGGCGGGAAACTTTGCGCCGCCAAACCAAACGGAGGTTGAAAATCTTTAAGAGAAAGAGAAAATAAGATAGGGGCTTATCGGCCATTTCCCGGTTTACCTGAAAAGGAAAAATCAAAAAATGCCTATTTGCCTGTAATTCTTAAAGCCGAAAATACGGTTCCCGTTAGGAAGGAATGTATTTTCAATAAAAGTTAGCATCCGGTATTTAAGAGCAAATATCTTTTTAATTTGAGGTTTTTCGCCCGTATAACGAAGATATTTTTGCCAATCCATCGCAGCGATTTTATCTTTCATCACGGCAGGATGCGAACCTTTAAATTCCGGCAAATAAGAAAGGTTTCCGTAATCGTGGTAGGCTTCCTTGAAAACAATTTTTTCTCCGGAATGCATGCAGGATTGTTCCTCTTTCTTTTTCACCATTTTACGTGGATCACGGCTCCAGCCGTAGTGGTAAATAAAAGCGTTTTTCAATAAAATACATTTCAGTACGCGGGTGTTTTCCTTTTGCCAGTAGTTTTGGTAATCGAAACCGGGCATAAGGCGGAATGACTGTGCATCCCTCCACGAGTGAATATCGGGTAAGTTCCGCACGATGCGGACTTCTTTAGGGTATCCGAAATGCCTGGCGTGGATATAGTGCTGGTGGTCGGCATAAAGATGCACATATCGCAGCAGGAAACCTTCCACCTGAGGAACGTTCAGGTATTTCTGGCAGGCTTCCCGGATGATAGGAACTGCGGTTTCATGCAGCACTTCGTCGGCCTGTAAATAAATGCACCAGTCTCCCGTACAAGCTTTTAAAGCTATATCCGTTTGATTGGCATAGACCTGTCCGTCTTTGTTATATTTGGATGAATCCCAATTGGTTTTAATGATTTTAATCTTGTCCGATTGGATGGAATTGACAATTTCCTCTGTCTGATCACTACTGTCCCCTAATGCAATAACCAATTCGTCTACCAGATCTAACAGCGAGGTAATACATTCCACCACTGGAAAATCATAGTTTACTGCATTCCTAATCATTGTAAAACCACTGATCGTCATTTCTATCCTATTGATATTATCGAAAACTTTTGAACTTACAAAGAAACAATATTAAATAGTAAAAACAAAATTTTACACATCTTTTATGATTTCTTCCAGAATGTGAAATAAATGTGAAATATGCAGAGTATGAGGAGGATAATTTATTTTGTCACGATGGTGAAAAAGCCTGTAAATACAGATGAATCCAAAATAAAAACAAGAAAACAGAAATAAACATTTTTTTAGAGAGAAGTCAAGAAAGGAGTGTGAAATTATATCTTTTCAGTTAGTTATTTCGTAAATAATTTATCATCTTTGCCGAGATTAAGACAACAGTAATGAAACTGTCTTTAATAATAACGACATATAATTCTCCCAAGTTCTTAAAATTAGTACTTGATAGTGTTCGGCGCCAGGTCATGTTGCCGGATGAGGTCGTTATTGCCGATGACGGAAGCGGGGAGGATACCCGGAAGCTGATCGACGAAGAAAGACTGACGTTTCCGGTGCCTTTATTGCATGTGTGGCAGGAAGATAAAGGTTTCCGGGCGGCTAAATCCCGGAATAACGGGATTAAGGTGAGTTCCGGGGATTACATTGTGTTTATCGACGGGGATATTCTCCTGGATCGTCGTTTTATCCGGGATCACCACTTTTTTGCCTGTAAGAATCGTTTCGTGCAGGGACGCAGGGTACATTTGAGCGAAAGCCGTACGCAGGAGATTGTGGATTCGATGAAAATTCCTTCTTTAAATTTTTTTTCCAGAGGGGTTAGTTTAAACCGGATACATTTGATACATAACGATTTTTTTCGGGATCTCTACGGGAAAAAGAAGAAAACCAAAAAAGGCGAAAGTATGATTTCCGCCAATATCGGAGTGTGGAAAGACGACTTGTTGAAAGTGAACGGCTTTAACGAGGAATTTGTGGGGTGGGGACGTGAGGACAGTGAATTGGGGGTGAGGATGATGAATGCCGGAATAAAAATACGGTTTCTCAAATTTGCCGCTATCGGGATTCACTTGTTCCATCAGGAAAAACGCTTTTTTAGTGAAAAAGCACAGGAATTGTTGGATAAAGCGATCGAAACCAACATGACCTGGTGTGAGAAAGGGTTGATTAAAAAGGAAACCGCAGAGTAAATCTGATATATTAGGAAGACTTATTATTTTATGTTTTTAAAAAAAATCCGGGAAAACTCTTTTTTTTTCGTTGCTTTTGCTTTAGGCTGGGCTTCTCTGTATGGAAATGTACTGAATTTTTTATTGATCCTGCTTTTGATCGTCAATGTGTGGGCGGATAAGGCAGAGTTTGTGCGGAATATTAAACGGGAGAAATATTATTTGGCAATCCCGGCACTCTTCTTGATATATATGGTTTTCCATGCACTGTTTTTCCGGGCGGAGAGTGGCTTAAAACCGTCTTATGGTATCTTTGAAACCTTACTGCTGTATTTTATTTTAGTACCCCTGTATGTGCTGTCGGTGAAGCCGTGGATGTCGGTAAAGATGTTGCGGAAAGCATTGCTGTGTTTCTGCGGCGGGGTGTTGCTGGTGAATGTCTGTATGTTTTTCGAACTTACCGGATGGGGCTTTTTCAGTCATCCGGTGGCTTCCCTGGAATTTATATATCAATCCCGTTTTGGAGGAAACAGGCATCCTTTGGGGGGCGATTTGATGCTTGAGCCGCAGGCAATGGTGCTGTCGCTGGCATCGGTGCTGGCATTTTGCCTGACGTTGATCCGGAAAAAGTTCTGGATCGGAGTGATGGCCGGCCTGCTGATTCTTTGTCTTTCGTTCACGGTAACTAAAGCCTCTCTGTTAGGTTTTATGGTAGGGGCTTTTATCGGGGGTGTCTATTTGTTCCGGAGATTGAAGAAGAGGGAAAAAGGGCTTGCCGTTGGTGTGCTTGCCGTTTTTTTTGCTGCCGGGATATTTTTTATGCCGGAAGGCTATTCCATGCGTTTTCAGGAAACGGTTTCCGAGATTAAAAATATTGAAGCGGGTAATTTGCAGGGAGGAAGCCTTGCTCCCCGGATTGCCATGTGGAGCAACGCTAAAGAACATTTTCATGAATATGCCCTTTGGGGAGTGGGTTTATATTATAAGCCGATATTGAAACAGTGGTATGCAGATTCTTCGCTGATTGCCTCTATGCCCAATGTGCATAATTCATTTTTGGAATATTGGATTAAAGGGGGGATTTTCGGATTGGGATTGATTGTGTCGCTGTTTGCTTTCCCTGTTGTGCGGATGAAGCGGAGAAAACAATGGTCGTTGATCGCGCTGGGAGGAATTGCCGCTATTTTTATAGCCAGCAATACCTGTGTGCTGTTTGTGCACAACAATTCCCTGACGATTATTCTTTTCTGGCTGTCGGCCTTTTATTTCTACCTGAAAGAGTTTACCGGACTGGAGCGGGAGCCTTGAGATATTCTTCGATGCGGGCTGCTAATTTGTGCCAGTCGAAATTTTCCACTTGTGCCCGTCCTTTTTTGCCTAAAGTTTCCCGTAGCCGTTCATCCTGAATCAGGATTTTTAACCTCCGCCGGATAGAAAAAGAATTACGGCGGCAGATCAGCCCGGTTTCTTTATCGAATAACAGGTCGCGCGTCCCTGCCGTTGTGGCGATAACGGGTACGCCACAGGCCATGGCTTCTGCCACAGTATTCGACCAGCCTGCCTTTCCTTCTGCGGCTACGAAGACATCCGCCCGGTTAAACAGTTCGGAATTTTTGTCTATCGGATGATTCAGGATAAATTCATACGGAACCTTGGCTGAAAATTCTGCCAGCCGCCTGTGTCCTTTCGCGTTCACCGGGGTGTCGAATAAAAGCAGCTTGATGTTGACACCTTTTTTATACAATCTTTCGCAAGCCCTGACAATGTATTTTGTGCCTTTACAACTCATGGCTAACCTGCCGTAGGCCAAAACCTGAAAGGGGCGGTCTTCCGGAATGTGATAGTCTGTTTTCGGATGATAGATGGAAAGATTGACTCCGCCGATCGCTTTAAAATCGTTTAACCCGAATTTTTTATCGAATTCGTAAATATTGGTTGAACAGGCCAGCACTTCAATGTCTTTCATTTTAGCGATTTGCCGGATCTGTTTATCATTGGACACATGATAGAATATTTTACGTTTGGCGATGGAACTTCGCAGGGCATCCATATAGCGTATTTCAGTGAAAAACAAGGCGTCCAGCGGATCGTCCGGCAAAGCCTCGAATGTTTTAACTTCTCCTTTGAAATCGAACCAGTCCGGCCCTGTCCCTTCGGGGGTATAAACGGTGAATCGATGTCCCGATTCGATAAAGATATTTCCTAATTCCAGAAAACGCTTAACACCTCCGTAAAGTAAGGTACAAGGTAAAATAACTCCTAAATTCATAGTTTATAAAAGTTGTTTATATAGGTCGTGGACTTGTGTAATCAGGGTGCGCGGATCGAATTTTTGACGGGCATACTCAAAGCCTGCCTCGATCATTTTAGCCCGGGCCGCAGTGTCGCAAAGTGTGTGTGTTATACCTTCTGCAATCGCTTCTATATCATAAGGCGATACATATACGGGGGCAGGGCCTCCGGCTTCCGGCAGGGAAGATTGGTTTGAAGTAAGCACCGGGGTTTTGCTCAGCAGGGCTTCTGTCACCGGAAGCCCGAAGCCTTCGTATACGGAGGGGAAAACAAATAGTTTTGCCCGTTGATAGAAGGCTTGTAGGGTTTTGGAATCGTGTAAATTGTCGATCAGGATCAATTTGGACGTCAGTTGCCGGGATGCGGCATATTTTAAAACCTCATCTTTATATTGTCCTCCTTTTCCGATAATCACCAGAGGAATTTGCAAGTCGCTCGGTAAAAGGGCATAGGCTTTCACCACACTTAGCAGGTTTTTTCGGGAGTTGATCGAACCTACATACAGGAGGAAATCCTCCGGGATACGATAGGAGTCCACCGTTTGCCTGGCTTCTTCGGCATCCTGCATCCGATAGAATATAGGATTGATCGCCTGATATATCACTTCGATTTTATCTGCCGGAGTTCCGAAATACCGGATAATGTCGTTCTTCGTACATTCGCTGATCGCTATGATCTTGTCGGCATGCTTACAACTGTACCTGAATTTCCGGTCATAGATGAGCCTGTCGATAGCAGGGAACATGTCCGGATAGGTTTTGTATATAATATCGTGTATCGTGACAACCGATTTTATAGGCGTATGTTGTATGCCTACCGGAATTTCATGGCTCAATCCGTGGTAAAGTTCTATTCCGTCTTTTTTTAAGTCCTTTTTTATCGAAAAAGTTCTCCAGTAGGCACTGCCGAAGCCGGGGTGCAGGTGAGTGTGCAAATCCGGTTGGTTGAGAAAAAAATCTGTTTCCGGGGAGTGGCGTATTTTAGGGCTGTAAAGGTGTAATTCCTCTCCGGGATAATGGGTGTGCAGGTCATTGACCAGCGTCCGGCTGTAATTGCCTAATCCGGTGAAGTTATTATAAAGCCGTTTGGCGTCGAATCCGATTCTCATATTTTTCCTGTTTCTGCTTGTTTCTTGTGTCGCTATTCCTTAAAAACTCAAATAGCGTCGGAAATGTTTTCTTTTCTTATTTTTTATTACCGCAGAGAATCCCCGTTTTAAAAATCTTTAGCATAACACCGAAATTATCGCCTAACAAATCCCCTTTGTCAAATCCGATGTTTAAAGCTGTGCCGAAGGGTAAATGCAAGTCGGGAGCCACTAATTCCAGTCCCAAACTGAATTGGGGCCTGCTCACCCGTTCGCCCTGTTCGTTCTTGAAAGGCAGGTGGTGCATTCCGTAGTTTTCAGAATAGCTCATAAGCAATTTATATTGAATATCCCACGGCAGCTCTCCGCACACACCGATATGATGGGCAACGAAACGGCTGTTATACACGCCGGGAGTGATCCCATCTGCATTCTTACCCCAGGGAGTGAAAAACGGTGCTCCTATGACGTTCCCGTAGAAAGTCCAGCCCGATTGATACATGCCGTTATTGAAATAGTTGTCGTTCCCGCCGATGATTTCCCCGGTTTCCGGATCATTGTGGTTGGGCCCGCTTTGGCTTTTGGTGTAATAGAATTCATATAGAAAGCTCTTAAACCATTTCGGGCTTGTTTTACGGGTCAGGTAAAAACCATATAAACCGTCCGGGGTGTTTTTAAAGTGTTGTCCCGAACCATCTTCAAACATGTGGTTATAGTAAAATTCCGCTCCCCATTTAGAGCCGTTATACCTTAATTGGGCGAAGTGCATCCCGATGTGGTTACCTAATTTGTTATTCAGGTCGTTGTCGGGAGAATCTTCTCCTCCGGCTTTTACAAACACCACTCTTGCATAGTCTTTCAGGCTGTGCGGCAGTTTGCCGAAACCGGGAATTTCTCCGCCCCATTGGGCAAAATGCTCCATACCGCCTTCCAGGCTAAGCTGAGGTATAAAAGTGAGCTTGATCCCTAACATTTTATTGTGAAGGCGGGTCCGGTTTCCGGCATATCGGTCATCGATCATCGTGTATTCTGCATATTTGGCCCGGAAGGAAACCCATTTCCCGATCCAGGGAAGTTTGATGTAATCCCAGGTCGAGAGATCGATTCCCGGCATGCTGCGTGAATTGGTGGAATAAAGCATGTTGCCGTTCGTCGAAGACAAGCCGTCGTAAAGGGTGGGTGGGTTTAATATACCGAGGTTCAAAACCAGATTTTGCCACCTGAGCCTTCCATAAAGCTGGTTGATGAACAGGCGGTGATCTTCTTTTCCCAAGGCCCCGGTTCCTTCTGCCCCGACAGCATAATCGAATTTTCTGGTGTTGGTTTGCCGGAAATCGGAGAAAAGTTTAATATTTCCCCATAAATAAGCGTCCGGAGCGATCTTGCCATAAGTGTTGGTATGCAGCCAGAAAGGCAGTTTATCGGCAGGAACTGCCCCGCCTGCTTCCACTTCATAGTCTAATGTGTGTTTCTGTCCGAAGCCTTGCAGGGAAAAGGCGATGCAGGCCGATAAGATGAAAAGCCGTATATTCATGATCGGGTTTCTTGGTTTAGTAAATATTCCAGCAGAAAAAGGTCTTCCGGATAAGTTAACTTGATATTGGTGGTGTCCCCCTTCACGATTTTGATTTTTTCATCGGGGACATATTTACGAATCACACTGCAATCGTCCGTAGTTGTAAATTCCGGATCGTTTAAAGCCTGTGAATAAGCATTGGATAGGGTAGGGGCATGGAATCCCTGCGGGGTTTGCACTTGGTATAAGCGGCTTCTGGGAGGGATGTCCGTGATGAAGCCTCCTGCGGGATCAACCTCGATGATCGTGTCCGTGGCGGGAATCGCCACATTCACGGCTTTACAGCTTTGCAGGCATTGAATCACCTCGTCGATAATACGCTGTGACACCATAGGACGCACGGCATCGTGGATCAATAAGTTGCACGCTGTGTTTTTATAAATTTCCAGAGCTGCCAGCACAGAATGGTAACGCTCCTGTCCTCCGGGCAGAAGGTGCTTTACTTTCGATAGGTTCCGGGTATGCAGGATTTGCCGGATTTCTTCCAGATGAGCGGGATTGCCGACCACTACGATTTCATCAATCCGGGAATTATCCTCAAATTTTTCAAGGCTGTATTCCAGAATGGTTTTACCTGCAATTTTAAAGAATTGCTTCGGCACATCACCACCGGCTCTCTTCCCGGAACCTCCTGCTAAAATAACCGCAATGTTTTGCATACCGCTGCACGATAATAAATGATCGGACAAAGGTAATATTTTTGGATAATAATCGTAGAGATATTATATAAAACGCTAATTTTGTTAGCTATTTGGATGATTTAAAAGCTCTTTTCTTTGTTGTCGTATGAGATTGTGGAACAGTGATTTCCGGTGGAGTGGCGGGGAGGTGCGGCAGGGGATTAGAATATTCTAATGGAAATGCCGGAATTGGCTGAGGGTAGCCGGCAGGATTATCCGGAAGGATGTTGCGAATAATACGTTCGTTTGATTAGACATTCGGAAGAATTTGATCTTTGGCTGGGAGATAAACGGAAAAAAGAGTGTGAAGGTTTGATTGATAAAGAATTATAAAAGCAGAAGCATGCAGGGGATGATGTGAAGAAATGAGAAAAAATCTTCCCAAAATAAACGAACATTTATTTTGGATGACAGGGAAGGACTGCTTATAAAAAGAATAGGATATGTATAAAGTTTTGGTAACCGGAGGAGCCGGATTTATCGGTTCGAATTTATGTGAGCATTTGCTGAAAGAAGGGCATCGGGTGGTTTGTCTGGATAATTTTGCCACCGGAAAGTTTGAAAACATCGAAAAGCTCATGAGGGAATATCAGGATCGTTTCACATTGATCGTGGGGGATATTCGTAAGCTGGAAGATTGCAGTAAGGCCGTGGACGGAGTGGAATACGTGTTCCACGAGGCCGCGTTGGGATCGGTGCCCCGTTCGATCAATGATCCGATTACCACAAACGATGTCAATATCAGCGGTTTCCTGAATATGCTGGTTGCTTCCAGGGATGCCGGAGTGAAACGGTTTATGTATGCCGCCAGTTCCTCTACCTATGGCGATTCTAAAAACCTGCCTAAAGTGGAGGAGGTTATCGGACGGCCTTTGTCGCCCTATGCCATAACAAAATATGTAAACGAATTGTATGCGGATGTTTTTGCCCGCACGTATGGGATGGAATGTATAGGCCTGCGCTATTTCAATGTGTTCGGACGGAGGCAATCTCCGGACGGGGCTTATGCGGCTGTGATTCCCAAGTTCGTGCAGCAGTTGATGAAGTATGAATCGCCCCTGATTAATGGTGACGGGGAGTATTCCCGGGATTTCACTTATATCGACAATGTGATACAGATGAATATGCTGGCTATGGAAACCCGGAATCCGGAGGCTGTCAATACGGTGTATAACACGGCTTATGGGGAAAATACCACCCTGAATCAGCTGGTGGGCTATCTGAAAGAATTTTTGAGTGCATACGATTCGAAGATTGCCGGAGTGGCCGTGGAATACGGCCCGGTACGGAAAGGGGATATTCCTCATTCGCTGGCTTCTATCGATAAAGCGCGGAAACTGTTGGGATACGCGCCGGAATACGATATGAAACGCGGATTGAAAAAAGCCGTAGAATGGTATTGGGAAAATTTAAAGTAAAAGAGTTATGCAAAAAATCAAGATAGGAGTAATCGGTTTAGGATATGTCGGTTTGCCTTTGGCTCGTTTGTTCGCGACAAAATATGCCGTTGTAGGATTCGATGTGAAAGAAGGACGGGTGCGCGAATTGATGAGCGGAGTGGATACGACGCTGGAAGTCAGCGGAGAGGTTTTGAAAAGCGTGTTGTTGGATTCTACTCCGGCTGCCGGAGAAAAGGGATTGTATTGCAGCAACGACCTGGCAGACCTCCGGGACTGTAATTATTATATTGTCACCGTGCCGACTCCTGTGGACAGGAACAACCGCCCGGACTTAACCCCTTTGATCAAGGCGAGTGAAACGGTGGGTAAAGTGATCGCGCCGGGCGATATTGTGATTTATGAATCGACGGTTTATCCGGGGGCTACCGAAGAAGATTGTGTTCCGGTGATCGAGCGTGTATCGGGACTGAAATTCAATGAAGATTTTTTTGCGGGGTATTCTCCGGAACGGATTAATCCGGGCGACAAAGAACACACCGTTGAAAAGATTAAAAAGGTGACTTCCGGGTCTACACCTGAAACCGGGAAGAAAGTGAATGAACTGTATGGTTCGGTGATCACGGCGGGCACACACCTGGCTCCGAACATTAAGGTGGCGGAGGCTGCGAAGGTGATCGAAAACTCACAGCGGGATATTAATATCGCCTTTGTAAATGAGTTGGCGAAGATTTTCAATCTGATGGGTATCGATACCACGTCTGTACTCGAAGCTGCTGCAACCAAATGGAATTTCCTGCCTTTCAGACCGGGTTTGGTAGGCGGGCATTGCATCGGGGTCGATCCGTACTATTTGGCCCAGAAAGCGCAGGAGTATGGGTATCATCCTGAAATTATTTTGGCAGGACGGCGGATGAACGACGGCATGGGGGAATATGTGGCCAAGCAGGTGTTGAAATGTATGATTAAAAAGGGGCAATGTGTGAAAGATTCCCGGATATTGGTGTTGGGGATCACCTTTAAAGAAAATTGCCCGGATGTCCGTAATACGAAAGTGGTCGATATTATCCATGCCCTGAAAGATTATGATTTGCATGTGGATATATACGATCCCTGGGCTTCTCCGGCTGAGGTGGAAAAAGAATATGGTTTGAAAGTGATGAACGAATTACCTGCCCGCCAGTATGAAGCTGTGGTTTTAGCCGTGGCACATCGGCAATTCCGCGATCTGAATATAAAAACTTTGTGTAAAACGAACGGAGTGGTCTACGATGTGAAAGGCATTCTGGGGGGCGAGTGCGACGGTAGACTGTAATTAAACGGACTCCGGAATTTGTGTGTCCAGCACAAATTCCAGAGTTCCTCCGTTCATAATTTCTTCATGGGTAATCCAGTTCCTGTCTAAAGTTTTCCCGTTCAGGATGACTTTCTTCACATAGATGTGTTTTTCGCTTTCTTTATTGGCTGTGATGACGAATCTCTTTTCCGGTCCGGTCTTAATCGTCACTTTTTCGAAAAGGGGTGTTCCCAGCTGGTATTTGCCCTCTACGGGATTTACCGGGTAGAAACCCATTGCCGAAAATACATACCAGGCGGACATCTGCCCGCAATCTTCATTCCCGCATAATCCGTCCGGGGAATTGGAATAGAGTTCGGTCAGAATCTTGTTCACATAGAACTGGGTTTTATGGGGCTGTCCGATATAGTTGTATAAATAAGCCACGTGGTGTGAAGGCTCGTTCCCTTGTGCATATTGTCCGATCAGTCCGCTAATGTCAGGAGATGCCTGTTCTCCCTCTAATTGGGAATCGATGGTGAACAAGCTGTCCAGTTTCCTGCCGAAGGCTTCGGGGCCTCCGTGCAATTGAATCAATCCTTCCACATCATGGGGGACAAACCAGGAATATTGCCAGGCATTGCCTTCGGTGTATTCATCGTCCCGATGTTTGGAGTATAGCGGAGAAAACGGCTCTTTCCATAATCCGGTGGCTGATTTCCCCCGCATAAATCCGGTGGCGGGATCGAATATATGGGTGTAATAGCGTGAATATCCTATAAACAGTAGATAGTCGTCCTCTTTATTCAGGGCTTTCGCCATTTGGGCCACACACCAATAATCATAGGCATATTCCAGCGTTTTCGATACGGATTCGTTTTCTAAATCCCAGGGGATATATTGATAGTCGCGAAAAGCTTTCAGGCCGGCCCGGTCGTTCATCATCGTTTTTTTCATCGCTTCATAGGCCTTTTCTGCGTCAAATCCCCGGAATCCTTTCAGGTAGGCTTCCACGATCACCGGAATCGCATGATTGCCGATCATGCAGTTCGTTTCATTGCCCATTAATTCCCAAACGGGCAACAAGCCGTAGGCATCGTAATGTTTCAGCATCGAATGGATCAGGTCTCCTATTCTTTTCTTTTGGGTAATCGTGAACAGGGGATGGGCGGCGCGGTAAGTGTCCCATAGTGAAAAAACGGTATATTGTTTGTTTTTATTCACACTGTGGATTTCCCCGTCGGGACCTTTATAGTTGCCGTTTACGTCCGAAAACAGGTAGGGGGCCGTGTAGGCGTGGTATAAAGCCGTGTAGAACACTTTCAGTAAGTCTTCGTTTTTACTTTCAACCCTTATGGCAGACAGTTCTCTTTTCCATTCGTGTTTGGCATCCCGTTTCACTTTATCGAAACTCCAGTGCGGCAGCTCTTTTTCAAGGTTTGCCATCGCTCCGTCGGTATTGGCGGAGGATATGCTGACCTTGGCCAGAATCTTATTCGTGGCTTTACCGAAATCCACCCAGATATAGCAGCCGTCTCCATTTATTTTCTGGCCGTTGGCAAGAGGCTTGAATTTGTCTTTACCTGCCCACACTTCACAATCCTGTGAAAATTCCACCACGAAATAAACCCGTTGATCGTTTGCCCAGCCTCTCGATTTTCTGAAGCCTTCCAGGGTACGGTTGTTTATTTTGCGGATGCTGGTTTCGGTAGTTCTGTCCCAGTTCCGGGCGGTAGCCAGGTCTATGGTCAGGCCATTGATCTGGTTTGGCGGATATTGATAATAATGAAAGCCGCAACGGGCGGTTACGGAAAGTTCCGTTTTAATGCCATTGTCAAAAACCACGCTATAATATCCGGGCTCTGCCTGTTCGTTTTCATGAGAAAAACGGGCGTAGTTCTGTTGGATATAATCGATAGGCGATCGGTTGCTGTCCGGGCGTGTCATAACCGGAAGGAAACGAATGTCCTGAAGATCGCCAATGCCTGTTCCGCTGAGGTGTGTGTGTGAAAAAGAGCAAATGATGCTATCGGAATAATGATAGCCGGAACACCAGTCCCAGCTGCTCCGGGGATTGTCGGGGCTGAGCTGTATGCCTCCGAAGGGAGTTATCGCTCCGGGAAAACAGTGACCGTGTCCGCCTGTTCCGATAAACGGATTGACATATTCCGTAATCCTGGGTTCTTTTTCACGGGGAGTACACGCGGTGGCTACGCACAGCAGAATAACACTGAAACAGGCAATGTAGTTTTTCATTAGAAAACGAATTAAAAAGCAACGGTTATGATAGCCGTCCGGAAAAAAGGATGTTCCATTCCCGCCTGTGCCGTCATAACCGTTGCTGGATTAAGGGTATTATTTTTCCAGTTCATTCCATACCAAAGCGGCCGATCCGTAGATGGCTACATTTTTGGTCAGTTTGGAAGGTAATAATTTTACTTTATTGCTGAAAATCTTCAACATATTCATTTCCATATGGTCTTTGGTCGGCTCGAAAAGCAGGTCACCTGCCTGTGCCAGTCCTCCCATAAGGAAAATCGCTTCCGGGCTGGTGATGGCTACCATGTTGGCTAATGCTTCTCCCAGCATTTTTCCGGTATATTTAAACGTATTGATAGCAATCATATCTCCTTTGGCGGCAGCCTCGCTCACCCGTTTTGCCGTCATCTCGTTGAAGGGAATGGCGCGTAACTCGCTCGGATAGTTATATTTTGCCATCATTTTATAAGCCGTACGTTTCACTCCGGTGGCAGATACATAGGTTTCAAGGCAACCGTGGCGTCCGCATCCGCACTGGCGTCCGTTAGGCGACACAATGATATGCCCCAGTTCTCCGGCAAAGCCGTCGTGTCCGTAGATCAGTTCTCCGTTTGCCACGAAACCGCTGCCCAAACCGGTGCCTAAAGTCACCATGATAAAATTTTTCATGCCTTGGGCTCCTCCGTATATCATTTCGCCGATTGCGGCGGCATTGGCATCGTTGGTCAGGTAAACCGGAAGTTCGGGATAAAATTCTTTCACCAGGTCGCACAAAGGAATCACGTCGTGCCAGGGAAGATTGGGGGCAAAGTCGATAGAACCTTTATAATAATTGCCGTTAGGGGCACCGATACCGATGCCGACTAAATTCACTTCCGAACGAATGGTATCGAGCACTTTTTCTATTTCAAGATACAATTCTTTTAAATAGTCCCTAATATCTTCATGTTTGGCGGTAGGGATATGTCCTTCTGCTAAATAATTTCCTTCTCTGTCGATAAAACCGAAAACAGTGTTTGTTCCGCCTATATCGATTCCTAATGCGACTTCTTTTTTCATGAGTGATTGTTTGTTTTATGTAAGATTTGTGTTGTTGTTTATTACATCGTTTGCATGCCATTGGGCATGATCCCGATTCTTTAAAAACGGAGTAAATATAGAAAAAAAATAAGAGACCGAAAACCGATCTCTTATTAATTACTAACTACTAACCTAAATATACAAACTTATGAAAAAAAAACATGTTTTTATTTCTCTGTTTTGTAGTGGCAAAGATATATTTGCCGGGCAAAGTGGTGAGTTAAGACTTCGTTAAAAGTTTCAGTTCGTTAGGAGGTAAAAGGTAAATTATCTTAAATGTAAGTGTTTTGCCGGATTCGGTTACAGATTCAAATAAAAATCCCGGGTCAGTTGAATATATTCCGGGGTGTATTCGTGCCTTGAAATCTCGATGACCAGTTCGTCGGTTTGTGCCGGGATATTGGCAAAGCCGAATTTCATTAAATAGCGTTTAGGGGCTTTGCCCGGATTGGGTAATACCCGGGTGAGGCGCGATAAGTGTAATCCGTGTTCTCCGGCCAGCCGGATGAAAGCGGTTGCTTCCTCCGTGGGAAGAATGATATAAAAAAAGCCGTTTTCTTTCAGTAACCGGACAACCGCCCCAAGCAATGCCCCGTGTGGTAGGGAATCGGAATGCCGGGCCAAAGTCCGGCTGGCATCGGGGTTTTTAGTGGAGTTATTGAAAAACGGAGGGTTGCATAAGATGCAATCGTAAGTTTGAGGCGGGAAAAAATCGAATAAAGATATGGGATGTACCCGGATCCGGTCAGCCCAGGGGCTGTTTTTTACATTTTCCTGCGCCTGTACTGCGGCTTCCGGCTCGATTTCGATGGCATCGATCGATGCTTCCGGATTACGCTGGGCCGACATTAAAGCCAATAATCCTGTTCCTGTTCCAATATCCAGCACAAACCGGGCTTTGTCCGGCTCTGCCCAGGCTCCGAGCAAAACTCCGTCTGTCCCCACTTTCATGGCGGCGCGATCCTGACGTACGGTGAATTGTTTAAATTGGAACATAAGGGATAACTGTGTGTAAATAAATATAGCAATGTCTCGTGTTGCCGGAGCCATTGCTATATATTTTTCAGGTAAAGCCTGTTATTTACTTTCTTCTTCTTTTTCTTCTTCCTGGAAATTCAGGTAGCCTTTTTCATTCAGGAGATTGTACCACTGGATGATTTTCCGCATGTCGGAAACATACACCCGGTCTTTATCGTATTCCGGCACGATTTCTCCAAAATAAGTAACGATATTTTCACTTGCGTCTTTGTGATTTAAGGCCGATGCCCCGTTTTGTTTCTCGTAAATACGTTTGAACACCTCTTTTAAAGGCAGGTCTTCGTTTTCCGTATATATAGAAATATCTTCAAGAGCAATGATCTTTGAATTGGAATAAGCCGGAAACCGCTTTCCGTCGATGAGCGATTCTACAATGATGGCGTTAGAAGAATTGCTGATCAATTTTTGTAAACCGGGTTTTCCGGAGATAGATAAAATTTCTTTCAACATAGTGTTTTATTTAGAGATTTTACAAACGAGCCGCAAAACTACTTTAATTAATCGAGAATTAAAAGCCGTGAAATTGAAAATTAATTAATCCCTCTCTGCTTTTTGATTTTATCGTAGGCCAAATTGATCGAGGTGAACTTTTCTTCTGCCGCTTTTCTTACGTCTTCCCCTAAATGTCCCACTTTGTCGGGATGGTTTTCCATGGCTATTTTCCGATAGGCTTTTTTCAGCTCCTCATCGCTCACATTGCTGTCTACCCCTAAAATTTGATAAGCGGAATTCAGGTCGTCGTAATACATCGATTTGATCGAGTTGAAGGTAACCGTGTCGATTCCCAGCATGCTGGCGATGTTCGTGAGCAATTTGATTTCCGGTTCACAGACATTCCCGTCGGCTTTGGCGATGCCGAACAGGAAATATAGCAACTGAGTGCGGGAAGGGGTATCCATATTGAACCGGATTTGCTGGCATACGTCCGCTAAAGGGATTTCCCGCGTGCTGAGTTCTTTAATCATTTGCAGGGCTTCCCGGGTCGCCTCATCTCCGAAATTCCTTCTCAGGAATGCTTTGACAAAATCGAGTTCTATACGGGTGATCTTGCCGTCGGCTTTCATCATGGCTGTGGCCAACACCGTGAGGCTGAACATAAAATCGCCCCGTCCCGTTTGGTGCATCCCTCCGGGAGCCTGATTTACAGGAATCACTTGTATATTATCGAACATCGAGCCGATAAACAAACCCAGTAAAGCGCCCAGTGGGCCTCCTGCGACGAAGCCTATTCCGGCTCCGATCCATTTTCCAAATTTTGCCATAATTTATGATAAAAAGCCTCTTATTGGAGGCTGGTTATACTTTCGTTTTGTTTTTTAATATTCCGATCAGGGAGTCTATTTGCTCCAGCACCATCGCCGGACTGTCTGTATAAACGGTGAAATCCGACCTCCGGCATTTTTCTTCGTCGTTCATTTGATTCGCTATACGTTCCCTCACTTTTTCTTCGGTGGCCTGGTCGCGTTCCATCACCCTTTTCAGGCGGGTCTCGAGGGAAGCATATACACAAATGATGTAGTCCACCGTTTTTTCCAAGCCCGCTTCAAATAAAATGGCCGACTCGAAAAAGATAAATTCGCCCGGTTGTTTTTCACTCCAGCGGTTGAAATCGGCTACTACCTTCGGGTGTACAATGCGGTTGATTTGCTGCAAGGCTTCCCGATTGTTAAAAATGAGAGAGGCTAATTTTTTCTTGTCGATCTGATGTGCTGCGGTGTAAATATCTTTTCCGAAAGCCATCGATAATTCATCACGGAGTTGCGGATCGGAATTCATCAGCCGGGATGCCTGGGAATCGGCAATATAAACCTTATAGCCCAAATGTTCCAAAACACGGGCGATCGTTGTTTTTCCTGATCCGATTCCTCCTGTCAGTCCGATTTTCAGCATCTTATTTCCGTTCTATGATATATTCGACTTTTTGCGGAGAGTACACTAAATTTTTGATATAAGCCGGGACTTTTCCCACTTTCACGTCGAGGAAAGTGGACGATTTTGTCTGGTCGTAGTCCACATAAAATTCAAAATCCTGATTCGAAACCTTTTCGTAATTACTTAACCCAACGTCGTACGTGATGTTGATATTATCCGGAAATAACCGTAAATACAAGGATTCGGGCACATGGCGTGCCTGTAATTTGACCGTCTTTTTAGTTTCTGTAAATTGTTCTACCTCCAGTTCCACTTTCACGGTGATGTCATCCACGGTACAGCCCCGGAGAGGGAGTAATTCCACTTCTTTGCTGACGCTTTTCCCAAGTTCTTTCAGCCGGATTTGTTTGGTGGAAACGTATTGCAGGGTGTCGATGACGGTGGAGGGACCGCTCACCAGCACACTGTCCGGGGTTGCGGTTATTTGGTTTAAAATGTATTGCCGTTTTAAAGTATAGCTCACTACCGGGCGGATGGCTACCATTTTTTCAACGGATTGTGCAAATTTAAATTCTATGGTTGCCGGAGTGATGTCGAGTAGTTTGATTTCAGTGTTCAGCTGGCTGCTGATCTTATCTTTGATCTCGTTGGTGTTTAAAGTATATTCGAATACTTCCTCTTTTTCCAGTAAATGATTACTGTATGTGTTTACATTGAAGGTGATGGGCAGGAACGAAGTGCTGATCCGGTGGCCGAGCAGCGCAAATCCTTTCGCCTTGACTTCCAGCGAGAGGGTGGAGGGCAGGTCGGTCACTAAATGTTTGCCCTGTGGCAGATTCACATATTTCACCGGATAGGAAATAACTGCCGTATAATCTTTGTTTAAAGCGTTGAGAAACCATAATATCGTAGCAATTACCACACAAATCAGATAGGTGATAATGTTCCGGTCGATTCGGAAATTGTTTTTCTTTATAAATTTTACAAATCGGTTTACGATACGCGGCATAATGATGTGTGAAGGGGTGAAATAAACCCGATAAAACCGAAGTGATCCGGTCTTATCGGGATATTTTTTATTTCGACGGAGTAGCGTCGGTCATATCTTTAATCACAGCAGATTTGTCTATTTTCAAACGAACTTGTCCTTCTACTTCCAGAATCACGTAATAGTCCTGGATTTCTGCTACTTTTCCGTAAATGCCTCCGGTGGTAACCACTTTATCTCCTTTTTGTAACGATTCCCGGAAATTTTTCAGCTCTTTTTGTCTTTTCATCTGCGGGCGGATCATAAAGAACCAAAATACCACGATGATCAGGATTAAGGGCAGAAAGCTCATTAAACCGCCACCTTGAGCTGCAGCTTGTTGCAATACGATGAATAATGTGTTCATAATTGTTTTCGTTAATTTTTAAAAGTATAAAATAATATATTTCTATTTTACGTTTGCTGTAAAGTTCAGCGTGATTTTCTTTTGCGGAACATTTGCAAATATACTGATTTCTTTGTATTGTTTTCCGTATCTGCCCGAAGAGTTGAATGCAATTTCGATTTTTCCTTCTTTTCCGGGTTTCACAGGCTTCTCGGAATGGTTTACGGTGGTACAGCCGCATCCGGTTTCAATATTACGGATAATCAGATTGTGTTCGCCCGTATTCTTGAAAAAGAAAGTATGGCTGACCGTTTCCCCTTCGGTGATATTGCCGAAGTCGAATGATTTTTTGGTGAATTCCACCTGGGTGTCGGCAACCTGGGTATTTTTCTTGTCTTGCTTTTCTTTGCAGGACAGAAGCAGCATGGCGCAACAGGTGAACGTGAACAAGGCAATCCTCCGGAAAGACTGTGTGTATATGGTCTGCGTATTGGCGTGGGACATGGAAGATCGGAACGGTTTTATGAGTTTAAAAAATCAGGTGCTTGACCGAATAATTTTTATCTTTAATATTATTCAGGGCTTCAATGCCGATTTCCAGATGCTGCTTCACAAAATTTTGAGTGACCTGCTTGTCGGATTCCGCCGTTTTGATACCATCCGAGATCATGGGGCGGTCGGACACCAGCAACAAAGCGCCCGTCGGTATCCGGTTGGCAAACCCTACGGTGAAAATGGTGGCCGTTTCCATATCTACGGCCATCGCCCGGGTTTTACGCAGGTATTCTTTGAATTGGTCGTCGAATTCCCACACCCTGCGGTTTGTGGTGTATACCACTCCGGTATAGTATTGCCTGCCGTGGTTCGAGATTGCTTTGGAACAGGCTTTTTGCAGGCTGAAAGCCGGGAGCGCCGGAACTTCGTGGGGAAGATAATCATTAGAGGTTCCTTCCCCTTTGATGGCGGCTATCGGCAGGATATAATCCCCTACGGAATTTTTTTCTTTAATTCCGCCGCATTTTCCTAAAAACAGGATGGCTTCCACTTCGATAGCCGAAAGCAGATCGAGGATCGTGGCGGCATTGGGGCTGCCCATCCCGAAATTGATAAGCGTGATCCCGTCGTGGGAAACGCTGGGCATCGTTTTGTCGACCCCGATGATCGGCTCATCGTACATTTCGGAAAACAGGTCGAGGTAGTATTCGAAATTAGTCAGAATAATGTATTTGGTAAAATCTTTTAACGCTCGTCCTGTGTATCGCGGAAGCCAGTTTTCTACAATGTCTTTTTTCGTTTTCATAGTTGTTGTTTCATTTATACATCCGAAGAGCAGGAGGTATTTTGCTTTTACTGAAACCGGGGGTGTTTGGTTACCTTTTTGTTCTCATAGGCAGGAACTTGAGAAAATGGGTTTATCCGGTATTTCAGATCGTATTTTCGCATGATTTCCTTCACTTTTTCCCGTTAATTTTTTGCTTTTGCCCTTTCCTTGTTACCTTTGTCAAGATTAGGTTAGTAAAAATAGAACAATATTGTTAAATGTCAAAATGAAAAAGCTGTTTGTGCTGGATGAATTAAAAAATATCAGGATAGAGGACTATACGTATGATTTGCCGGATGAACGGATCGCCAAATTCCCTTTGGAGGAACGTGATGCCTCTAAACTGTTGATATATAATGAAGGACAGATCGGTGAAAAATGTTTTTCCGCCACAAAAGAACTATTACAGGCCGGACAGTCTTTGGTTTTTAACAATACGAAAGTCATTCATGCCCGGATTTTTTTTAAGAAGTCGACCGGGGCTAATATTGAGATTTTTTGTTTGGAACCTCACGAGCCTGCGGATTATGCCCGGAACTTTGCTGCCCGGAATACGTGTGAATGGATTTGCATGGTAGGTAACCTGAAAAAATGGAAAGACGGTGTGATCGGGTGTTCTTTTGAACACGGGGGGAAGACAGGCATGCTGACGGCGGAAAAGACGGGGCAACAAGGGGGGGAGGTCGTTGTGCGTTTTAGCTGGGATTTGGATATTTCGTTCAGTGAAGTGCTGGAAGGATGCGGACGCATACCGATACCGCCTTATTTGAACAGGGAATCGGAAGAATCGGATAAGATTCGTTATCAAACCGTGTATTCCAGGGAAGAAGGGTCTGTGGCCGCGCCTACTGCCGGGTTGCATTTTAGTAAGAATATATTGTCGGCATTACGGGAAAAGGGTGTGAATATACATGAGCTGACTTTGCATGTGGGAGCGGGGACATTCCGCCCGGTGAAAGCCGATAAAATCGGAGGGCATGATATGCACACAGAGCATATCGTCGTGTCGCGCGAGCTGATCGCCCGCTTGCAGAATAAAACCGATGAGCTGATCGCCGTAGGGACGACTTCCGTCCGTACGCTGGAAAGTTTGTATTGGATGGGTGTAAAACGGCTGGAAGGCATGGCAGATTTCTATTCCGTAGGGCAGTGGGAAGCCTATGAATTGCCGGGACATTATTCCTTGCAGGATTCCATGAAAGCCCTTGCCGGCTGGTTTGCCGAGACCGGACAGGAAGAGCTGAAAGCGCAAACCACGATTATTATTGTGCCGGGATACCGTTTCCGGGTGATCGACGCCATGTTTACGAATTTCCACCAACCTCAAAGCACCCTGTTGTTGCTGGTAGCCGCAGCTATCGGCGACGATTGGAAAAAGGTGTATGCCTATGCCCTGGAAAATGATTTCCGTTTCCTGAGTTATGGGGATAGCAGTTTATTGAAAATCAAAAAAGAAAATAAATCGTAATATAAAGATCAATCTATGAGAACAATTGCCTTGTGTATACTTTTGTTGGGGTGTGGCTGGTGTGTGGCTGCCAATCCGGTGGATAAGTTGCTCGAACGGATCGACCGGGGGGCTTCGTATAAGTTTAAAACCGATCTGACCGACACAAAAAGTGCTGTTGATTTTTTTGAATTGGATCAGTATGGCGATAAAGTGGTGGTCCGGGGGAATAATTGGGTGAGTGTGGCTGCCGGGGTGAATTGGTATTTAAAATATTATGCGGGAATACATCTTTCCTGGAATGGTATGAGCGCGAAATTGCCGAAGGTGCTGCCGCCTGTGAAGCAAAAGGAAAGACGTGAAACAGCCTTGAGAGACCGTTACGATTTTAATTATTGCACTTATTCCTATTCTATGGCGTTTTGGGATTGGGAGCGCTGGGAAAAAGAAATCGATTGGATGGCTCTGCATGGGGTGAATATGCCATTGGCGTTGGTGGGTATGGAAACTGTGTGGCACAATGTGTTGCAACAATTGGGATACAGCAAGGAAGAAATAAACGAATTTATTGCAGGTCCGGGGTTTTTGGCCTGGTGGCACATGAATAATCTGGAAGGCTGGGGTGGCCCGAATCCGGATAGCTGGTATGAGCAGCAGGTGAAGTTGCAGCAGCAGATATTGAAGCGGATGCAGGAGTTCGGGATCGAGCCCGTATTTCCCGGTTACGCCGGAATGGTTCCTTGCAATGCGAAAGAAAAATTAGGACTGAACGTTGCCGATCCCGGTAAATGGTGCGGGTATCGCCGTCCGGCTTTTTTACAGCCTACCGATCCGGCCTTCGAGCGGATTGCGGGACTTTACTATGCAGAAATGCAGCGTTTGTTCGGTAAGGCTAAATATTATGGCATCGATCCTTTTCATGAAGGTGGAAACACGCAGGGAGTGAATTTGGCACAGGCAGGAAAGGCCATCATGAAAGCGATGAAAAAAGCCAATTCCAAAGCCGTGTGGGTGATACAGGCCTGGCAGGCAAACCCGCGTCCGGCAATGATCGATAGCCTGGAAACCGGGGATTTACTGGTGTTGGATTTGTCCAGCGAAAATCGGCCCATGTGGGGAGACAAAGATTCGCCCTGGTATCGGGAGAAGGGCTACGGGAAGCACGATTGGTTATATTGTATGCTATTGAATTTTGGGGGAAATGTAGGAATGTACGGCAGAATGGAGCGGGTGATCGACGGTTTTTATGCGGCAAAGGCGCATCCGAACGGAAAGACTTTAAAGGGCGTGGGAATCACGATGGAAGGGATTGAAAACAACCCTGTGATGTATGAGTTATTATTCGAGTTACCCTGGCGTCCGGAAAAATTTACCAAAGAAGAGTGGCTGAAAGGCTATGTTTTTGCCCGTTATGGGAAAAACGATCCGCATTTGGATGAGGCTTGGCGGATACTGTCGAATACGGCCTATGCCTGTCCGAATATTCAGGAAGGTACAACAGAGTCGGTATTCTGTGCCCGTCCGGCTGAAGACATACATAGTGCATCTTCGTGGGGAACTTCCCGAATGTATTATAAACCGGAAGAATTTCGAAAGGCGGCAGAGCAAATGCTGGCGGTGGCCGACCAGTTCAAAGGAAATAATAATTTTGAATACGATTTGGTGGATGTTGTAAGGCAAACCTTATCAGACCGGGGAAATGTATTGCAAAAAGAGATTACGGCGGCTTACCGTGCCGGGAAAAAAGCTGAATTTGGAAAGCTTAGCCGGGAATTTTTGGATTTGATTCTGGCACAGGATAAATTGTTGGCATCCCGTCCTGAATTTATGGTAGGTACGTGGCTGGAGAGTGCTAAAAAGATCGGTGCGGGAGAGGTAGAAAAGAAGTTGTATGAATGGAATGCCCGTACCCAGATCACCACCTGGGGCGACCGGAATGCGGCCGATAACGGTGGTTTGCGTGATTACTCCCACCGGGAATGGGCCGGATTGCTGAAAGATTTTTATTATCCGCGTTGGGAGGCTTGGTTTGGAGTGTTGCAGGCCCGTTTGGATGGAAAACAAGTGGAAAATATAGATTGGTATGCCGTGGAAGAACCCTGGACGTATTTGCAGAATGAGTATCCGGTGACTCCGCAGTCCGATCCCGTAACTACGGCAAAAGAAGTATATCATTCCGTATTTCGTTAAAACACCTCTTGAATAATATGTGTTTCAGTGGATGATTCGCAGGAAAATAATGTAAACTTTAGAATAAAATTCAACATGAAAGCAGTCAAATCTTTAGTCGTGGCATTGGTCGGATGTCTTTGCATTCCTGGTAATCCTTTACGGGCACAGGATGAAAAGCCTTTGATTCAATTCGGCTTATTTGCGGACGCACAATATGCGGATTGCGAGCCGAATATTAATCGGTATTACAGAAAATCTTTGCCTAAACTGGAAGAGAGTATAAATTATTTCAATCAGGAAAAGGTGCAATTTACCATTAATCTGGGAGATATTATAGACCGCGACCTGGCCGACCTCGATACGATGCTTACCTGTTTAAAACGGTTAGACCATAAGGTGTATCACCTGACGGGGAATCACGACTATAAGGGAGTGACCGATAACAAGGTGTTGTATAAGAAATTGAATATGCCTTCAGAGTATTATTCTTTTGAAAAAAAGAAATGGGTGTTTGTGTTGTTGAATACCAATGAGTTGGCAAGCTATGCTAATGTGAAGGGAACGGAGAAAGAACAGGAACTCTCGGCTTTGCGCCAGAAGATCAAAGAAACGGGAGGTATTCAGGGAGCGAGTTGGAACGGGGGAGTGAGTGCCAAACAGTTGGAATGGTTAGATAAGCTTTTGGCGAAAAGTGAAAAATCCGGGAAACGGGTATTGATATTTGCCCATCATCCCCTTTGGCCGAAAACCGCTTTCACGGCTTTAAATAATATCGAAATACTGGATATTATCGATAAATATTCTTGTGTGAAAGCTATTTTTGCCGGGCATCATCATACCGGAGAATTTGCGTACTTTAAGGATATTCCGGTGGTTACGGCAGAAGGGATGGTGGAAACTGAACATGGGAACTCTTTCGGTGTGGTGAAAATTTATAACGATAAAATCGAAATCGAGGGGAAAGGGCGCATGACTTCCAGAGTTTTCAACGATGAGGTGAAATAAAGCTTTGTTGGGGACAGGCCGGATGTAAGTTTTTAGAAAACATAGGCAAGTCAGAGGCGGATACGCTTTTCGAATATATAAAAATATCCTCCAAAGTTTTATACCTGACTTTGGAGGATATTTCATATTTACAGGATCGGTCCTTTTTAATGCCGGAACTGTTTCGTATGTCCGGCGGACAGACTGCTTTGCCCGAAGAAAAGAATTTAATCTTCAAGCAAGGTTAAATCAGTTTTGGGAAGCGGAAGATTCCAGGAAGCTATTTCAGCTTTGCAAGAATCCACCATCTCCTGAGTTAAATTGATCTGATATTTGCCGTAATCGTTCATCTCTTTGGTTACCGGCCTGAGGAATCCCCATTTGGTGAAAAAATCGGTCAAATCGGTGTTACCCACTTTGCAACATTGTTTCACGAAATTTAATTGATAGGCCGCCACGTCTTGACGTGGATTTAAGCCCTTCATGTTTTCTGCGTTATTACGCAAAGCCTCGTGAAGGTCCGGATAGAAATCCGGTTGCCCGTTCTGTGAAAAATAAAGTTGTAATTGCCAGAACGGAACCAACCTGTTGAAAACGTCCCCGTCTTCTAAATAAGAAATCTTTTTCTCGATAATGTTTTTCCGGGCTTTTTCATAGCTCTTTTGTGCGCTCAGGCGGCTTTTGTTGCCTAAGTGGGTGGTGACGTAAAGGGTTACGATGTTGTTGCTCACTTCGCCCAACCCGCCCCAGTTCAGATAGGGGCGTAATTGGTGGACGTGTCCTACCTCATGGTTGAAACCCCAGCACGGATCGCCTTTGATTACGCTTTCCGGTTTTACGACCATCCCCATGGCATTACCGGGATTCGTTCCCATATAGGCCACTCCGTCGCCATCGCGGAACATATAGTAATTATAATTTACCCTTGCTAAAATCCGGTTGTCCGGCACCTTGTTATATTTTTGCAGGCCGATGAATTTATGCTGGAGTCCCACCATCGTGTCGTAGTTCGTCAATAATTCGACGCCTTTTCCGGCTGCATATTTTTTGCAGGCTTCTACCGGATAGGCAATCTGTACGTGACGTCCCTTTCCGTCGATCACGGGATAAACGGCGCGGGCGAGCAAGGTGTCCCAGTCGGCATTGGTGTTACGGGTAACATCGAAATAACCGTTTACCGGGGCATTCACAAAATGGATTCGGATGGCCGGAGCTATTTCGGGAGTTTCGGTGTAGTAATCCACATAAGCAAGCCCGTCTTTTTCAACTTCAATGACATTGGCTCCGTTTACCAGTGGATATACTTTTTTATGGATGCCCCAGCCGTTGGGGTCTTTACTGGGGTTCACCCCTTCCGGGGCACGCCTATCCCAGTCCGGGACAATGATATTCACTTTTTGTCCCTCCGGAATCCCTTCTGCCAGAATCGTCCGTTCGCCTTTTGGAAGCAATATGCCCGTGATTCCTTCATATTTACTGTAACCGCTACCGATGTGCAATTGCCTGCCTAAAATATTGGGCTTTAAATGTGCCTTATAATCGGCAACCCGGTAGTCGGTGCTGTATTGTTTCTGTTTGAGTGCCGTTGCCGCTGCTTTTAAATCGGCATTTTGCATTTCGTCGATCTTGCTTTGGGAAGTCCAAAATTTCAATTTCGTTGCCAAAGGATCGGAAAAAACATTCAGGTCTTTTTCAAGAGGGGTCATTTCTTTTTGGGTACAGGAAATTGCACATACAGCAATCCATAGTACCACGAGTGGTAAGATTGTTTTGTTCATAGTTAGATAGATATTATTTATACGCCTGGTGACAAAAATAATAAGTTTTCTGATATATTCAACAATTCTTGTTAATTTATCTTGCGGATTGATAAGGAATTAGCTGTTTCCTTACGATGCTGTGCCGATTTTTTCCTGGAAAAATGGGTAGATACGGTAAAAAGCGTGAATGAAGGCAATAGGCAAAAGAAATGTTGTCCCGAAAAGGAACAATGCTTTTATTATTTTGATTTTAATCATATGAAATACGACATCATGGAGACCGATGTAACATTTTCTTAGAGGATGACAATGGCATTAAGGCAAGAAGAAAAAACGTAAATCCATCGGGGCTGTTACAGAAACAATGAATTGAAAAAACACGGAACGCGGAGACCATTCAGGGTGACATCATTTATCGGTACGCCCCTGTGTTGCGTGGCTCACGGTTTAATTTATTCAGGCTTTGTTTCTATTTGATATGAGTAAAAAATAAGTCCGGTATAAAACCGGACTTATTTAATATGAGATCAGCTTACGAATCCGTCCGATTGTTAAGAGGGGGGAGTATATTGTGGATTTCCCCTTTAATTCGTTCGGATAGGATTGAAAATCAAATTTTCATTTTTGTAAAAATACATTCACTCCCGAAGTATTCATTTTCACTCCGGGAATATGTTTAAATAATCTTCAATCCCAGCGTGAAATTGAACGAACGCGGAGCTTTCAGGTCATGGCCTAAATTTTGGAAACTCTTCTCATAGTCGATGTCGAAAGTCAGTTTCCAAACATCCACGCCTACACCGATTTTTCCGTTCCAAATGGCATCTTTGGTATTCAGGTCTGAAATCCCTGTCGGTAAATTTTTTATTTTTCCCGGAAAAGATACCACCGGACCCAGATAACCGCGTAGTTTCAGAATGGAAATATCCAAAATTTTCACACCCACCATCAATGGAATATCGAAAGAATTAATTTTTATGGTGCTTTCGCTGTCTAAATTCTGTGCTTCTATCACACTTTTTTTCTGGGAGAAGTTCAAAGACGGTTCCAGATATAAAGTTCCGAGATTCACCCGGCAAAAAGCACCGACCATGAATCCGCTGTGCGCTTTATTCTTTATTTCATAAGGGATGTCTTTTACTTTGATCCGGTTACTGCTTACACCTCCGTGAATACCTATGTTCAGCGGGAAGTCTGCAAAGGCGGTAAAACCGCACAGGCAAATCGCCAATAAAACAATTACTTTTTTCATCATTTCTTTTTTATGAGGTTATCGATTACTGTTATCATATTCTTCGTTTAAATTCAGACAGCATAATCCCGGCCGCGACGCCGACGTTTAAAGACTCTGTGGAATTAGGGTTGTTGGCGAAACTGGGAATTGTCAGCCGGAAGTCTACCAATTGTTCGATGTCCGGCGAAATGCCTTTTCCTTCATTTCCCATCACAATAAACCCCGTAGAGCCGAGAGTTGTCCGGTAAATGTTCTCTCCAGCTAAAAACGTGCCATAACAATGAAATGTTTCGGATTTATATTTTTTTATAAGCGAAGTTAATTCTGTGTAAAAAACTTTTACCCGGAAGATAGCTCCCATGCTTGCCTGCACACACTTCGGGTTAAAAGCTCCGACACAATCGCTGTCGCAAAAAATATTCCGGATGCCGAACCAATCTGCCAGCCGGAGAATCGTTCCGAGGTTTCCGGGATCCTGAATGCCGTTGAGCACCAGCGACAGGGAATTACGGACGGAATCTTCCTCACAGGTATGCTCCGGGATTTCTGCCAGCGCAATCACTTCGGGCAAAGATTGGAAATTGGAAATAGAGTGCATTTCTTTTTCGCAAACCTCTATTACTTCAATCCCTTGCAGGGAACTGCCATTCTTTTCCAGCCATTCGGGATAGGCAATCACCGTCTTGATCTTTATCCCGGAAACAAGCAGTTCCTGAACGAGTTTCTCCCCCTCGATTTTAAACAGATTATATTTTTCCCGGAATTTCTTTTTTTCGAGGTTTTGGACTATTTTTGTTACGTGTTTGCTAAGCATTTACATTCAGATTTTGATTTAAAATTTTAGATACCTGCGTCTTTTCAATCTAAAATTGGAAATCGGGAGAATTTTTTAAGTTGCGCATACAAAAATAATAACATTTTTGATAATTGAAGGAGAATACCTCATATAAGATATTACTTGTTTTTTGTGTCTTGATACTTTTCTGGTCTTGTTCTTCAACCAAATATGTCGGGAAAGATGAATATTTGCTCAACCGGGTGAAGTTGGAGGTGAAAGATAAAAAAATGAGCACGGGCGAATTGAAAAAAACAATTCGCCAAAGGCCGAATACCCGCATCTTGGGTGTGTTCCGTTTTCATCTGGGACTTTATAATCTGAGCGGGAAAAAAGAAGAAAAACGGTTTAACCGCTGGCTGCGCTCTATCGGTGAAGCTCCTGTGATATATAGCCCTTTTATGACCGACCGCAGCAAATCGCAGATTGAGCTGTATCTCGACAACAAGGGATATTACAACGCCACGGTTCGGGATTCGGTGACTTTTCGTAAAAAGAAAGCCCATGTGAAATATTATATCGATCCGGGAGAAGTGGTACGGGTTGAGGATTATAGTTTCCGGGACAAACACGGCTATGTGAGCAATGAGTTGGCGGATTCCACAGAAATCGTGCAAATGATGCTGGCGGATACGGCCCACACCTTGTTACGCCGGGGAATGCCTATGGATATTGAAACACTGGAAAATGAACGGGAAAGAATTACGAAGATGTTGCGGGAAAACGGATATTTCAATTTCTCGAAAAATTTCATTCAGTATTATGCCGACACCACCCGGAAACACAGTTCGGAATTAGTCCACCTTTTATTGAGCGTAGCCGATAAGCAACCGGATTCTACGGCTTATCAGAAATATTCTATCGGGAAAATACAGGTGAACCTGGATTACAATCCCCTGCTAATGCTGAATGAAGGGGATTCGGCGTATGTCTGTACGAAATATGGCGATTGTGATGTGATCTATTCCGGTAAACTGAAAATTAAGCCGGGGGTGATATTGGAATCCATCCAATTTAAAGAAGGGGAATTATACAATGTGAAAAAAGTAACGGCTTCCTATGCCCGTTTGCAGGCTTTGAACCTGTTTAAATTTATCAATATCGTCTTTAAGCCCGGTGTAAACGAAAAAGGCGAAGCGGTGGTGAACTGTGAAATCCTGTTGACCCCCTTGAAAAGGCAGTCGTATAACGTTTTTCTCGAAGGGACGAACAATTCCGGGAATATCGGAGTGGGGGGAAATTTCCAATATAGCCACCGGAATTTGTTTCACGGTGGAGAAAACATAACCTGGAGTATATGGGGTGCGTTGAAAAAGGAGCGAATGAATGAAAATAAATTTTTCAGTACCACGGAATTTGGTACGGAGCTGAAATTGGTGACACCGCAATTCTGGATGCCTGTGTTTTGGATGAAAGATTTCAGGCGTAATTTTGCACCGAAGACCTCCGTCACACTGTCGTATAGCCGGGAAAAAACACGTTACTACGAGCGGCAGATTGCCAGTGCCAAATTCGGTTACCTGTGGAATAAGGCAGATAAAAAATGGAGATACGGTTTTGATTTGGTCGACCTGAATTATGTGTTGATGAAAAATGTGGATACGCTTAATTTTGTCAATGCTTTGAAAAACGAGTATATAAAAAGTGCCTATACCGACCACATGATTCTTTCGGCGAACTTTTCGGCTTCGTTTACCGATCAGGTGCTGGGGACACATAGCAGTTATAACTATTTCAGAGGAAATATAGAAACTTCCGGAAACTTTTTGCTGGCAATCGATAAATTGTTTCAGGCCAACCGGGTATTGGAAAGTAATGACGGGCATTATTACAAAGCCCTGGGAGTACGTTACGCCCAATTTGTAAAAGCCGACGGGGAATATCGTTTTAATCACTATGTGAATCCGATCAACTCCGTGGTGTATCGTTTGTTTATAGGGGTGGGGTATCCCTATGGCAATATGAAAGCGTTGCCGTTCGAGGAGGCTTATTATTGCGGGGGGGCGAATGGCATGCGTGCCTGGCATTCCAGAACATTGGGCCCCGGCTCTCACGCTACGAAAGATAATTATCCGAACAATGTGGGCGATTTTAAGCTGGAGGCTAATGTGGAATACCGTTTCAAGCTGTTTTGGTTGCTGGAAGGTGCTTTATTCCTGGATGTCGGGAATGTATGGAACATCACGAAATATGAAGACCGCCCCGGAACAAAGCTGAGTACAGAATTTTATAAACAGCTCGCTGCCGGCACTGGGTTGGGGCTGCGTCTGGACGCTAATTATTTCCTGCTTCGTTTCGATGTGGGGATTAAAATGTTCGATCCGTCACAGGCACAGGGCGACCGCTTCCTGTGGGCGAACCGTAATTGGGGATTCCGGGAAGTGGTATTTAAACAATCGGTATTCAATATCGCCATCGGGTATCCGTTCTAAGAAGAAAAACGTATATTAGATCACTTCTTAAACTAAACAACTATGTTATCGACCATCGTCGTATATATGTCATTGCTTTTTCAGGTGCTTGCTGCCGGAATCGCAATCAGCCTGTTCAAGCGGACAAAATTCAATTCCTCCTGGATTCTGATTTCCACCGGATTCATTCTAATGGTGGTGTCGCGGGCGTTTGAACTGTGGCCTACGATTTATCCTGAAATGGAGGATGAGTTACTGATCGTACAGCGCTGGATGGCTTTCGTCATATCGCTGCTTTTCCTGATAGGGGTATTTTATATCCGTAAGATTTTTCAATTTATGCGGCGGCTCGACGAGCTCCGGCGTGAAACGGAAAAGCGGGTATTGTCGGCGGTAATCAAAACCGAGGAACAGGAAAGACAGCATTTTGCCAAAGAATTGCACGATGGTTTAGGGCCTCTGCTGAGTGTGATTAAAATGTTAGTGTCAGGATTGGATGTGAATAGTAAATCCGAAGTAAACGAAAAAATAAAACAGAATCTGAAACAGGCCGTAGATGAAGCCATTGTGGGAGTCCGGGACATTTCCGCCAATATCAGTCCGCACATCCTGAATAATTTCGGTTTACAGGATGCGATTCAATCGTTCATCAGACACCTGGGGCAAAACGAAACCTTTGGAATCCAATTCACCACCAATATCCAGGGGCAACGATTCGCCTATAATGTGGAAGTGATTATGTATCGGGTGGTTTGCGAGTTGATAAATAACACGTTACGGCATGCTGCCGCTTCTAAGATTAAAATAGACCTGCAACTGGAAGAGGGGGTATTATACCTGGAATATTCCGATAACGGGATCGGTTTCGATGTGAATACTTTAGATATACATGAGGGAATGGGATTGAACAATATGCGTTATAGGCTGCAATCGGGTAATGGGGATATTGATATTGTCAGCGAATATGGAAAAGGAATGCGGGCGAATGCCTATCTAAAGGTGAATTAAGGGATATTTTTGTAAATTTGAAACGGATAGATTATCCGGAGAGAACAGGTGTTCTGGCTTTAATCGTATCATTATGCAGAAATTGAAAATTTATATTGTCGACGACCATAAATTATTTAGGGAAGGGTTGAAACTATTGTTGTCTACTCAGGATTTTGTGCAGCATATCTTTGAAGCATCGAGTGGAAACGAATTTGTGGAAAACCTTTCATTTGTGGATTGCGATGTGGTGTTGATGGACATTGAAATGCCGGGGATGAACGGAATAGAGGCGACACAGGTGGCTATGCGGATGAAGCCCGACATAAAGATCATCGTGCTGTCGATGTATGGGGATGAGCAATACTATTATAAAATGGTGGACGCCGGGGTGAAAGGGTTCATCCTGAAAAATGCCGGGATAGAAAAAGTAATCATGGCAATAAGAAAAGTGGCGGAAGGTGAAAATTATTTTTCTGAGGAGCTATTAGTGAATATCCTCAACAGTATGCGGGATAATAATAAACAGGAACAGCACGAGGGAACGGATAATGAGATTTCGGAGCGGGAACTGGAAATCCTTTTTCACGTTTGCCGGGGGCTTTCGAATCAGGAAATTGCCGACGAGCTATTCATTAGCAAGCGTACCGTAGATAAACACCGTGCCAATTTACTGAGCAAAACCGGATGCCGGAACACAGCGGCTTTGGTGATGTATGCGATAAAAAATAAAATGATAGAAATATAAGCTGTTGCAAGACGGCAGGATTCAAGCCTCATGGGGAGGTGATAAGATATGGATGGAATGATATTTGCGGCGGGACTCGGAACCCGCCTGCGTCCTTTGACCGACGACCGCCCGAAAGCATTGGTGGAATTGAAGGGAAAACCATTGCTGGAGCACGTGATCTTGAAAATGAAAGAAGCCGGGGTGGGGCGCGTTGTGGTGAATGTGCATCATTACGCCGGGATGATAGAAAATTTTTTAGCTGCCCGGAATTATTTCGGGATGGATGTGGTGGTTTCCGATGAACGCGATTGTTTACTGGACACCGGAGGGGGATTGTTGAAAGCCCGCAGATTGTTTCGGACGGGAGAACCTGTGCTGATTCATAATGTGGATATTCTTTCCGATCTGAATTTGGATGAATTGTCCAAAGCTCATGAAGCGGCCCATAATTATGTGACTTTAGTTACCCGCCCGTCACAAGGAGAGCGGGTTTTGAAGTTCGATGCCGCAGGAGTGCTGAAAGGTTGGGAAAACAAACAAACCGGGGAGCAAAAAATGGTAGATGAAAATTTTTTTCAGTCGAAAGATTATAGCTTTTGCGGGATTCACATCATTAGTCCCGATTTTTTAGAAAATTTCATTTACTCCGGTGTTTTTTCCATTATTGACGAATACCTTGCCCGGGCAAAGAGTAAACCTTTGCGCATGTATCCTTATACCGGGAGATTTATGGATTTGGGAACGCCTGAAGCGATCGCTGAAGCTGGTGGCTGGTGATTCTAAAGGATTCTGCCGGAAATTTTAAATTAAAAAAGCTTTCTTTGTAACAGCAACCTGTGAGATTCGTTAATAAGTTGTAAATAAATATGTATCTTCGGAAGTGAAATAATAACATGAAGCGCTTTCTTAAATATCTGTTCAGGACGTTGCTGGCGATCATTGTATTGATCGTGCTGATCGTGTTATTATTATATCTGCCTCCTGTTCAGCGCTTTGCCAAAAAACAAATTATTTCCTATGTGACAGACCATTACGGACTGGATGCCCGTATCGGAAAATTGTCTATCGGTTTCCCCCTGGATTTGAAATTAGAGGATGTATATGCCGGGAAATCGGCTACCGATACGCTGGTGGCATTCGAATCGTTACATCTGGATGTGGGCTTGCGGCATATTTTCCAAAAACGATTGGGGATGAACGAATTATTGTTGGAAAACGTGAAATTCGTTATGCCGGGCGATACCGTGAATACGGGTTTGGATGTGAAAGCCGGACGCTTACAGCTGGCTGCGGGAGAAGTTCATTTAAAGAAAAAGTGGATCGATGCGAAGACGATAGAATTGAGGGAAGCGGCCATTTCTCTGGAGACGGGAGAGAACACTCAGCCCGACACGGCGGTTTCCAATCCGGTAGATTGGAAATTCAGTGTAGGGGAAATAGATTTGGGGCAGATTCGTTTTAGTATGAAATCGGCAACGATGCCTTATCTGGGAGCGGGTATCGGCGAAGGGCAGCTCACGCAGGGAATTGTGAGTTTGGGTGGACAGACGGTGGACGTAGAAGGGGTTTCGATCGACGGGGCATGGTGCGACTTGAAAACCGGGAGTGCATCAAAAGATTCTTTGCCCGATTCTCCCGGAATGACAGATGGCGCGGATACTTCTAAAAGCCAGTGGACGGTGAGGGCGGGAACCCTGTGGATGAAAAACAGTGCCTTTTCATTGACTTCTGACGGGCAGCAACAAGCGGCGGTGATGTTGTCGGGCATTGGAGTGAAAATAGACAGCATATATAACCGGGGGACGATTGTGCGGGCTGATCTCCGTGATTTACAGGCGGTGCAACGGGATGGTATAGAGATACGGCAAATGCAGGCGGATGTCGATTTGGATTCGACGGAAACCAGCGTTGGAAAAGTGTATATCCATACCCGAAATAGCAGTCTGAACATGGATATTCGTTCGGACTCGGATATTACCGGATTGATCGAAAAAGCGCCTTTGAAGGTCACCCTCGATGCGCAGGTAGGATTGGCGGACATAGAGCCTTTTTATAGCCAATTGCCCCGACAGATCAAAAATAAGACTGTCGATATAAAAGCAACCTGTGCTGTTGGTTCCGACCGGGTAGACGTTAGCCGGATGGCGGTTTCCATGCCCGGGCATTTGAATTTTACCGCCAATGGAAATCTTTCTTCTTTCCGGGATTTGAACAAGATTTCCGGTGATTTTAAAATTCAGGGAATTTTGCCCGATATTAGTTTCCTAAACGATTTTTTGAAAGGGGAAGGGGTGAATATCCCCCGCAACCTCAGTCTTTCGGCAAATTTGAAAGCCGTGAAGGGGGTAATGGATTTTTCCGGCAGGCTTTGTCAGAAAAACGGGTGTTTACTGATCGAGGCGAACTACAATATGCCGGCTGAAATTTATAACGCGACATTGGTGTTGAACGATTTTCCCTTAAATCGCTTCCTTCCGGCGGACTCACTGGGAAGTGTGAGTGCCGATTTCCGGTTGGCAGGACGCGGCTGGGATTGGCGGAAAGCAGAAGCGGAAATAACGGCGGGGATACGGGCGTTTGAATACAAAAGGCATATTTATGAAAATATAGAATTGGAGGCGGCAGTACGGCAAACCCATTTAAATGGTAAATTACAGAGTGCCGACCCGGCAGCGAAATTCGATTTGACTTTCCGGGCCGATTCCGTGGAAAAACGGTATGAAGCTGAAATAAAGGGGCGGGTGGCGAATGTCGATTTAAAAGAATTGAATTTGATGCCTCACCCATTGGCGGTGGGGTTGGGAATTAACATCCGGGCTTCACAGGGAGAAGGAGATACCTACGGATTAACAACCCGGCTGGACTCTATTTATATGAGGGATGAAAATCGGGGATATAGTTTGGGCGATATCGAACTCGACCTGGAAAGTAACCGGACAAAGACGGACGTGTCTGTAAATTCGGGTGACTTCACCTTATCGGCCAAAGTCGATACCGGACTGATGAAAACCGTAGCTTTGTTGGGGGCTGCGGCTGCGGAAGTGACCCGGCAAATCGAAAAGAAAAATATCGATATGGAGCAGGTGGACGCTTATTTGCCTGACTTTACAATCCAGATGAATAGCGGACAGCAAAATACGGTGGCGAGGTTTCTGAAAGCCCGTAACATCGGTTTCCGTCATCTTTCTGTCACGACGTCGGTTCGGGAGGGAAGCGGTTTCCGTTTTACCACCCGGATCGATGCTCCTTATTATGCCGGAGTAAGGTTGGATTCAGTTTCGCTGACCACCTGGCAGCGTGACCGGAGCCTGGCTTATGCATTTAACGTGGACGGATCGGCGAATGAGCAAAAAGGGCCGTTCCATGTGAACGTAACGGGAAATATGTTGGGGAATCACCTGCGGACAGAGTTAAAACAAAAGGATGGACAGGGAGAGGTAGGATTTAATTTGGGAATAGGAGTGACCTTAGAGGATAGTGTGGTATCGGCGAGTTTCTTCCCGATCACTCCCATTTTGGGCTATCGCCGTTGGATTGTCAATCCGGATAATAAGGTCGTAATCAGGGAAGGGGGAAAGATCGATGCGAATTTGCGTTTTGCGTATGCCGATAAATTGATCAGCATACAATCGTTAGGAGATGAGGGAAACCAAAAAGAACGCCTTAAAGTGGAGATCAAGGGGGTGGATTTGGCTGCGCTTACCCGCTTGTTACCTTTCTCTCCCGATTTGGCAGGACAATTGAATACCGATTTGTTGTTATATAGCCTGGATGATGCTTTGGCTGTGAACGGGGAAATTGCGGTGAATGAATTTTATTACCAGCAGCAACGCATCGGTACGGTTGAATTGGGAATGAAATATTCTGCGGGACAACATTTCTCGGCTCATGCCGTTGATTTCGAATTGAAGCTGGATAGTTTGAGGCGGGCTGTGGCAAAAGGAGAATTTTCAACAGGAGAAAACGATAAAAATATTTTTGTAGATGTGGACATTAGCGATTTCCCTCTATATGTGGTAAATGCTTTTATGCCTAATAACCTGCTGAATCTTCAGGGAAAATTGGTGGGAGGTGTCCGGTTTCGGGGAACGCTCGAAAAGCCGGAGTTGGAAGGAGGACTGGCCTTTGAAGGAGGAACGGCGGAATTGTTGATGATCGGCACTACTTTTGGATTAGATACCGGACGGATTGTGATAGAGGATAACAAGCTGTTGTTTAATCGATTCCGTATTTTTGCCCCGAACCAAAGCACCCTGACGATGAACGGGGATATTCAGTTGATGCCTTTCGACCAACTGGGGGCGAACCTGACTATTAACGGACAGAACTTTCAGGTGGTGAACGTTAAGCAAAATCCGTCGTCTATGATCTTCGGTAAAGCCTACGTAGATTTGAATGCCCGTATGGCGGGGGCGTTTTCTGCCCTGAGTGTGACGGGAAATGTGAATTTACTCAATAATACCGCGATTACCTATACTTTGAGAAGTTCCGATCCTGAATTGCAGGATAAAAGCATCGATCTGGTGCGTTTCGTCTCTTTCCGGGATAGTTCATTAACGGAGAAAGACGATCTGACCAACCGGGTGAATGTGAATAATTTCATGTTGAAGATGCTGGTCGAGATCGGGGATAATGTCAAGATGAGTGTATATTTGTCGGAGGACGGACAAAACAATGTGCTGATCCAGGGAGGGGGAAACCTGATCCTTTCTATGGATCCGGAAAGCGGTTTGGCGCTTTCCGGGAAATACACCCTGACCAGTGGGACAGTAACCTATAATGTGCCTGTTGCCGGGAAAAAGGTGTTTAATATACAGACGGGAAGCTATGTGGAGTGGACAGGCGATGTGGTGAATCCGAGATTGAGCATATCGGCGAACGAACAGGTGAAGGCAACGGTGGAGGACGGCGACCGGAACAGGCTGGTTACCTTTGAATCGATTATCCGGATTCAGAACACCTTGTCGAAACCGGAGATTACGTTTGACCTTTCCGCTCCTAATGATATGGTGATTCAGAATCAGTTAGCAACTTTTTCACCGGAGGAACGTACGAAACAGGCGATGAATCTCCTGATCTACGGAACTTATACCGGACCGGGAGCTGTAAGTTCGAACAGTGGAAACATGGCGAATAATGCGCTGTATGGTTTTGTGGAAAATGAGCTGAATAAATATACCCGGAAAACAGGATTGACTTTCGGATTCGATTCCTATAATACCGATAGCGAAACAACCCGCACGGATTTCACCTATCAGTTCTCGAAGCAGCTGTTTAACGATAAAGTAAGCGTGAAGATCGGAGGAAGGGTATCCTCGGACAATAACGAAGGAAATGCGGACAATAACCTTCAGGATAATCTGGTGGACGATATTTCGATTGAATACCGTTTCACTAAAAAAAGAAACTTGTTTTTAAAGGTTTTCCGCCATTCGAACTATGAAAGCGTTTTGGAAGGTGAAGTGGTGCAAACGGGTATCGGTATTGTATGGCGGAGGAGTTTTCGTAAAGTAAGGGACTTGTTCGTGCGGAAATCGAAACAGGAAACAGTGAAAAACACAGGAACGGTAAAAGAAAATTGAACATGGGAATTACAGGGAAAAATAGGAGGATAGACAGGCATAGGCTGAAACTTATGCTATGCTTTTTATTTTTTACAATCTACTGTTCATGTGTGATGCCGTCGTGTTCCACTACGAAAAAACTGACGGAGAACGAAACACTTTACGTTGGCGTGAAAAAAATGGATATAAAAGCTCCTAAAAATGTAAAACTCACGGGAGTACAAAAATCGTCCGCTTCATCGCCTTTATCCGTTCGTCCGAATAATCCCCTTTATTCTCCTTATCTGCGTACCCCTCTACCTATCGGATTGTGGGTGTATAATTGGAATATAAAGAAAGAGAAAGGCTTCAAATGGTGGCTTTACCGGAAATTATCCAAAAAACCGGTTCTGATTTCGGACGTACAACCCGAATTAAGACTGAAAATGGTGGATAATGCCATGAAAGACTATGGTTTTTACGGCACTCAGTCTAAATATGAAGTGATCCCTAAGCGAAACCCGAAAAAGGCGAAAATCAGTTATTGGGTGGAACTGCCGGAACCGTTTAGATATGGAACGATTCAACTGTGGGGGTGGAATCCCCGGATGGATAGCATTGTGCGGGCTTCTATGGCAAGGACTTACATGAAAACGGGGGACCAATATGACATTAACGTGATGAATGAAGAACGCCAGCGGATTTCGGAGCGTTTGCGGAATGAAGGGTATTATTTCTTTCAGCCGGGATACATTGAGTTTTTGGCCGACACTACCGTTGGAAAAAAAGTGGTGGATATTCGGATCGGTTTAAAACAGGGGATACCTCCCAATGCTTTACACCCTTATAAGCTGGGTGAAATAAAAGTGATCCTCAAAGGTAATTCGAACGATAACCAGCTGGATTCTTTGTATGAAGACGGGATTAAGATTGTTTACCAGCGCCCCCAGAACCTGAAACCGAATGTAATATCCAGGGCGGTGAAGGTAAGGCCGGGACAAAAGTATTCTGCTGCCCGTCAAAACCGGACACAAGCGAATTTTGTGCAATTAGGAGTGTTCAAGTTTGCCAACATGACGATCACCGTTCCCGATACGGTGCAGGGAAGAACGCTGGATATGCAGATTCACGGAGATTATGCCTTGCCTGTGGAAACGGAAGTGGAGGTGGATGTGTCTTCGAAGTCGAATAACCTGTTAGGACCGGGATTGATATTGGGAATCAGCAACCACAACCTGTTCAAACGGGCGGAAAATCTATCTTTCCGTTTGACAGGGGCGTATGAATGGCAGATCGGAGGAAATAAGAATGCAAATGGAAATTCCGGGTTGATCAATTCTTATGAATTGGGTGGAAGCTTTAATTTATCCGTCCCCCGGCTGTTAGTTCCTAAATTTATGAAGACGAACCGGGACAGGAGGGAGCAGACGCAGTTCCAGATCGGTACGGATTTACTGAACAGGCACAACTATTTCCGGATGATTTCATTTTGGGGGAGCGGGTCGTATGATTTTAATTCTTCGCAACGGAATTATCACACGGTTGTTCCCTTTAAGCTGAATTATACCTATCTATTAAGGACATCGCATGCTTTTGATTCCATTGTCAATAAAAACCCTTCGGTGGCTCAGAGTTTCAGAAATCAGTTTATCCCTTCGATGTCATACACGTATACGTATGATCGTCCGGCGAGCTACCGGAATCCGAACCGGTTATTCTGGCAAACTTCATTGACGCAGGCAGGTAATTTAATATCCGGGATACAGTATCTAACCGGAAATCGGCAGGGGGAAGGAAAGAAAATATTCAACAACCGTTATTCACAGTTTCTGAAATTGACCACGGAATTGATCGGATATAAGAGTATCGACAATCGTAATCAGTTGGCCACCCGTATTATGGGAGGAATCGGCTATGCTTACGGCAACTCGAAAGTGATGCCTTATAGCGAACAATTTTATATCGGCGGTTCTAACAGTATCCGTGCTTTTCACATCCGTTCCATCGGACCGGGAAGCTATCATCCTCCCAAGTCATCCACTTCTTATTTAGACCAGACCGGGGATATTAAGCTGGAAGGCAACGTGGAATACCGTTTTAAAATCTACGAGCGTTTTAATGGGGCATTGTTCATGGATGCCGGGAATGTTTGGTTGCTGAGAAAAGAAGAACAGCGTCCCGGTGGAGTGTTCCAGGTGAAAAATTTATGGAAAGAGCTGGCTTTGGGAACTGGTTTCGGTTTGCGTTACGACATTACTTACATTGTGATCCGGGCAGACCTCGGAATACCTTTACATGCTCCTTATGATACGGGTAAATCCGGTTATTACAACATTACCGGATCTTTCTGGAAAGGATTGGTGTTAAATTTAGCCATCGGATACCCCTTCTAAGGATGGGGTTATATCGATAGGGGGGAATGTCTGTCCTTTTAGGGAATAGGCAATGCTTTGGTTATTATTTTGCAGCATATTTCCGGCAAATAAAAAATTGCTTATCTTTACAGCATGTTAAAAACTCAATTAAAGTCGGATTTGGTGTTGTAAACAATCTGTATTTCCTGTACAGGTTGTCCTTTCGTTTGTTCTCGGGTAATTCTATCCGGGGATAGTTTCTATTTTATATCAATTAAATTTTAATCTGCATGCAACGATGATGGCATTGTTATGCTTTCATGTGTATGCCTTATACTTAAAAGAACATGAATAACGAAAGTAAAACAATTTATGGATTCGATTTTAATTTGATCTGTGAATATTTTTTAAATACAGAGCGTCAGGGTCCCGGAAGTCCCGAAGTTACGTTGAAAGCCCTGAGCTTTATAGATAACCTCACGGACAAATCCCTTATTGCCGACATCGGATGCGGCACAGGCGGACAGACTATGGTTTTGGCTCAACATGCACCGGGATATATTACAGGTCTTGACTTTTTTCCGGGATTTATCGATCGCTTCAATCGGAATGCCTTGAAACTGAATCTTCAGGATAAAGTACACGGGATTGTCGGTTCGATGGCGGAACTCCCGTTCGGAAAAGAAGAATTAGACCTCATTTGGTCGGAAGGAGCCATTTATAATATCGGTTTCGAACGCGGGTTGAATGAGTGGCGGCAATACCTGAAGCCCAATGGTTATATCGCCGTTTCTGAAAGTTCGTGGTTTACAGAGGAACGCCCGGCAGAGATTCATAATTTCTGGATGGACGCTTATCCCGAAATGGATACGATTCCGAATAAAGTAGCCCAGATTCAGAAGGCGGGCTATCTTCCCGTAGCCACATTTATTCTCCCGGAAAATTGCTGGACAGAGCATTACTATGCTCCACAGGTTGTTGCTCAAAAAATGTTCCTGAATAAATATGCAGGAAATAAAACCGCCGAAGAATTTATCGCATATCAACACTATGATGCAGGATTATACGATAAATATAAAAAATTCTACGGCTATGTATTTTATATCGCAAAAAAGATAACACAATGATTCATTTAAATACCTATGGTTGGAACAACGGATTGGACCAACTAAAACAAAAGTCGGCCTATAAAACATTATCTCACGGACGGGTAACCATCGTGTATCGCACTTGTTATGACGTGGTTTCCGAAAACGGACTGTTTCAATGTGAGTTAACAGGGAATATGATGTATGGGAAATCGGATGTCGAGCTACCCTGTACGGGTGATTGGGTGATCTTCCAACCATTCGGCGACCGCAAAGGGATAATCGTAGATATATTGCCCCGTGAGCGGACATTATACCGAAAGAAAAACGGAACGATTGCCGATAAACAAGCCATCGCTTCCTATGTCGATAAAGCATTTATCGTGCAAAGCCTCGATGACAACTTCAATGTTCGCAGGGTAGAACGCTTCATGGCTCAAATTTTGGAAGAAAATATCGCTCCCGTATTGATTCTCAATAAAGCTGATTTAGACTTTGATGAATTGGGGACAGAAGAAGCTATCGAACACATTGCCCGTCAGGTTCCGGTGTTTTTCACCAGCATCCATCATTCCCGGACTATATCCCGGTTACGGGAATCCATATTGCCGGGAGAAACAGTAGTGTTTATTGGCTCTTCGGGTGTCGGGAAAAGCTCCCTGGTGAATGCGCTATGCGAAAAGTCGGCGTTAGTAACGTCCGAAATAAGCCAATCGACAGGAAAAGGACGGCACACTTCTACCCGCCGGGAAATGGTGTTGATGGACGGAGCAGGTGTTTTAATCGACACTCCGGGGGTTCGGGAGTTTGGTTTGGCGGTGGACGACCTCGATTCATTGGCCGAAATGCTGGATATTTCCGACTATGCATCATCGTGTCGTTTCAAAGATTGTACCCATACCAATGAACCCGGCTGTGCCGTTTTAGAAGCAGTAAATAAAGGCATGTTGGATGTCAAAGTATACAAAAGCTACCTGAAACTTAAACGGGAAGCCTGGCATTTCTCCACTTCCGAGCATGAAAAGCGCAAGAGAGATAAATCCTTTTCGAAACTCGTGGACGAGGTAAAGAAACGTAAAACAAATTCTTGATTCTTATTGAATAGGGACTGTCTGACAAGTTAAGGACAGTCCCTGTTCTTTTTTATTTGTGCTCTTATTCAGGGCTGTTTCTTAATATTCTTTGAGATTAAAAAAAGAGGGGAGGATCCCTGTCATGTCTTATAGAAATGTCACCTTAAAATTTAATGAATCCTTATTATTCCCTTAATCCCTATATAGAAGATGCTTCCTTTTTCCTATCCTCTTTTGGGCGTCTATTGATGATAAAAAGAAAAAGGAGCTAAGTTTTAAACTTAACTCCTTGACATTAACAGTCGGGGTGACAGGATTTGAACCTGCGACCACACGCCCCCCAGACGTGTACTCTACCGGACTGAGCTACGCCCCGATTTTGTAACAAATTGATTATCTTCTGTTTATATTGGCCTGTGTTTCACGATCGTTTCAAACGATCGGTTGCCCACCTTTTTATTTAACCAACATGAAAGCGATCAGGCTTATGGAAGAACTTCATTTGTTTGCGGTTGCAAATATAGGAATTAATAATTAAATGCAAGAATATTGAGATAGAAAATCGATCGATTTAAAGATAAATATAAAGGACAAGAAAATGGATATATAAGTTGAAAGATTGTTTCATTATTTAATCCGGTGGCGGGGGAAATTTTTACTGGCAATAACCTGTTGGATAAACTTTTAATTCAAAGATTTCGTTTACTGAAATAACGATTGAATGAAATTTATAAATAGAAAATAGGCATATAAAAGTAAACTTTCAGTCAGAAATGTTTAAATTGCATGTCAAACAAAACATGAGAATTATGAAAAAAATACTGTTATTTGTGACATTAGTTGGGATTTGTTCAGGTATAAATGCCCAGGAATTAAAAACGATTCAGTTGAATAAGCCTAATACTCAGAGAGGTTTACCCGTTATGCAGGCATTGGAGAAGCGGCAATCCACCCGGGAATATGCCGATAAGGCTTTGAGTCTTCAGGACTTATCCGACCTGCTGTGGGCGGCAAATGGAATAAATCGTCCGGAATCGGGTAAACGTACAGCTCCTACTGCCATGAACAAGCAGGAGATAGATGTTTATGTGTGCTTGCCGGAAGGTGCTTATCTTTATGAAGCAAAAACGAATAGCCTGAAACCTGTGGCTAAAGGTGATTTCAGACCTGCCGTGGGAGGTGGTCAGGCATTTGTGGCGAAAGCTCCTGTGTGCATCGTGGTGGTCGGTGATCTCGACCCTTTTAAAGGCGATGCGTCGATGCCATCGATGGATGCCGGTATAGTTTCTCAAAATATTTCTATCTTTTGTGCCGGGACAGGATTGGTAACCGTGCCCAGGGCTTCGATGGATCAGGCAAAACTGAGATCAGCGCTTAAACTGAAAGATTCCCAGCGGTTGTTTATGAACCATCCGGTGGGATATGCGAAATAATCCGGTAACCTTTAGATTTATATAGAATTGTCCGGTAAGGAAGGCTGAATGTTTGAACAAGCCTTTCTTGCCGGATTAATTTTTGGTAATGGTGTAATCTTCTACTCCTAAAGTTTCATATATCTTTTTAAGGTCGGTTTCGTTATCGGAAATGATTAAAAGCTGGTCATTTTCGAATAGCTGTGAACATCCGTTGGGGACAAAAAAACGCCCGAATCGTTTAATTAGTACAACTAACGTATTTTCGGGTAAAGGTAAATTGATCAGGTAATCACCTGCACTCAACATATCCCGGGTGATCGTTATTTCGGACATGACCGATTTTACTTCTTCGGGTAATTCCATTTCAAAGGCTTTGGGAATTTTTTTCACCCGAAATGATAGTTTCAGTAATTTGGCCGAAAGTGGAACTGTGGTACCTTGAATGAGCAATGAGAGAAGGGTGATAAAAAATACGATATTAAAAATTTGTTTCGCTTCCGGGATTCCGGCGAGTAGGGGATAAGTGGCAAATATAATGGGAACAGCCCCTCTTAGCCCGATCCAGGAAACAAAAAGACGGCTGTTAAAGGTCATCCATTTAAACGGAAGAAGACAAAGCAGCACACTGACCGGACGCGCAATAATGATCATAAAAATTCCGATCAACAGGCCGATCCAGGCCACATCCACCAATTCCACCGGATTGACAAGTAAACCCAACGCCAAAAACATCGTGATCTGGAATAGCCAGGCTAAGCCATCGAAAAAGTTAATGATATATTTCTTGTAAACGATACGCCGATTACCTACCACGAGCCCGGCAATGTACACAGCGAGATAACCGTTTCCCTGCAAAGCATTGGTGAAAGAAAAAGTAAAGAAAACAAAAGTGAGTAAAATGATTTGATAGAGAGAAGGATTATCTATTTTTAGGTGATTTAAAATCCAGACGGCACATCTGCCTAAAAGATAACCTGCCAATATTCCGACTGAAAACTGGACAATAAGCGAAAGCAGTATTTGTCCCGATTCTATTTCTCCGGTTTGTATAATCTGAATCAATAGAATGGTCAGCATGTAAGCCATAGGATCATTGCTTCCACTTTCCAATTCAAGCAGAGGGCGTAAGTTGTGTTTTAAATTCAGATTTTTAGAACGAAGAATGTTAAAGACCGAAGCCGAGTCGGTGGACGACATCACAGCTGCTAAAAGCAGGCAACCGATTAATGTTGTTGCGTAGCCGGGAAATGCCCAGCGGGAGACCAGATATATGAAGCCTCCTGTAAGGAGCGTTGTCAGCAGGACGCCGACAGTTGCCAATAAAACTCCTTGCTTTACAACAGGGCGTATTTCTTCGATTTTTGTATCCATCCCACCGGAAAACAAAATGATACTGAGTGAGATTACCCCGATGAACTGTGCTGCTGCCGGACTTTCAAATTCAATACCGACGCCGTCTTTCCCGGCAAGCATTCCGATGATGAGGAATAAAAGTAAAACCGGAACGCCCAAACGGGAACCTGTTTTACCGATCAGAATACTTATAAAAAATAATATCGAACCGATCAATAGAATATTTTCCGTCGTAATAAACATAGTTTTTCTCAATTTTATGATTAAACGGAAGCCGGAATTTGAAAGTTTCCCTAATTTTGTTTAGGAGGCTTGTAAATCATAAATGTTTGATTGGTATCTAATTATAAAATAGTGAAGGAGCAAGCAAAAATTATATTATATTTTTTCTTGAAATTATTTTTGATAATTTGATTTTTGTCGTACATTTGTCACCGCAAAAGCAAAGGAGAGGTGGCAGAGTGGTCGATCGCGGCGGTCTTGAAAACCGTTGACTGTCACAGGTCCGGGGGTTCGAATCCCTCCCTCTCCGCTGAAAGTCAAGCCATTAGGCGGACAAATAAAGCCAAATCCCGTAGAATCAGCGTTCTACGGGATTTGGCTTTCACGGCTGTAATACCCAAAGACACTAAAAAACCCCAAAAGACAGGGTTTCGTTACAGATTCGTTACAGAAAAAATCACAAAGTTTCTATGACGGGATAGGGTATAGCTTGTTGTGATCTATTTCAGATAGAAAATCATTTGTTTTTATTTAGCATATCCCCTTTTGTTTTAGGGCATAGGGTATAAGCCTTCCCATTTCACATTCCAATTTCCGTTTTTGGGAAAGCCCGGATTGGGTTGTGTGCAGCCGTCCCAGCCTGCACACATCATGGCGATTGCGGTTAGCAAGCCTCCATTTCCCGGAAGATAGATGCGCAGGAGATGATTCTGATAGTTATGACCGTTTTTCAAATAGGTGTTTGTCCGTTTATCCATCAGTAAAGCATCTACTGCTTTTTCGGGTTCACCTAAACGGGCTGCAGCCATGGCTGTCATGGGGTAATCCCACCCCCAAGTCCTGTTCCAATTCCAGTTGTTCCAAACCCAATGGAGCGTGTTTTTCATTAAATTTTTATCCACTAATCTTGATTCGGGTAAAATTCCCAATGCGCCTAATACTGCCATGTGATCGGAGGTAAAACGGGGATTAGTATAAGTATCCGGTGCTGTTTCCGCTGCTAAATAAAGACTATCTTTTGCAGCAAGTGGGGATAGCTTGTCTATCAATGTGTCCCATTCCGGTTTTCGTGTTTCCCCTGAACGTATGCGCCATTCTTGGGCGATTTTCATGGCATAATGCCAGTAGGATAATTCAAGGGGCGGGTTTATCGTACCTTCGGGTTTGAACGTTTCTTGTGCCGGGATAATACCTTTCAGTATGTAGCGGTCTCTTGCTTCGTCGTAAGTGGCAAATGAGTACATGAATTCTGCTGTTTCTTGTATCAGCTTGTTGTATTTCCGGATTAATTCCGGAGAAGGATTAGCCCGATAAAGTAGTTCTGCCAAATAAATAGGGTGTGGTTGTTGCCAGATCAGAAAAGAACCTATCGACGAAGGGGCTTCCATTCCAGAAGGATCGGTCATTTTCATCCATCGAACTCCTTCGAATCCTTGTCGTTCTGCTATCTCTTTGGCAATGGGATAAGCCTTGTAAAACCATTCTAAGGTACGGTCGAGTAGTTGGGGATGTCCCCAAAGTGCCAACCAGGATTGGTGCCACCAAAGCATTTCGAGGTGAAATTTCCCATGCCACGAGTTATAAGTTAATCCTGTTTCCTGAGGAGGAGTAGAGCCTGCACATTGAATCGCCAATAAATATTGTGACAATACCACCCGGCGTTCTAACTCTTTCGCACGAACATCTTTACAGTCGGAGAAATCGACAGCCGCACCTTTTTCCCAAAATGATTTCCAGTGGGTGGCAATATTTTTGATCGATTTTTTATAGGTAGGTTGTCTTTCGGTGATTAGTTGCTTTGTGAAGGAACAGGAGAAGGATAGTTCATTGTCTTGCGGCATCAATACAAAGTAATTTCTCTCTTTTTCTATAAATTCTGCTTTTTCTTTCCATTCAATGGCTACATAATAGGTTGTCGTGTCTATTTTACGTTCTAAGACTACTGATCGGGCAGATCGGCTAACAATCGTCGTTGAGTGTAAATCGTTTTTTTGCCAGTCACATCCGTTTTCTCCCCAAGCTCCGGTGGGGTAAGGAAAGTGGAATTTAATACCGGGTTTTAAAGACGATGAGACTTTTGCAACAATCCTGTCACGTTGAGGGTCACAGGCTGTTTGTATTTCTACGGAGTGATGGTTTAATGAAAATCGACTTTCAATGACTCCTTTCCACATATCCAATTTTTGCTCGATATGCTGAAGGTCTGAAGGTTGGATTTGTTCCGGTAGTTCCAAACCAATAATTCCTAAGTGCAGGCGATGAGGATTTGCCCTGAACCAGTTTTCTGCATTTTTTTGCCGTTCATTCCGGTGGCTTTGGGTGGAGTAAGGCTCCAGTCTTCCACGTCCGAAGTCATATCCGACTAATGTTTCTTTGTGTTCGTATCGTTCTGTGTTGGGAAAGCTATGCCACCCCCATTGCGCTTGTGTACCTAAGGGGATACCTTTGTCGTAAGCTCTCGGAAAAGTTTGTAATCCGGTAACATCGACTGTGAAGGCAAATTCTCCATTTCCGACAGATAAGGGAGATAGAGGATCGAATGCCACGACATGGGGATTGTTCCGGTGAACTAACGCCTGTCGATCGATGGGAAGTTGTTTTGGGGTTGTGCAAGCCGTTGCCATTAAAATACAAAGGCAATATAAGCTATTTTTGATTTCCATGATTTTTATAACTTTGATGTCAGAAAGTACCCTTTTCTCGCCGCCAATGGATATGTTTCTTTTACAAATATGCGCATTTTTTCAAAAATTCCATTCTTGCAATATAAATATATTGACGGGTAAATATGATCTATTATTATTCCGTACTTAAATCAGGGAAAGAGTTTGTTCCTTAAAGTCTTATCAGATAAGACTTGCTGAATTTATAGCCGTTTCCTTTTAGCCCAAAGAATGGTGTGGGCGTTAAATCGTTGCCAAAGTATATGGTTGTTGGTCAATAAGAATGTTGGATGGGTTTTCTTGTAGGTTATATCGCCTTAAAGACAATGAATGAAATAGGGTACAGAGAAGGGGAAATGGGTTTGTGATAGAAAAATGATTTGTTAAAGTCGTTTGACTTTAATTGTTCGGATATGAAGAAAGGTGTATAGTACAAGGTTTGTAAATCAGTAGTTCTTGTCGATCGTATATTAAGAACAGTAAAAGGATAAGATTAGCATTCAATGAGTATGTTAGCCTAAATTATTGATTTCTTCCAAACCTTCCTTATCGATGATTTTTATTTTTTTTCCGGTTAGTTTGACGATGCCTTCTGAGGCAAAGTTGGATAGGGTGCGGATGGCGTTGGCGGTGGTCATGTTGGACAAGTTCGCCAGGTCTTCGCGGGTGAGGCATACTTTCAGGGTACAGTCGTCGCTTTCGTAACCGTAGGTGTCCTTGAGTACGAGCAAGGCTTCGGCCAGTCGTCCGCGGATGTGTTTTTGGGTGAGGGTCACTGTGCGGCGGTTCGAGAAACCCAGGTCGGTTGCTAAAGCCCGGATGATACTCATGGCCAGTTCCGGGGTGTTGCGGACGATGTCGAGGATTAGCTCTGTTTTGATCCGGCAAATGATCGAGTCCTCCAGGGCTTCTGCCGAAGCGATGTGTATTTCTTCGGCAAAAAATGCCCGGTAGCCGATGAAGCCGATGGGTTTTGCCATACGTACGATCTGTATGCGTCCTCCGATTCCTTCCTTGTATATTTTTACTTTTCCGGTGATCAGGCACAATAGTCCTACGGGCATATTGCCTTCCTGATAGATCAATTCCCCCTTTTTATAGGAAAGGCATACGGTGGTATCGATGATTTTCCGTTTGGCGTTTTCGTCCAGTTCCGATAGGAGCGAATGGGGGCTATCGATGCAGATTTGGCATAGGCTGTCGTGCAGGTCGTTGTCGGTGATGGTATACATGGAGTCGAAATAAAGATGTTTTGATTAAAATGGGTATTTTCTCCCTTGTCCGAAAGCCTTGTCGCTGACGCGGAGTATCGGAGGGCATTGTGCCCGCTTGTATTCATTCCGTTTCACCATGCTTATCGTTTTGTCCACAATCTCTTTCTTGTGCCCCTTGTCGATAATAGCTTGAGCAGAAAGATTTTCTTCTATGTATAATTTTAAGATCGCATCCAATTCATTGTAGGGTGGCAGGGAGTCCTGATCCTTTTGGTCGGGACGTAATTCTGCGGAGGGGGCTTTGGTTATGGTGTTCTCCGGGATGATTTCATGTTCCCGGTTAATGTGGCGTGCTAACTTGAAGATGTCCGATTTATAAACGTCGCCGATTACTCCCAGTGAGCCACACAGGTCGCCGTAAAGGGTGCCGTAGCCGACCGCCGCTTCGCTTTTATTGGAGGTGTTCAGGGGGATGTTGCCGAATTTATTCGATATGGCCATTACCAGAGTTCCCCGGATACGGGCTTGCAGGTTTTCTTCCGCCACATTAAAGGGTTGGTCTTTAAATTGATCTTTTAAAGAGCCCAGGTATTGATCGTAAATGTCCTTAATGGGAATCAGATCGTGGCGGATGCCCGTGTTTTTTACAAGATCGAGGGCATCCTGTATGGAGTGATCTGTGGAAAAACAGGAAGGCATGAGCAAACCTCTGACATTTTCTGCCCCCAAAGCTTCTACGGCTAAGGCGGCAACCACTGCCGAATCGATACCGCCCGATAGGCCCAATACTGCTGTGGTGAAGCCGTTTTTTTGGAAATAATCCTTGACTCCTAAAACCAATGCTTTATGAATCAGGGTGATTTTATCGTCCTGAATATTTTTTACGGCAGGCATTTTGCCCAATTGGTCGGAATCGATCAGGATAAAATCTTCTTCAAATGCTTTCAGGCGGGCGATCAGTTGCCCTTGCGGATTATAGGCTGTGGAATTGCCGTCGAAGATGACGGAGGTCTCTGCTCCGACGTAATTAACGGAAAAAAAAGGTTTTCTGTATTTTTGAGCCAGAGCCGATAAGGTTTGATGCCGTTCGTTGTAGCTGGTAGCGCTGAAAGGGGTGATTCCGATATAAATGACCAGGTGGTCTTGTTTATCGATTTCTTCCGCTTCAAACTCATCGAATAGAATCCGGATGTTTTTGTTTTTATAGCGGATAGGGGTGTTGTCCTCTCCGCCTACAAAATAACGGCTTTCATGGAAGAGGTCGTAGTCGCTTAAAATTGTTTTGTGAACGCCGTCAACCACTTCACCGTCCTGAATGAAATAGGCAGAATTATACATGATTCCGTTGGAACTGTCTAAATTCGGCGCGCCGACAATGGCTGCGATCTGCCCGCAATGGGAAGCAATCTGTTCCACAGCCATGCGACATTCCTGAATGAAATCCTCTCTTTCTAACCAATCTTCCGATAAGGCTCCACACACGGCTAATTCGGGAAATACAACTAATTCCGCTTTCGCTTTCCGGGCTTTTTGTATGGCCTGAATTATTTTTTCTCGATTCCCCTGAATGTCTCCGGTTTTATAATTTATCTGTGGTATGGCTATCCGCATAGTTTTTGATTTTATACTGGGTTTGGTTTTGAAAGCCGATGTTATAGGTTATTCTCTTATTGTCAGGCTGTTTGGGAAATAAACTGCCCGATTCGTGGAAATTTTGGCTTTCAACGTTTATCTTTGCCGTAAAATTACGATTTTTGTTATTAAAATAATTAAAAAAAGTCATGAAGTTTTTATTTGCCTGTATCATTTTTTTATGCCTGGCTACGGGATGTGGGGAAAGCGATAAGCCGGATGTCAGTAAATGGAGGCAGGAACGAGAGATATTGCGTTTAGACCGTGACCTTTTTGCATTGGATGCCCGGATGCCCGATGTGGATTCGATCCATCATAAATATGGCCGTTATTTTGAGGTGTATGCCGAAGGGGTGTTGCAGTTGGGACAGGTGTCCGATACAATGTTCCCGCATTTGCTGTCTTTATTTTTGCAGGATACGATTATCCGTGAAGTTTACGATACGGTGGCATTTCGTTATCCCGACCTGGCTGTTCAGGAAAAGGATTTATCGGATGCCTGGGCTTATTATGCTTATTATTTCCCCGATAAGGTTATTCCCCGGATGTATGCCCATATTTCCGGTTTCAACCAGTCGGTGGTAGTGGATAGTGCGGAAGTCGGGATCAGTTTGGATAATTATTTGGGGGATTGTGTGTTTTACAGTATGCTTGCTGTGCCGGTTCCCATGTATGCCCGTGAGAAAATGACCGGAAATGATATGGTACGTGACATCCTGACGGGTTGGCTTAGCGCGGAATTTATCTTTCGCCCTCAAAAGAACGATTTGATTAGCAGTATGATTTATCAGGGAAAAATCACTTATCTATTGCGCAAAATTTTGCCCGATTATGAATTTGGGCGGGTTATAGGTTTTTCCGGGGAGCAGTTGGAATGGTGTGAGAATAACGAGAGCCGGATATGGGGGTTCCTGATCGAGAACGATTATTTGTTTTCCACCCAGCAGAAGCTGATCCTGAAATATTTGAACGATGCGCCTTACACTTCGGGTATGCCTGTGGAATCGCCGGGTAGGGCAGTTGTTTGGACGGGGGAGCGTATTGTGGAGGAATATATGAAGAAAGCGAAAATCACTTTGCCGGAGTTGATGAAAGAACAGGATTACCACAAGATTTTGCGGGTGGCTGCCTATCGGCCTTAAACGGTGTGGAGTGATCGGAATATAAACGGGTGACTATGGATAAAAAAATATGCAGGAAACTGGTCCGTGAATTAAAAGAACGCTATTCATCGGACGAAAAGCGGACGATGTCGGCGGAGGTATGCCGGAAAGTGGAGCAAAACGCGCATTTCCGGGAAGCCGGGACTGTATTGGTTTACTGGTCGATGGACGATGAAGTGTATACCCATGACTTTATACGGAAATGGGCTAACGAGAAGGTTTTTCTTTTGCCTTGCGTGAGAGGGGATGAATTGGAAATCTTTTATTATGAGGGGGAAGAGGGGATGAGTCCGGGAGAGAGTTTCGGGATTTTGGAGCCAACCGGAATGAGGTGTGAGGTTTTGGAAAGTATCGATCTTATTTTGGTGCCTGGAATCGCTTTTGACCGGGAGGGAAACCGATTGGGACGGGGGAAGGGGTATTATGATAAGATTTTAAAGAAGACAACAGCCTGGAAAATTGGAGTTTGTTTTCCTTTTCAGGTATTGGAAGAAGTTCCGGCAGAGATTCATGATGTGAAAATGGATGAGGTGATTTTTTAAACCGCATTCTTTATCTTTGGAAAAATTTTTAGATCGTAAATTTGATAAGGAGGGAACTGCTTTAGATATTTTCGGATATAAAAAAAGCCGTTCTGTGAGGAACGGCTTTTTTATGTTTTTTATCGATTATGCCTGTTTGATAGCTTCTACCGGGCATACCCCTGCACAAGTTCCGCAGTCAGTACATGCGTTTGCATCAATTTCATAATGATCAGCACCCATAGAAATTGCACCAACCGGGCATTCTCCTTCGCATGATCCGCAAGAAATACAGTCATCTGATATTACGTAAGCCATTTTTATATAGTTTTATTGATTAATAATGGGCAAAATTAAAACCAATATTTGAAAGAAGCAAAGTTTTGTAGGAAAAAACTTTTTACTTATCTTTGCGCGTCGTTTTACGGGGAATGATTTAAAATGGTGTAATGGGGAAACAGGCTGGCTTATACCCCCGGAGCTAAGGTTTGTTTCTGAGTAGCACAAAACAAAATTATCATGCAAGTATTTGAATTAAAAGCAGAAGGAAGAAAAGATTTAGGAAAGAAGGCTACAATCGCTGTAAGAAACGAAGGAAAAGTGCCTTGTGTTCTTTATGGTGGAGCTGAAAATGTACATTTTGTTGTAGCTGAAAAAGATCTGGCTAAATTATTGTACACTCCGATTGTATACACCATTAATTTGAACGTTGATGGCAAATCTTATTCTGCTGTCATGAGAGAAATTCAGTTTCATCCGGTAACCGACCGTGTGTTACATATCGATTTCTATCAGATTACTGAAAATAAACCTGTTGTTATCGAAGTTCCTGTTAAATTACAGGGATTTGCAGAAGGTGTTCAGGCCGGTGGTAAATTGGCTCTGATTATGAGAAAATTGAAAGTAAAAGCTCCTTTGGCTGACCTGCCGGGTGAAGTGGTGCTGGATGTAACTAATTTAGGACTGGGTAAATCAATCCGCGTGAAAGACCTGTCATTCGACAAGTTCGAGATTATGAATGCTAAAGACGTTGTGATCGCACAGATCAAACTGACCAGAGCAGCCAGAGCAGCAGCTCAGGAATCGAAATAATTTGAGATTTTATGAAGTATCTGATTGTAGGGTTAGGTAATATTGGCCCTGAGTACCAGGATACGCGACATAATATCGGATTTAATGTGTTGGACGCCTTTGCTAAGGCGTCCAATGCTGTTTTTGAAGATATGCGTTACGGTGCTGTGTGTGAAGTGAAACTGAAAGGGCGTACTTTGGTTTTGTTGAAGCCCAACACTTATATGAATTTGAGTGGCAAGGCCGTTAGCTATTGGATGCAGAAGGAAAAAGTGGCTTTGGAAGATTTGCTGGTGATTGTCGATGATTTGGCTTTACCTTTCGGAACGCTCCGTTTACGTGCCCAGGGAAGCGACGGCGGACATAACGGACTGAAGAGTATAAATGCTTTGTTGGGTACAACTTCTTATGCCCGTTTACGTTTTGGTATAGGTAGCGAATTTGCCCGGGGACAGCAGGTCGACTATGTGCTGGGGCATTGGGAAGGAGAAGAAGCCGAACAGTTGCCGTCTTTATTGGAGCGTTGCGGGGAAATCATTACTTCGTGTGTTTTGACCGGGATAACAAAAACAATGAATCTGTTTAATAAAAAATAATAGGGGTAGGCAGAATGAAGAACGCTTGCTTTTTCCGGCCTGGGGAGAAGAAGAGGAAAAGGAAAGGAGTGTTGAAGGTGGCTGTCGGCTGGAGCAGGATGCCGGGAAGAGAAGAGTAAAAAGAAATGGATGAAGCCCCGAACACAGGATAAATCGGGGGGAGAGAAGAGGGGGAGAAAGTTTTTATTGTAAGTAGAGACTATGGAGGAAAAGGTCAGAATAGATAAATGGCTATGGGCTGTACGGATTTTTAAAACCCGTTCTTTGGCCGCAGAAGAGTGCGGTAAAGGGCATGTCACGATAGGGGAGGTACATGTGAAAGCTTCCAGGGAGTTGAAGGGAGGCGAGGTGGTGAAAGTCCGTATCCCGCCGATAGAACGGCACTATTTAGTGAAAAAGCTGACGGACAAGCGGATGTCGGCCCAGTTGGCTGTTGATTTTGTGGAGGATGTAACGCCGCCTGAAACGTTGGCTTTACTGAATGCGGTGAAAGCTTACGGTTTTGAATACCGGGACAGGGGAGTGGGGCGTCCCACGAAACGTGACCGGAGAATGATCGATAAGCTGAAAAATGAAGATTGGGAAGGGGCGGAAGAATAATCCTTAAAATTAATTGTTGTGTTAATTGCGAGAGAGAAAAAAAAGAGTAATATTGCCGAATATATTCTGTATATGTGGCAAGTGGAGGATATGCTCCGGGCATTTCAGTTGAATATGGAGTTGGTGAACCAGCATGTGGTTAAAGGTTTCCAGGTGGATGAGGCGAAAGCAAAGGAAATTTATGATTGGTATGATAATATCATTGCAATCATGAAAGCGGAGAAGGTGGAGCAGCAGGGACACATCCAGCCTTTGAAAAACACGGTGAATGAACTGACTGAATTACACTTTTTTTTATTACATGAGGCTCATGACCGGAGGTATCAGCAGATTGTAACGATGGCCGCCGGGAATCTGGTTGAATTTCGGAATAGGTCGCAGGTGGGGAATGAGGTGTCGGATGTGGAACTGGCTCTGAATGCATTGTATGGGAATTTGTTGTTACGCTTACAGAAAAAGGAAATAAATCCTCAAACGGCTACGGCCATGGAGTCGTTCAGTAAGATGATCGGTTATCTGGCTGCAAAATATAAGCAGATGGAAGAGGAGGAGTCGGCACAGGAGGTAAATGATAAGGGCTAAATATAAATTAAACGGATATTGTATGAAATGGATTGTAACAGCTTTATTGATGGCGGTGTTCTGCGTGACGGTGAATGCAGAAGTCAGCGAAAAGAAATATGAAAAGACTTTTCCAAAGGATAAGCTTACCGAATTGGTTTTGTCGAATGATTACGGGCAGATCAACGTGGAACAGACGGACGGGGATGAGATTCAGGTGTCGGTAAATATTGCTGCTACGGCCAAAACTGCTGCAAAAGCGGATGAAGCGTTGGATTTGGTGAGCATTAAGGAGAATGTAGGAAGTGCTTCTTTGAATGTCAGCACGGAGTTTGGAAAGGATATGGCGATCAAACAATTCCTGACCAGCGTGAGCCTGCAAATCGATTATCAGGTGAGTGTGCCGAAAGGCATTAAGTTGCGTTTGATCGGCTCTAATTGCAATGTGTTTATCGATACTTTTGAAGGTGAAGTCAATGCAGATATTCGTAACGGTAATTTTAAAGCCAATACGATCAAGGGAGAGGAGTTTTATATCAAGCAGGACAAAGGAAGTTTTGATGTAATGAGCGTTGAGACGATGACCGGAAATTTCAAAAATTCTACCATTCATATAGAATCGGGTGATTTGGTGAAGTTGGAAACCAGTTCTACCAGCGGGAATCTGGAATCTATTGAGAAGTTGAATATTCGTTCTTCGGGAGGTGAAATGAAACTGGGTGAGATTGAGGATCTGACCGGAAGTTCTTCTTTTACGAAGTATGAGGTGCAGGATATTGGGAATATTATGGATATGGATATGAAAATGGGGGAAATGAATGTGCGTAATATCCATTTTAATTTTTCAGAAGTGCGGGTGAAAGGGTCTTTTACGAAAGTAGGGCTGACTTTTATGGAAGGGGCAGGCTATAATCTGGAAGTGAAACGGAATAAGTCCCTGAAGATGGATCTGCCGAGGGGGATGCAACTGGAAGACCGTCCGACAACGGAACGAAATATGGTGGTAGGAACGAAATTCGTAGGCGATCCTAAATATACCGGAAAAGTTTTCCTGGAATTGTCGAATGGTAATTTATATATTCAGTAAAAAAGAAAAACAACAAAAAATGGTATTCTTGTTTAATTTATAACATTTGTTCAGGAATAATTTGGAAGGTTGATTTTTTACTTTATATTTGTAGCGATAAAAATCAGAGAAATGAGAAATTTATTACATCATATCCATCATTGCCATCACTGTTCTCAGGTGAGATGATGCTCTTGTGTTGTAATTAAAACATAGAATGTACAATGAAGCTCGCCTGATCCAGGCGGGCTTTTTTTATTTTCCCCTGGGTCGTTGCAGGGCAATAATCTAAAAGCGTTATGACAAACTTAAAAATTGCAATTCAGAAATCAGGCCGATTGAACGAAGAATCTTTAACTCTCCTGAAAGAGTGTGGAATTTCGATCAACAACGGTAAAGATCAGTTAATGGCACAGGCTTCGAATTTCCCGATGGAAGTGCTTTATCTTCGTAATTCCGATATTCCGCAGTATGTGAAGGACGGGATTGCCGATATTGCTATTATCGGTGATAATACGGAGAAGGAGAAGAAGACCGGAATAGAAAATGTTTTAAAATTAGGATTCTCCAGATGCCGTTTATCTATTGCAGTGCCCAAAGCGGTGGATTTTACAGATATTTCTTATTTGCAGGGAAAGAAAATCGCTACTTCCTATCCCACTTCGTTGCAGGATTTTTTGGATGAAAATCATATACAGGCAGAGATTCACGAAATTTCCGGTTCGGTGGAGATTGCTCCGAATATCGGTTTGGCAGATGCCATTTGCGATTTGGTCAGCACCGGGAGTACCTTGTTTAAAAATGGGTTGAAAGAGGTATATAAGATATTTGAATCACAGGCAATTTTGGTGGCTAACCCGGATTTGAGTCCGGAAAAACGGGCTTTGCTGGATCAGTTGGTGTTCCGGATCAAGGCTGTGCTGGCTTCTAAATGCAACAAATATATTTTGCTGAATGCTCCTGAAAAATCATTAGAGCAAATTTGCGGCTTGCTGCCGGGAATGAAAAGTCCTACGATTATTCCTTTGCGTGAAAAAGGGTGGGTGTCAGTTCACTCTGTGGTGAATGAAAACGCATTTTGGGATGTGATCGGACGTTTGAAGGAGGCCGGAGCAGAAGGTATTCTGATTGTGCCTATCGAGAAGATGATTCTTTAATAGGGTTTACGGATTTTGATTGTAAGTTTGGAAGAATGGAAAAGATTATCAATCCCGTCAGGCAGGAATGGGCGAAGCTATTGGCTCGTCCGAAGTTTAATAATGACGATCTGGTGACGATTTGTAAGGATGTTTTTGCCGATGTAATGAAAGAGGGTGACAAGGCTTTGGCAAAATATACTTTGCGTTTCGATCGGGTTAGTTTGGAAAATATCGCTGTAACGGAAAGTGAGTTCGATGAAGCGGAACAACTTGTCAGCGAAGAATTGAAGGAGGCTATCCGTGAGGCTAAACAAAATATCGAGGCTTTCCATGTTTTGCAGAAGCCTGCCCCCTGCGAGTATGTGAATTCTAACGGTTTTCGTTGCTGGCAGGAGGCGAGGGGAATTGAAAAGGTGGGGCTTTATATTCCGGGTGGGAGCGCTCCTTTGTTTTCAACGGTATTGATGCTGGCTGTTCCGGCACGTATTGCCGGATGTCAGGAAATTATCCTGTGCACCCCTCCCAATCGTTCAGGTAAGGTCGAACCTGCTATTTTGTGGACAGCCCGTCTTTGCGGGGTGACCCGGGTGTATAAGGTGGGAGGTGTCCAGGCGATTGCTGCCATGACTTTGGGAACTGAAACCATTCCTCAGGTTTATAAAATTTTCGGTCCCGGTAACCAGTATGTGACCGCAGCGAAACAATTGGCCTGTAATTTCGGTGTGGCGATAGATATGCCTGCGGGGCCTTCGGAAGTGATGGTGGTGGCAGATCGTAGTGCGGAACCTGCTTTTATTGCGGCGGATTTGTTGTCACAGGCGGAGCACGGCCCGGATAGCCAGGTGGTTTTAGTGACACCGGATGCCGGGATTTTGCCGGCTGTGGAGCGGGAACTGGAGGCTCAGCTGGCTGTGTTGCCCCGGAAAGAAATTGCGGTGAAAGCGTTGAACAATTCGAAGTTTGTGGTGTTGGAAGATATGGACAGGTGTATGGAGCTGGTAAATGAGTATGCCCCTGAACATTTGATTCTGTGTGTGGAAAACTATCTGGAACAGGCTAAACGCGTAATGAATGCCGGATCTGTTTTCTTAGGGAATTATTCACCGGAGAGTGCCGGGGATTATGCTTCGGGGACGAATCATACTTTGCCCACGAACGGTTATGCCAAAGCGTATAGCGGGGTGAATCTCGACGCTTTTATTAAGAAGATCACTTTTCAGGAAATTACCCGCGAAGGGTTGGGCTATCTGGGACGTACGATCGAAGTTATGGCCGGGAACGAACAGTTGTTTGCCCACAAGAATGCGGTGACACTCAGGATTATTAATGAAAAGTGAGAGAATTATGGAAATAAATAATTTAATACGGAAAAATATAAAGAATTTGCAGCCTTATTCCTGTGCCAGGGATGAGTATAGCGGAGAAAGGGCTGTTTTTTTGGATGCTAACGAAAATCCTTATGACACAGGGTATAATCGTTATCCCGATCCTTACCAGCGGGAGCTGAAAGCACGGCTTGCCCAAATCAAGGGGGTGGCTGCTGAAAATATGATGCTGGGGAACGGTAGCGATGAAATTATCGATATTTTAATCCGGAGTGTGTGTGAGCCTGCCGAGGATAATATTATTGTTTTCTCTCCGGGCTATTCAATGTATGAGGTGAGTGCTGCGATCAATAATGTGGAAGTTCGTAAGATCGACCTGACTTCCGAATTTTTGCCGGACTGGGTGGAAATGTGGAAGCAGGCGGATGCCCATACGAAGATCGTTTTTTTATGTACGCCCAACAATCCGACCGGGAAGGTAATCCCTATCGGACAGATTCGGGAGGTATGCCGGAATTTCGGTGGGCTGGTGCTGGTGGATGAGGCTTATATCGATTTTACGGATGAAATGTCGGCGGTGAAGTTGTTGGACGAATTTTCCAATGTGGTGGTGTTACAAACTTTGTCGAAGGCCTGGGGTATGGCCGGGCTCCGGCTGGGAATCTGTTTTGCCGACCGGGAGTTGATCCGGGTGTTGAATAAAGTGAAAGCTCCTTATAATATCAGCAACCTCACCCAACAGACCGTGATGCGTGTTTTAGAGCAATACGATGAGTTTGAGGCGAAGCTGTCGGCAATCAAAGCCCAGCGTGAGCGTTTGAGTTGTGCCCTTGCCGGAACCGGGTTGTTCGAGCGGGTGTATGATTCCGAAGCTAATTTTATTTTAGTGGTAACTCCCCGTTTTCGGGAGTTGTATGATTATCTGGTTGAAAATCAGGTTGTGGTTCGTTTGCGGAATATAGCTCCTTTGATTGAAGGTGGGATTCGCATCACGGTGGGAACTCAGGCCGAGAACGATCGGTTGTTGGCTTTGCTGGATGAATACCGGAACAGAATTTAATGCTGTGGAGAATGAAAAAGATTTTATTTATAGATCGTGACGGAACGATTATTCAGGAACCTCCTGTGGATTTTCAGGTGGATCGTCTGGAAAAATTGGAGTTTGTGCCGGGAGTGATCGGAGCTTTGCGCCGTATTGTAGAGGAAACGGATTATCGTTTGGTTATGGTGAGCAATCAGGACGGGTTGGGTACTCCCGCTTTTCCTATGGAGGATTTTTTGCCGCCCCAAGAGCTGATGTTGAAAACTTTGGCGGGGGAAGGGATTACGTTTGACGAAATATTGATCGATGAAAGTTTTCCGGAAGATCATTCGCCCCGCCGGAAACCCCGGACGGGAATGGTGGAAAAGTATCTGAACGAGTATCTCGATTATGAAAATTCGTATGTGATCGGTGATCGCCTGACCGATATGCAATTGGCTGCCAATATGGGTATCCGGGGAATATTTTTAGGAGATGCTTCTACCGGGGAGCTACCTGTGGCATTGAGCAGTTCTTCCTGGAGGGAGATCGCCGCTTTTCTGAAGTCCGGCAGCCGCAAAGCGAAGATTTTTCGGAAAACGTCGGAAACTTCTGTCCTGGTGGAATTAGACCTGAATGGCAGCGGACGTCCGGATATTCACACCGGGTTGGCTTTTTTCGATCACATGTTGGAGCAAATCGCCCGGCATGGCGGAGTGGATTTGACGGTGAAGGTGGAAGGTGACCTGGAAGTGGACGAACATCACACGATCGAGGATACGGGCATTGTTTTGGGAGAGTGTTTTGCCGAGGCTTTGGGACGGAAGAAAGGCATCGAGCGATATGGTTTTGCCTTGCCGATGGATGAGGCGAAAGCCGAAGTTTTGCTCGATTTCGGCGGACGTGCCTGTTTGGTATGGCAGGTGGAGCTTTCCCGGGAATATGTCGGTGATTTTCCTACCGAAATGACCAAACATTTTTTTGATTCATTTTGCCAGAGTTGTAAGTGTAATTTGCATGTAACGGCTTCGGGCGAGAATGCTCACCATGTGATCGAAGGTGTCTTTAAAGCTTTTGCCCGGGCTATAAAAGCGGCTATCCGCCAAACGGGTACGGGTATTCCTTCGTCGAAGGGGGTGGTTTAATCATTACTTATAGAACAGATGAAGATAGTCATTATAAATTATGGGGCGGGAAATGTGTTTTCCGTGCTGATGGCGCTGAAACGGTTGGGCTATGAGGCTGTTGTGAGCGGGGATGCGGACGAGATCAGGAGTGCCGACCGGGTGATTTTTCCGGGAGTGGGGCAGGCGTCTGCCGCCATGGAACAATTAAGGGCTTCCGGACTTCACCGGGTGATCCCGGAGTTGAAAATGCCGGTGCTTGGGATTTGTCTGGGAATGCAGTTGTTGTGCCGTTCGACAGAGGAAGAGAATACCCCTGGTCTGGGGATTTTCCCGCTGGATGTTAAAAAGATTACGGGGGATTATAAAATTCCTCACATGGGCTGGAATAATATCACCGGCTTGAAGACGGGGTTGTTCCGTGGGATTGCTGAAAACACCCGGATGTATTTTGTACATTCTTATTATGTGCCTGCCAGTGAGTATACGATTGCTTCCTGCGATTATCATGCCCCTTTTGCGGCGGCAATCGGAAAGGATAATTTTTACGGTTGTCAGTTTCATCCGGAAAAATCGTCGGAAGCGGGAGAACAGGTACTAAAAAACTTTTTGGAATTATGAAGATTATACCAGCAATAGATATTATCGACGGGAAGTGTGTCCGGCTGACGCAGGGACAATATGACAGTTGCAAAATATATTCGGATTCTCCGTTGGATATGGCGAAGGCTTTCGAGGATGCCGGGGTGACACGTTTACATTTGGTGGATCTCGATGGGGCGAAGGCTGCGGGAGTGGTAAATATCCGGGTATTGGAAGCCATTTGCCGGAATACCGGGCTGGCTGTGGATTTCGGGGGAGGAATCAAGTCGGATGAAGATATTAGGAAAGTGTTCGATGCGGGGGCTACCTTTGCCGGAATCGGTAGTATCGCCCAGACTGATGTGGAAAAAACAACAGCCTGGCTGGAAGAATATGGTGGGGAACGTATTATTATCGGGGCGGATGTATTGAATCACCGGGTGTGTATTCAAGGGTGGAAAAAGGTGACGGATACGACGATTTATGAATTGGTGGAGAACTACCGGGGAAAATTACGGCATTTGATGTGCACGGATATTTCCAAAGACGGGATGCTGGAAGGCCCGTCTGTTGAGTTGTACAAGGATTTGCTATCCCGTTATCCGGAACTGGATTTAATCGCTTCAGGAGGTGTCGGCGGGCTCAGTGACCTGGAATGCTTGTCGGCGGCGGGAGTGCAGTCGGTGATTGTGGGGAAGGCGATCTATGAAAATAGAATAAAGTTGGAAGATTTGAATCGTTTCTGACGGAGAGGTCCGGACAGAAATTTAATTTCTAAAATATTGAAGTTGTGTTAGCCAAAAGAATTATTCCCTGCCTCGATGTGAAGGACGGCAGGACAGTGAAAGGGGTGAATTTCGTTAATTTGAAGGATGCCGGGGATATTGTGGAACTGGCCGCCCGTTATTCGGCGGAAGGGGCCGATGAACTGGTGTTTTTGGATATTACAGCCAGCAGCGATAACCGGAGTACCCGGCTTGCCTGGGTGGAACAGGTGGCTGCGGCGATCAGTATTCCTTTCACTGTCGGAGGTGGAATCTCCTCGGAAGCGGATGTGGAGGCTTTATTAAAAAAAGGAGCCGACAAGATTTCTATCAATTCTTCGGCACTTGCCGATCCAGGGTTGATCGATCGCCTGGCGTATGGTTTCGGTAGCCAGTGTGTGGTTGTGGCTATCGATGCCCGACAGGAAACAGACGGTTGGCAGGTATATAGCAAAGGCGGGCGGGTACGCACGGAAAAGGAATTGTTTTCCTGGGCCGGGGAGGCTGCCGCCCGGGGGGCCGGAGAAATTCTTTTCACTTCTATGGATAACGACGGTACCCATAAAGGGTTTGCCAATGAAGCAACCGCAGAGATCGGCAGGCGTTTGTCTATTCCGGTTATTGCTTCCGGCGGGGCGGGCTCTCCGGATGATTTTTACCGGGCTTTCACGTGGGGAGGGGCCGATGCCGCTTTGGCTGCCGGAGTGTTCCATTATGGACAGCTTACGATTCCCGAAGTGAAAGAGTATCTTGCCGGAAAAGGGATTGAAGTGAGGCTTTGAGTGGGTGGACAAAGATTTGTAATGTGAAATTAATTATAAAGATATGATGGATATAGAAAAATTGAAATTTGATGAAAAGGGGTTGATTCCCGCTATCGTTCAGGATGCGAATACAGGAGTTGTATTGATGCAGGCTTATATGAACCGCGAGTCGCTGGATGAAACTTTAAAGTCCGGGAAAGTATGCTTTTTTAGCCGCTCCCGCCAGAAGCTTTGGACGAAAGGGGAAGAAAGCGGAAATTTCCTGTACCTGAAAACAATTTTGGCGGATTGCGATAATGATTCATTGTTGGTTAAGGCTGTTCCGGCGGGTCCTACCTGTCACACCGGAACGGATACTTGCTGGGGTGAGGTGAACCGTGAAGCGGATTTTCTTTTCTTTTTGCAACGCTATCTGCAAAAGAGGAAGGAAGATTCTCCGGAGGTTTCTTATACGGCACGTCTGATTCAACGGGGTATAAATAAAGTGGCTCAAAAAGTGGGAGAAGAGGCCGTAGAGTTGGTTATCGAAGCAAAAGACGACAATGAGGATTTGTTTTTGAATGAGGCCGCCGACCTGATGTATCATTACATTGTGCTGCTGATTGCCAAAGGTTACGGTCTGGAAGATGTGATCAAGGTATTGGAAGGCCGTCACAAGGAATAGTCGTTTGCCACAGGATGCAAAAGAATTCATTCTGAATGCAGACTTTTTTATGAGGGTTTTTGCCCGTTTTAGGAAGATAAACCGTTTTGTAAAAGATAATCCCCAAAATGTTAAATACATTTTGGGGATTGTTCATTGTAAGTACTTTCGACGAATCGGCTCGTCTGTGAGTATTTTATTCGTTCAGCACTTTCCAAAGTATATCTTTCAGTTCCGTGATGCCTTCCCCCGTAACGGACGAGATAAAGACATAGGGAATATCCGGTAGGTCGCATTCCATTTCCGCCATGAGTTCTTTGTCCGCGTAATCGCTTTTCGAGATAGCGAGCACTCTTCTTTTGTCGAGTAGCTCCGGATTATATTGTTTCAGTTCGTTTAACAGGATGTTGTATTCTTCGTGAATGTTCTTGCTGTCAGCCGGGACTAAAAATAAGAGCACCGAGTTGCGTTCGATATGGCGCAGGAAGCGTATTCCCAATCCTTTACCCATATGTGCTCCCTCGATGATACCTGGAATATCTGCCATAACGAAAGAACGTCCGTCCCGGTAGTTTACGATTCCCAGATTCGGCACTAAGGTTGTGAAAGGGTAATTGGCAATTTCAGGTTTTGCAGCGGACACTACCGATAGCAAGGTCGATTTTCCGGCGTTGGGAAATCCTACTAAACCGACATCGGCCAGGACTTTCAATTCGAGGACTACCGTCCGTTCCACCCGGGGTTCTCCCGGTTGTGCGTAGCGGGGGGTTTGATTGGTGGATGAACGGAAGTGCCAGTTTCCCAATCCGCCGCGACCTCCTTTTACAAGCACAAATTCTTCTCCGTCCTGAGTGATCTCACCGATTGCTTCTCCGGTTTCGGCATCTCTGGCAACGGTTCCCAACGGTACTTCTATCGTCACGTCTTTTCCGTCTTCCCCTGTGCTCCGGCATTCGCTTCCTCCTCCTCCGTCACCTGCAAAAACGTGGCGCTGATATTTCAGGTGGATCAAGGTCCAATAATTCCGGTTTCCCCGGATGATAACGTGACCTCCGCGTCCGCCATCACCACCGTCAGGACCGCCTTTGGCTGTCAGCTTATCTCGGTGCAGATGGGCAGATCCCCGTCCTCCGGCACCGCTTCGGCAAAATATTTTTACGTAGTCGACAAAATTCGTTGCAGCCATAATTGAACTATAAGGTTTAAAATAAGGTTGTTTATTTACACTGGTTTACTCTTGCAGGATATACAAATCCGGGTAGTTGCGTCCCAGGCCGTCGTAATCCAGTCCGCGTCCTACGACAAAGTCGTTTTCCAGTTCTATGCCACAGTAATCGATGTTTACAGGACAAACGAGGGCTTTGGGTTTGTAGAATAGGGTTGCCACAACCACCTGTCCCGCATTTTTGGATTTCAGGTACTGCAATAAATGGCTCATGGATTTCCCCGAATCGATAATATCTTCCAGAATCACAATGGTTTTTCCGGTAATATCCTCTTTCAGCCCGATCAGTTCTTTTACTTCGCCCGAAGAAGTTGTTCCGGAATAAGACGCTACTTTAACGAAGCTGATGGCTGTTCCGGGAATTGTGATCTGTTTGATCAGATCGGAAGTGAACATGAAAGAACCGTTCAGGATACTTAAAAACAAAGGTTGTGAATCTTTCAGGTCTTCATTCATTTGCCCTGCCATTTTTTCAATGACGCGGTCTATTTCTTCGGCTTTGATAAAAGGCTTAAATTCTTTATCGTGCAGTTTGATGTTTGCCATAATCGGTTGCGAACTTTATCATTTAATGATTTGTTCCCGCAAAAGTAATATTTTAGCCTAAATATCGGAATTTATTTAAGGGTTATTACTATCGCTTTTCGTTTGGTTCGTTTGTCGCTTTTTCATCAAGTGGTTTGTATTTTTATTAAAATGACTTCTCAGGTTGTTGGTTTTACTGATAATGCAGAGGGATGGTTACATGAATCCGGGGACATCAGGATGCTTTATTGCCGGATGCAGGCGGATTGTTGGGGGGAGCGATGTTTCGCCGAAATAAAGTCCGTGTGATTTTTATGGATAATTCTGTGAGAAAAAGTATATAAATTCGTAAAATTGCAGTCGGAAAATTTCCGGTAATTTAAATATTAAACCATGAATCCAAGAGTAAGTATAATTATGGGCAGTACATCCGATTTGCCCGTTATGGAAAAAGCAGCTAAAGTGTTGAACGATTTTCAGATTCCTTTTGAGATGAACGCTTTGTCTGCACATCGTACGCCTGCCGAGGTGGAAAAATTTGCCACGAATGCGGCGGCACGGGGTATTGAGGTTATTATTGCCGGAGCCGGAATGGCCGCCCATTTGCCGGGAGTGATCGCTGCAATGACACCTGTACCTGTTATTGGGGTGCCTATCAATGCTTCGCTGGACGGAATGGATGCGATGTTGGCAATCACTCAGATGCCTCCGGGAATTCCTGTCGCTACGGTTGCGATCAACGGAGCGATGAATGCGGGCATTTTGGCTTCACAGATTTTAGCCGTGGGTGATACCGGATTGAAAGTTAAGATCGTTGAATTTAAGGAGTCTTTGAAAAAGAAGATCGTTGAGGCTAATAAAGAATTAGCTCAGGTGAAATATGATTATAAGACCAATTAAGCCGACAGTAGGGGGGTAAAGCCTTACCTGAATATAGTAGACCGGATTACATGACAAATCCGGTCTTTTTTTATCCGGTAAAATCCGGGCGGTCTGCACCGGAATTTTAGATTTTATTCTGGAACGGGTTTAGACTTGCCCCACTGGAATAAGTTTCCGACTTCGGATACGGTGATGATTCCCGGTTGAATATCTTTCGGGATCAGGTCAGTGAATTTTCCGATCGGCGGGTATGTAAGATGGTATGGATTTCTGTATCGTCGAGTTTCTTCACATTGGTAATAATCATATTTTCATGAAGAAAGTTTCCATATTCGTTACATTCGTCGATGATCGTTGTGAACAGAGGTTGTAAATCCGTATCGATAGGCAGCAGGATAAGCATTGTTGTGTAAGCGTCCGAAAACTCGATTTGTTCGATCACTCCTTTCAAAGGGGTGATTGCCGCTTCGGTTTCGTTTTTAATAATACTACGCTGGAAGTCTTCCAGCTCTCCTGCTTTTTTATTTACGAAGACGCAAAAATAACGTAACAAAGTGCCTTGTCCGCCTAATCCGGTAGAGATAAACACTCCGGGATCGTCGAGCAGGGTAGATTGGATGAGCATTCTGGATTGTTGCAAAGCGATTACCGCCCATTTTTTTAAAGGCGTGTCCTGTTTTGAAAAATTTTCGATAGCCCGGTAGATAGAAACGTCGTCTACGGTGGCTAACACCACCAACATTCGTTTCTTCACCTCTTCGTCTATGGCATCGTCAAACAGGTCGTTGATGTTCTCGATATATTCTTTGCAGGTTTTTTGATAATCCTCTGCGGATTTACTCAATGTTTCCTGCATGGCAAAATATTGTTTCTGCACAGCAATATCCACCTCTTCTTCGAGAATGTTCAGGTTTGTCCCTGCCATAGCCAAAAGCTGGCTGATGTCTTCTATTTTCTTTTCGCTTTTTTTGCTCATTCTTTGCAAAGTTATTTTGCTACAAAATTAAGCTATTCATTAATATAAAAAAAGCTGCTTGAGCAAGCAGCTTTTTTTATATCTGTAAAGAAATTATGCTTTGTGTCTGCGTTCGTCAGATACAGTCAGTTTCTTTCTTCCTTTAGCTCTTCTTTTTGACAATACAGCTCTACCGCTTACCGTCGCCATTCTTTCTCGGAAACCGTGTTTGTTTCTTCTTTTTCTGTTTGAGGGTTGAAATGTCCGTTTCATTATCAATGATATTTATCGTTATTTTCTTATTCCTGCTATATAATTGCTTTTGCTATCTGCTTACTGAAAAGTAATTATATACATTTACTCACTTCGGACTGCAAAAGTATGTTTTTTTTTTATGACTGCAAACAAAAGTAGTTTTTTTTTGCTTCGTTTGCTGTAACCAATGGGATTTTCTATGCGTATAAAAAGTGTTCGTATTTAAAAAAAAGGATAAATATTTGTTTTTTATAAATGGATTATTAACTTTAAGCAGAATTTCGGCGTATGAGACAGCTTAAAATAACCAAACAGATTACGGGGCGTGAATCGTATTCTATTGAAAAATATCTTCAGGAGATAGGAAAGATACATGTGTTGTCTCCTGATGAGGAAGCGACTTTGGCCAAAAAAATCAAGAGCGGAGATAGTGAGGCAAGGGAAAGGTTAGTGTTAAGCAACCTGCGTTTTGTGGTTTCGGTAGCGAAACAGTATCAGAATCACGGATTGACGCTGGGAGATTTGATCAACGAAGGAAATATGGGATTGATCAAGGCTGCCGAATGTTTTGACGAAACGAAAGGATTTAAATTTATTTCTTACGCAGTTTGGTGGATCCGCCAATCCATTTTGCAGGCTATTGCTGAAAATGCCCGCCTGATTCGCCTGCCTTTGAATAAGATCAGCACGATCAATAAGGTGAACAGGTATTTTACAGAGTTAGAGCAGGAATATCAGCGGGAACCCACGGTGGAAGAAATCGCAGAGAAGATGGATATAACCCCGACGGAGGTAAAAGAAAATATGAAAATCGCCAACCGTCCGGTGTCTATGGATGCCCCGCTGACGAGCGATGAGGAGTCGATCAATTTATACGATGTGTACATTTCGTCCGATGAAGAGGCTCAAGGTCCTGAGGCCGTGTTGAACCGGGATTCCCTGAAGAAAGATATTGAGCGTTCTTTTCAGATATTGTCCGGCCGGGAAGCTACGATATTGAGCATGTATTACGGATTGGGAGGCTACTCTTCAATGTCGCTGGAAGAAATCGGAACAAAGCTGGGGCTGACCAGCGAAAGGGTACGGCAGGTGAAAACCAAAGCAATTAAAAAGCTGAAAGAAGTGAAAAATAACAAGCGATTGAAGACGTATCTTTAAAAATTTTACTTTGTAAAGATTGTTGGTGAAAATATTTTATAATGAAGAATCAAAAAAGAGGTTTTAAACCTCTTTTTTTTTGCATTTGACTAAAATCGGATTATTTTTGCAATTGTATGTAGAATGTGTCGAAAGGCGTGGAAGGAGGATAACGTGATAAAGCGGGAGGAATTTTACACAGCAGAAAACAAGAGGGCGGAAAGAAATTATTTTTGAATAACATACAATCATTAAATTAAGAATTATGGCTCAAGACAATTCTTCTGCTGGAAGCCACCTTACGGTAGTGCGTAAAGCGTTTCAAGCTGAACTAAACGGAAAGAAGACCGACCTTTATATTCTGAAGAATAAGAATAATGTAGAGATCGCAATCACCAATTACGGTGGTTTTGTGGTGTCGGTCATGGTGCCGGATAAAAAGGGAAATTATGCCGATGTGGTATTGGGGCACGATAGCCTGGAAGATTATCTGAATACTCCGGAACCTTATTTGGGATCGATTATCGGGCGTTACGGTAACCGGATTGCAGGAGGGAAGTTTACCCTTGAAGGCAAAGAATATACGTTAGCGATCAATAACGGCCCGAATACGCTGCACGGGGGGCTCACCGGTTTCAATGCCGTTGTGTGGGATGCCGTTCAGCTGAATGCGCAAACGTTAAAGTTGACCTATTTGTCGGTGGACGGTGAAGAGGGTTTCCCTGGAAACCTGACGACAGAGGTGGTGTATCATTTAAGCAATGAAAACGCGTTGGAAATTTCTTACCGGGCTACAACGGATAAAACCACAATTGTAAATCTGACGCAACATTCTTTCTTTAATCTGGCCGGACAGGGCAAGCCCACTCCGGCAGTTACGAATAATATCCTGACCATTCATGCGGATCATTACACTCCCATGGACAGCGTTTCCATTCCAACCGGAGAGATAGCCCCGGTAGCCGGAACACCGATGGATTTTCGTACACCGCATGTTGTTGGTGAACGTATCGATAACGATTTCGAGCAGTTGGTTTTCGGTAAAGGATACGACCATTGCTATGTATTGAATAAAAAAGAAGCTGGGGAACTTTCGTTTGCCGCTAAGGTGGTTGAGCCTGAAAGTGGCCGTACGTTGGAAGTTTATACAACGGAGCCGGGTGTACAACTCTATACCGGTAACTGGCTGGGCGGCTTTACCGGAAAAAACGGGGCTACCTATCCCGAAAGAAGTGCAATTTGCCTGGAAACCCAGCATTTTCCCGATAGTCCGAATAAACCGCATTTCCCCACAGTTGTTCTGAAGCCGGGAGAGGTTTATACACAGATCTGTATTTATAAATTTAGTGTGGAAAAATAATTTTTTTATAAACAATCTAAAAAATAGAATTAAATGAGTCAACAAAAAAAACAGTGGGTAGCTATTATTATAATGATTGCTCTCTTTGCAATGATTGCCTTTGTAACGAACTTGTGTTCTCCTATGGCGATTATTGTTAAAAATCAATTTGGTGCGTCTGATTTTCTTGCTCAGGTCGGTAATTACGGAAACTTTATCGCCTATCTGCTTATGGGTATTCCTTCCGGGATGCTGATTAAAAGATGGGGTTATAAGAAAACCGCTCTCTGTGCACTTCTTGTCGGTATTGTCGGAATTTTAGTGCAGTGGATGAGTGGTTGGAATAGTGTGGAAAGCTTTGCCGTTTATCTTATCGGTGCATTCATTGCCGGTTTCTGTATGTGTATGTTGAATACCGTTGTAAACCCGATGTTGAATTTGCTCGGTGGTGGCGGTAACAAGGGTAACCAGCTTATTCAGGTTGGTGGAGTATTCAATAGTAGTGCGGCTGTGGCTGTTTACATCATCATGGGCGCTCTTATCGGGGATGCTGCAAAAGCAAAAATCGCAGACGTAACTCCTGCTTTATTTATCGCACTCGGTATTTTCGTTGTCGGTTTTATCGTAATTCTTTTCTCAAAGATCGAAGAACCGGAGCAGCATGTTGAGGTGAAACAGGCAAATAAGGAAAAAGATAAATATAGCGCATTCTCTTTCCGTCATTTTAACCTGGGTATTCTCGCTATTTTCTTGTATATGGGAATCGAGGTAGGTGTGCCGACATATGTTTTGCAATATTTGACTTCTGACACGGAAGCTATAAAATCGAAGAAAGAATTGGTTATGAAACAGTATGAACAGCACCAATTCGCTTCTGTAAACGAGGCTGCGACGGCTTTTGTCGGAGTAACGACAGACATCCCCGCCATCCGCGAGGCCGGAAATCAGGAAGAGATTACTGCTTTGGATAAACAAATAAGCGATGTAGAGAAAAAAATTACAGAGGGCACGATTTCTGCCGAAAAAGTAAGTAAAACGGTTACCGGATTAGCCATGAATGCGACGATCGTAGGCTTGATTGTCGCCGTTTATTGGTTCCTGATGTTGATCGGGCGTTTTGTGGGGAGTACCATCGGTGGAAAAGTTTCCAGCCGGGCTATGATTACAACGGTGGCGATAGCCAGCCTTGTGCTTGTTGCATTCGGTATGTTTGCTCCTACACATATCACCGTTAGTGTTCCAGGTATCGACTGGGCCAACGTCAGCCTGATCTGGGCGGAAGTTCCTGTCGGGATCTTTGCGTTCCTGTTGGTGGGACTTTGTACTTCCGTGATGTGGGGCGGTATTTTCAATATGGCGGTTGAAGGGCTCGGTAAATATACGGCTATCGCATCGGGAGCATTTATGACTATGGTATTCGGTTGTGCCGTAATGGTAGCTATTCAGGCATGGATTGCAGGTTTCACAGGTTCATACCTCGCCAGCTATGTAGTAGTTCTTTTCTGTGCTGCTTACATCTTGTTCTATGCTCTCGTAGGTTCAAAGAATGTAAACAAAGATATTCCTGTGGAATAATTATACGAAAGCGGGAAGAGTTGATGTTCAATGCTTGATTTCAACTCTTCCGCTTTTGAAATTCAAGCTATTAATTTTATAAAGTAAGATATTATGGATACGACAGCAGTAAGAAATACATTTAAAGAAAAATTCGGAACAGAAGGGATGCTCTATTTTTCTCCGGGACGTGTGAATCTGATTGGAGAGCATACGGATTATAACGGGGGATGTGTGCTTCCGGGAGCTATCGATAAAGGAATCCTTGCTGAGATTAAGCCGAACGGCACCGATAAAGTGCGGGCCTATTCTCTCGATTTGCAGGATTACGCTGAATTTGGTTTAAATGAAGAAGATAAACCGAAAGCTTCATGGGCTTGCTATATTTTCGGGGTTTGCCGCGAAATGCAAAAAAGAGGAGCGAAATTACAGGGATTCGATACCGTATTTTCAGGTGATGTGCCTCTGGGAGCAGGCTTGTCTTCTTCTGCTGCATTGGAAAGTACTTTCGGATTTGCTTTAAATGAGATTTATAATTGCGGATTCGATAAGAAAGAGCTGGTTTTGATCGGACAGAAAACCGAGCATAATTATTGCGGTGTGAACTGTGGTATTATGGACCAGTTCGCTTCGATTTTCGGAAAAGAAGGAAATTTGATCCGTCTGGATTGTAGCACGATGGAGTATGAATATGTGCCTTTCGATCCGAAAGGATACAAAGTGGTGCTGGTCGACTCGGTAACGAAACACGAGTTGGTGGATTCTCCTTACAACAAACGTCGCCAGTCTTGTGAACGCGCTGCTGCCGCTATCGCTGTGAATCATCCGGAAGTGAAACTGTTGGGTGATGCCAATATGGAAATGCTGGAAGAGGTGAAAGGTAAAATCAGCGAAGAGGATTATATGCGTGCAACTTATGCTATTCAGGAAAATCAGCGCTTGATCGATACCTGCGAAGCCCTGAAAAAGGGAGATTACGAAACAGTTGGTAAAAACGTGTATGCCACTCATCACGGAATGAGTAAATTGTATGAGGTGAGCACCGTAGAGCTGGATTTTCTGAATGATGTGGCTAAAGAGTGCGGTGTGACCGGTTCCCGTATTATGGGTGGCGGTTTCGGTGGCTGTACGATCAATTTAGTGCCGGAGGATAAGTACGATCATTTTATCGAAACGGCAGTCGCTAAATTCAAAGCAAAATTCGGAAAAGAACCGAAAATTTATCCGGTGAAGATCAGTGACGGCTCCCGTCGTTTGAGCTGATAGTCCCGAAAAAAGCATCGGCTTTAAAAATAAACGCGCAGGAAAAACTGTTTTTCCTGCGCGTTTTCTTTGTAAAATATTTGCCTTTATATGCTCTAAAATTAATACCTTTGTATGATTGGCGGAAAACTGCCGTGAGGCATAACCTTACCGCAATAAGATGAATGAATAATTTATTAATTTAAACCATGGGAAAATACGAATTAAACAAAAATCTCGCCCAGATGTTGAAAGGCGGAGTCATAATGGATGTAACGAATGCAGAGCAGGCAAAGATTGCTGAAGCGGCAGGTGCTTGTGCCGTTATGGCACTGGAGCGGGTTCCGGCGGATATTCGTCGTGACGGAGGGGTTGCCAGAATGTCCGATCCGCAGATGATTAAAGAAATTCAGAAAGCCGTTTCTATTCCGGTGATGGCTAAAGTGAGAATCGGTCATTTCGTAGAAGCCCAGATCCTTGAAGCTATTGGTATCGATTTTATCGACGAAAGCGAGGTTTTAACCCCGGCGGATGATTTGTACCATGTAGATAAAACCGCTTTTAAAGTACCGTTTGTTTGCGGCGCGCGTAATTTGGGTGAAGCTTTACGTCGTATTGGCGAGGGAGCTGCAATGATCAGGACCAAAGGCGAGGCTGGAACGGGAAATGTGGTAGAGGCCGTTACCCACATGCGGCAGATCTGTGAAGATATGCGTAGAGTGAAAAATGCCGGAATGGAGGAATTGATGAGCCTGGCCAAAGAATTTGGCGCTCCTTATGAATTAGTAAAATATGTACATGAAAACGGTAAATTGCCGGTTGTGAATTTTGCCGCAGGGGGTATCGCTACTCCTGCCGATGCCGCTTTGATGATGCAGTTAGGTTCGGAAGGTGTGTTCGTGGGTTCCGGAATTTTTAAATCGGGTGATCCGGCTAAACGGGCAAGGGCTATCGTGCAGGCTACCACCTATTTTAACGATCCGGTTAAATTGGCCGAATTGTCGGAAAATTTGGGAGAACCGATGTCCGGGCTGGAAATTAAGACTCTTGAGGATAAATATGCAGAGAGAGGCTGGTAATTGAGCAGTATAAGAAGAACTGTTTTATAATATAGAGTGTTGTTTTTCCAAACAGGCAAAAATGTCCGGTATGGGTGGAAAAACAACACTTTTTTATTTTTGGAATAATCAGTAAGGCTATTCCCTTTTGTGATGAAATAAAGGGGAATAAAATATTTATGGATAAAATAACGATGAAAATAGGAGTTTTAGGATTTCAGGGGGCTATTATCGAGCATCAGCGACATATTGAGAAATTAGGCCATGAAGCGGTGATTGTGAGATACCCGCAAGAGTTGGACGATATACAGGGAATTATTTTACCGGGAGGTGAAAGCACGACAATTGGCAAATTGCTGGTGCGAACCGGGATGATGGAGCTTTTGCGGGAGAAGATCGAACAGGGATTGCCTGTGTGGGGCACTTGTGCCGGAATGATATTGTTGGCGAAAGAATTGGTGAATGATACCGTGACACATTTAGCGGTGATGGACATCGCTGTGCGGCGGAATGCCTACGGAACTCAAATCGATAGTTTCGATACGCTGGTGAATATTCCCGAAATCAGTGCAGAGGAATTACCTTTGGTGTTTATCCGTGCTCCTTATATCGAACGGGTAGGACAAACGGTGGACGTGTTATGCCGGATCGACGGGCATGTTGTTGCAGCTAAAGAAAAAAATATGCTGGTCACTTCATTTCATCCGGAATTGACGGATAATTTTTCATTTCATGAATATTTTGTTTCGATGTGCAGGAAATAAATAAGATTGATTTAATAACTAATACAAAATCTGTATGGTGATACGAATGTTTCTATTAACGGTGCTGATCGCTTCTTTTTTAGGCGGGCACGCACAAACGAATCCGGTTGTAATCGGAAATTCTCGCTTTACGTTTATTACTCCGGGGTTAGTGCGGTTGGAATATGCTTTGGATGGAAAATTTCTGGACGATCCTACTCTGTTTGCTTTTAACCGAAAAATCGATTATCAGGATGTAAAGGTGGAGAAGAAGGAGGGGAATCGTTATACGATAACGACTCCGAAAATGCGTCTGGAGTTTACCAATGACGGTTTCCCTTTCGGACAAACTAACTTGAGGGTGTATTTCAAACAGGGCGATAAGGAAAAATGGTGGTATATGGCCAGTGAGCCAAGGCGTAACCTGGGCGGGGCTGTGACCACGTTGGATGCGATCGGAGGTCCAATCGACCTTCAGGATGGTTTGTTGAGCCGTGACGGTTGGTATGTGATTAACGATACGGGAAAAGAAATTTTAAAAAATGGTTGGGTGGAAAACCGTTACCGGGAGCATGTGCAGGATGTTTACCTGTTTGTATACGGTAACGATTATAAATCGGCATTGAAGAGTTTAAAAGCGGTTAGCGGGCCTGTACCCATGACCCGGAAATATGTGCATGGAGTGTGGTATTGCCGTTGGTGGAATTATACCGACGATGATTATCGGGATATTGTGAAAGGTTATAAAGAGCATGATTTCCCTATGGATATTTTAGTTTTCGATATGGGCTGGCATACCCAGAAAGAGGCTAAAGTAGGGACAGGACATGCCGGAACCAGAGGCTGGACCGGATATTCCTGGAATCGTGAATTGATTAAGGATCCTGCCGGGTTGATCGGGGAATTGAAAAAAGATGGTATCTACGTTGTGTTGAATGAGCATCCGCATGACGGGTTGCGCGACCATGACGACCGTTATCCCGCTTTCATGAAAGCTATGGGAGAACCCATTGGGAAGAATCTGCTTTTCGATGCCGGTAGCCGGAAATATATGGATAACTTTATGAAGTATGCCCATGAAGAGTCCGACAGTATGGGGGTGGCCTTTTGGTGGCTCGATTGGCAGCAGGATTACCTGTATCCGAAGGTAAGGGGGACTAATTTATCCCATTTGCAGTGGTTGAATCATATCTATTTTAATTATTCCCGGAAAGATAATCTCCGGGGTGCCGGATTCAGCCGTTGGGCGGGTTGGGGAGACCATCGTCACCCGATTCAGTTTTCCGGTGATGCCGTGGCTAACTGGGAATTGTTAAAATTCGAGATTAAACTGACGGCTACGAGCGGAAATGCAGGGTGTTTTTTCTGGGCGCATGATTTAGGTGGTTTTTACGGAGGGAAAGACCCGGAATTGTATACCCGCTGGACACAATTCGGCTTGTTGAATTCTTCTTTGCGGGTGCATTCGGTGTATGATGAAAATCTCGACCGCCGTCCCTGGCTTTGGGGAGAACAGGCCGAGAAATCGATGCGCCGCATCTATCATTTGCGTTCTGAACTGATGCCTTATATTTATTCTTCGGTATGGCAATGCCATCAGGATATGCTGCCCCTGAACCGGGCAATGTATATCGAATATCCGGAAACAGAGGAGGCTTACCAAAATCCACAGCAATTTATGTTCGGTGATTTGTTGTTGGGGGCACCCATCACAAAACCCGGAACCGGTAGTGATAAGGTAGCCGACCAAAAAGTGTGGTTGCCTGAAGGGGACGTGTGGTATCAGTGGTTTTCCGGACAGCGGTACGACGGAGGGCAAATCGTTACTGAAAATTGTGATCTCCAGAGTTTTCCGTTGTATGTGAAAGGCGGTTATCCTCTGCCGATGCAACCCTATACACCGCGCATGGCTTCAACACCGCTGAATACGTTGGTTGTCAGATGCTATCCGGGTGGGGAAGAGTATAAGCATAGTTATACTTTGTATGAAGACGATGGGGAAAGCCGGGAGTATGAACAGGGCGGTTATGCCCTGACCGGGCTGGGAAGTTCCCGGAAGGCCGGAAAATGTACATTGACCGTATCTCCGGTGAAAGGTTCTTACAAAGGCCAGCCTCAGAAAAGAGCTTATCGCTTTGAATTGGCTGGAATTTCGCAGCCCGTTTCCGTGAAAGTGAATGGTAAAAAAGTGAAAGCGGTGAAAGATGAAGCAATCAAAGGGTATGTGGTTGAGGTGAAACCTTGTGATATTCGTAAAGAAGTTGTGATAGAATATTAAAATATTTTTAAGTATTAATTAATATTTTCCTGAATAATAATGGGTTGTATGGTAATATACAACCCATTATTTATTTTTATGTTAAATTTTTAATTTTGTTTTGAAACATAATAAATAAATGTAAAATTTGTTACAACATAACTAACGCTTTTAATAAACCAAATTAAAAAATTATGAACCGACTGATGATTTTATGGTTATTGGCCTTTTGTTTTGCCTGTAATGATCAGGCGAACGAATTGCTTACTCCTGCTCCGCAAGCGAGAGGAGGTATCGAAAATTTTGAACATGCGGGTTTGTCTCAAATGGTCGTGCCTTTCGGTAAGATGGGATTTATCGAGCCTTTGGAAAATGCCACTTATGCTAAAAAGACGGCACAGGGAATCCGAAACTGGAATAACGGAGAGACTGTAATTAAATTTTTTGTAAATGTGGCAGGTACCCCGCAGCCTGACGACACTTTGTTTATGCAAGTGAGGGGACGTGCCTATGACGATGTGAATGTTGAAGTGAAGATCAACGATTCGATTTCTGAAATGATACGGATTGAAAGTGGAGAGTTTTTGCTGAATCTGCCCGCTTACGTGCCTCCGGTATCCGCATACCAATGCGTGAGTTTCAGGGGGCTCGACGGAGCGAAGTATTATCCGGACCTCGACAGTATGTATGTGTATTACCGTCCCGGATTGGAGTTGAATTACAATACCAGTAACTACGGTGCTCCCGCCGTACATTTGAATTATCCGGGAGTGAGCGGAAAAGTGGAATGGTCGCTGGGCGAAGTGATGGTGAAGCCGGAAGGTTGCCGTCCCGATATTTATTATATGGTGTCCGGGTTTAACGGTGGGTATAGCGGTATTCAGGTCAGTTCCGATTTTAATTTAGACGATCCCCGCGGAAATACTTTCCTGTTTTCTGTTTGGAGTGATTTTAATACGCAGGACCCCACCCAGATTCCGGACCAGTATCAGCCCTGGACGGATGAAATCCGTAAAGGGGACGATATGAGGGACGAGGGATTCGGTAATGAAGGGTCGGGGGTGCATGCCAATTGGTATTATAAATGGAAACCTAACGTCATTTATAAATTCCTGATCCACATGGAGGATATTGGTTTGATCCACAGGAACGGTAACGATTACCCGAATTGTAAGGCTTATACTTGTTGGGTATATGTGCCCGAATTAGGCGGCTGGCAATTCTATGTGCGTTATATTCGCCCGAACGATACCCGAACGTCATTGGGTATTCCGAGTTCGTTCGTTGAAAATCCGAGTGGAACGCATAGCTCTTCCCTCTATCGGGGATATTATCGTCATTGGGTACGTTATCAGGGACAGGCAGATTGGGTAGCCCTGAAACAGGCTGGATTCGGTACCACCGGGGCAAATGCCAATCATCCCCGTTATGATATAGGCATCGGAAAAGAGGATGTTTTGGATGTGAACGGTTATGGCGGTCAGTTCTGTTATATTTTCTCAGGCGGTTTCACCGTGAACAATGGTAAAGCAAACGTGCGCCTGGGACTTGATTTCACTGAAATGCCGGATGTAGACCTGTTGACTTTGCCGGAGTTGGATAAGTTTGACAATATGATGGAAGGAGATACCCCGAACGGAATCGAACGGCTTGCCCGCGCCGCCTGGACGGCAACCGCATCTTCCGAGGAGTCCGGTGGCCCGTATGAGGACGGTTATGCCCGTTTCGCTTTAGACAGTAATTCCGGAACGTTCTGGCACACCCGCTATACAGGGTCTAAACCGGGTTATCCCCACTGGATTCAGATCGATATGCAGCAAACAGAACGTGTAAACGGGTTTGTCATCCAGCCGAGAGGACGTGACGTGACTAAGGATTTCCAGATCGAAATCAGTAATGACGGAACAGCCTGGACGTCAGTTGGCACTTACACATTTGCCAATAATGGGAAAGAACAGAAATTTATTTTGCCGGAACAGGTTTCCTGCCGCTATTTTAAAATTACTTGCCTGAATGGCTATAATTCTAATCCATACACCAGTATTTCGGAAATTTATGCTTACCGGAATAAATAATTGAAATGGTGTTTTAAATAGATTGGTTTTATATGGGGGTGTCCTCCGGGAATAGATATGCTATTTTCGGAGGACACCTTAGTGATTGTCCGCAGCGTTATTGGTTTATGGGAATGTACACTTTATCGGTAGCGGAAAGGCTGGTTTTTCAGCCATACTTTCCGTTGTAAAACGAAAGAATCGTGACAAAATCATTTTGCCACGATTCTTTATAAAGTTTATAAGGCATTCAGCTTGCTTACCTATTGACGCTCAACAGCAGGCAGCAGATAATTCTTCGGGTGTGAGGGTCGCGGTGCCGAGTTTTTTCACCACCACTCCGGCAGCGATGTTTGCTGTTTTCATAGCCGTAACCAGGTCGAAACCCGCCGCCAGACACAGGCTGAATGTAGCCACCACCGTATCCCCTGCACCGCTTACATCGAAAACTTCTTCCGAATGGGTGGGTAAGTGTATCGGGTTTCCCTGGCCGATCAGGCTCATCCCTTTTTCACTGCGGGTCACCAGTAAAGATTCCAGCTGATTTTGACGGATCACTTCTTCTGCGGCGCGGGTGATCGCTTCATCCGTATTAGGGACGGAGTAGCCTACAATATCGCTCAATTCTTTTACATTGGGGGTCACAATATCCGCTCCTGCGTATTTGGCCCAGTTTTTCCCTTTCGGATCGACAATCACCCGGATTTGCCGATTACGGGCTTCTGTAATCAGGAAATGGCAAAATCCCTCGGAAATGAAGCCTTTCCCGTAATCGGATATGACCAATACCGGATAATCGGGGAGTAGCCGTATAACCGTTTGCCGGATTTCTGCTTTTTCCGTTTCTGAAAGTTCCAGACTTTCTTCATAATCCAACCGTACAATCTGTTGTTTCCCCCCGATAATACGGGCTTTGGTGATCGTCGGCTGTTGGGAAGAAATCAGCGAAAGCCCGATTTGCTTCTTTTTGGCCATACGTTCGATTTCTTTACCGAAGAAATCGTGCCCGATCGCACCGCAGAGCATGGATTGTCCTCCCAGACTGCAAATGTTGTTCGCCACATTCGAGGCTCCTCCCAGCCGGGATTCTTCCCGCCTGATATTGACAACCGGGACAGGAGCTTCCGGTGAGATGCGGTCTACGCTTCCGAAATAATATTTATCGAGCATAATATCCCCGACGATTAATATTTTGCAGGTTGAGAAGTTGAAATCTTTCATCTTTACCGTTTTTATATGCCTTATATGTGGGGTTAAGACTGACCGCCGAATTCCATCAGATAAGCTTTGATAAAATCGTCGATCTTTCCGTCCATCACTCCGTTTACGTCGGAAGTCTGATAATTGGTTCGGTGGTCTTTCACCCGCCGATCATCAAAAACGTAGCTTCTTATTTGGGAGCCCCATTCGATTTTCTTTTTATTGCTTTCCACCTTTTGTTGTTCTGCCATTCGTTTTTGCAGTTCCATATCGTATAACATGGAGCGCAGTAACCGCATGGCATTTTCACGGTTGTCCAGCTGTGAACGGGTTTCCGTATTTTCAATCAGGATTTCCCGGGCTTCTCCGGTGTCGGGGTCTTTGTAGTTATAGCGTAAACGTACCCCTGTTTCCACCTTGTTCACGTTCTGTCCTCCTGCACCTCCCGAACGGAATGTGTCCCAACTGACATCCGCCGGATTTACGGCGATTTCAATGGTATCGTCTACAAGCGGGGTAACAAAAACCGAAGCGAAAGAGGTCATTCGTTTCCCCTGTGCATTGTAAGGAGATACGCGTACCAGGCGATGAACGCCGTTTTCCCCTTTCAGGTAGCCATAGGCGAAATCCCCTTCGATCTGCATGGTCACTGTTTTTATTCCGGCTTCGTCTCCGTCTTGCAGGTTGTTCACTGTCAGCTTATAATTATTGGCCTCGGCCCAGCGCATATACATGCGCATCAACATGGATGCCCAATCCTGGCTTTCCGTGCCCCCCGCTCCGGAATTGATTTTGAGTACGCAACTCATTTGGTCGGCTTCCTGGCGTAGCATGTTTTTCAATTCCAGGGCTTCCAATAGCTGAAGGGTCGATGCGTAGTGCGCATCCACTTCTTCTTCCGTGGCTTCGCCTTCTTTGGCAAAGTCGAACAATACATTTAAATCGTCTACGGAACGGGTTACTTCGTCGCAACCGTCGATCCACCTTTTCAGTTCGCGTACTTTCCGCATGGTTTTTTCAGCCTCTTTCGGATCGCTCCAAAATTCCGGGGCTTGAGTACGCATTTCTTCTTCTTCCAGCTCTATTTTTTTCCGGTCGACGTCAAAGATACCTCCTCAGTGCGCCACCGCGCTCTTCAACTTCTTTAAGCTGATCTATTGTAATCATATTCGATTGGGTTTAGTGATTAAGTGACAAATGTTTAGCGCCGGAAGTAACCCGGTACTAAACATTTGCCGTTTGATTTATTATTTCAGATGTTTTTAGCTGACACTGTCGTCTTTTATTGATTTACCTCCTTCAGGAACAACGGGCGCAATCTGAGTGGGGTTGTAAATACGGGTCACCTCGTCGCGGATTTCCTGTGCAATTTCGGTTTGTCCCGCTTCGGTGCTTGCCCTTAGCAATAATTCCAGAATCCGCATGCTGCTGTCTTCTTCCCGTTGCACTTCACCCGTAGCGGCATCGGCAGGAGAGAGGGAGTGTACATATTTCAGCATCTGTATGTTTTCTTTGATCAAAGCTCTGGCCAGGGTGTTTCCTTTGTCGATCTGATTTAAAGAATAGTACAGCGGTACATAGAAACCTAAAATGTTGTCGATAGGAACTTGCGGGAAAGGCAATTCTTCCAAACTCTTATCGAGAACGGCAGTTGCTTTGTCGTCTTTGCCTTCTTCATGCAGTTGTGCTGCCAGCCTGAAAAAGGTGTTCCGGTATTTCATGACACCGATGGTGTTGTCGTGGAAATAGTCGATATTCACTTTCGGGTCTTTGATATTTCCCCATTCGAATTTGTTCATCACGTTATCGTACAGAATATCGCTGTCGATGCGTCCGTAATCCATGATGTTTGAAGGTTCGGTTTCGATAGGCACAACCCGGTAAGCGGCTCCGTCCAGCTGGAAGTATTTTTCAAATCCCATGTAGCTGTCCGTTCCCATTCCGATTCCGAAATAGATGGGACGTTCCCAGTTGTTGTTGGCCATAATATCCAATACCATCAATCCGGATTTAAAGGTGTTATTGCCTTTGAGGGTGATTTCCAGATTCTTCACGATCTTGTCCGCGTCTTCCGGACGTACAGTCCCGTTAGCTACCACTTTGGCTGAATCTACCGGAATCACCAGGTTGCGGGTTGGGATATAATCAAGTGTACCCCGGTCATACCGCAGCTTAGTTTGCGGCAGGTCGCTTCCTACAAATTCCATTACGTCTTTCAGCATGGCGCTTCTATATTGTTCCTGAATTGGAATTTGTTCCCGTTTCCCGGCATGATATTGGTCTTTCGTGAACTTAATAGGTACACCCGGAGTTTCATAGGCTTTCCGTTTCATTTGGTCGATATACCAGTCGCCGGATAAAAGGCTCAGGTTTACGATCCTGATGTCACGGCGCACGCCTTCGACTTCCTGTGCGTACCACAGCGGGAACGTATCGTTGTCACCGTATGTGAATAATATCGCATTGGGTGCGCAGGAGTTCAGGTAGTTTTTCGCGTGTGCAATGGTAGCATAGCGTCCGCTGCGGTTGTGGTCATCCCAGTTTTGAGCTGCCATATTTACAGGAACAGCAAATAACAATACTGCGGTAACGGCAATGGCTGAAATGCGGGAATCGAGCTTTTTACTCAACAGTTCCCAAAGGGCGAGTACGCCCAAGCCAATCCAGATCGAGAAGGCGTAGAACGAGCCTGCATAGGCATAGTCACGTTCACGCGGCTCTAAAGGCGGCTGGTTCAGGAAGATAATGATAGCAATACCTGTCAGGATGAACAATAGCATCACCACCCAAAAATCTTGTTTGCCGGAACGCCCTTTCCGGTATTGGTAGAACATACCGATCAATCCTAAAATGAAAGGAAGCATATAGTATTTGTTGTATGCTTTCGCCGATTTCATGGTGTCGGTCAGTTCCGATTGATTGCCTAAACGCAGTTCGTCCAGGAATTTAATACCCGTAATCCAGTTGCCATTCATGATGCCGCCCATTCCTGAAATGTCGTTCTGTCGGCCGGAAAAGTTCCACATGAAGTAACGCCAATACATATACCCCAACTGGTAGTTGAAGAAAAAGCGCATATTATTACCGAAACTGGGTTTGGTTACCATGTTTCCATTGACAGAATAGGTCGGACCGTTCAATTTGCCTCCCCAAAATTCATACATCTGGTCGTGGTAAGGGCGGGTGCTGTACATACGGGGGAATACTCCACAGAAACGCGGGTCGAATTTTGCGACCGGTTTGTGATCCACCACATCGTATTTCCCCGTTTTTTCATTCTGGTAATAGATCGGATCTCCGTCTTCGTACGCGATCAGCGGTGCTGTATAATATTGTCCGTAGAATAACGGGGTTTGTCCGTATTGGTCACGCTCGATGTAGGATAACAGGGCGAATACATTATCGGGACTGTTTTCGTCGATAGGCGGATTGCTGATGGAACGGATTACCACCATAGAATATGAAGAGTAACCGATCAGGATCACCATAAAACAGGTTAGAATCGTATTCCAGATAGGCATGTTCTTTTTCAGGGTATAGCGGATACCCCAGGTCAGGCCTGCAATAATCAATAGCACATAAATAACGACTCCCGTGTTAAAGGGAGCTCCCATACCGTTCACGAAAAGCAGTTCGAACCACCCGGCTATTTTAATGACTCCCGGAATCAGTCCGAAGTTCACAAATCCTAAAATCACCAAAGAAAGCAGTCCGGTTTTGACAACTCCTCTGGCTGTCGGAGTGTATTTTTTGAAATAGTAAACAAATACAATGGCCGGAATCGCCAGCAAGTTCAAAAGATGGACACCGATGGACAAACCTACCAAAAAGGCGATCAATACCAACCAGCGGTTAGCATAAGGCTCGTCCGCCACATTTTCCCATTTCAGTATGGCCCAAAACACTGCGGCTGTAAACAGAGAAGAGAGTGCATAAACTTCACCTTCTACTGCTGAAAACCAGAAGGTATCGGTAAAAGTATAGGTCAATGAACCAATTAAAGAAGCTCCTAAAATGGCAAGCATCTGTCCCAATGTCATTTCTTCTCCTTTTTTCACGATCAGTTTGCGTGCCAGGTGAGTGATCGACCAGAACAGAAACAGTATTGTGAAACCGGATGCTAAAGCCGACATACAGTTGATCATTACCGATTGTTTTTCGGGCGAAGGCGCGAAAATGGCAAATAAGCGGGAAATGATCATGAATAATGGAGCTCCGGGAGGATGGCCTACCTGCAATCCGACGGATGTCGTTATAAATTCTCCGCAGTCCCAAAGACTGGCGGTAGGCTCGACCGTTAGCAAATAGGTCATACTTGCTATAACGAAAACTACCCAGCCGGTAATTCTGTTAATAAGCCGAAAGCTTAAATTAGGATGGTTTTTAATTTGATTCATCTGTATTATATTGATCGTTTTTGTTATCTTATTTAAAATCAATGCAGAATATAAATCGCACAAATTATAGAGCACGAAAATAATTATTTTCATTGAATTTTTATCCTTTTTTTTGTGAGAAATAAATAAAAGTCCTACATTTGCACCGTCGAAAGAGACAAACGTTGATTGTCCCATTGTGTAATGGCAGCACAGCAGGTTTTGGTTCTGTCAGTCCAGGTTCGAGTCCTGGTGGGACAACTTTCGAATGCCCAAATGGTGAAATTGGTATACACGCTAGTTTCAGGTACTAGTGGCTGCAAGGCCGTGTAGGTTCGAGTCCTATTTTGGGCACTTTCAAAGTTCTTTTTATTTTAATTGCCCGAATGGTGAAATTGGTATACACGCTAGTTTCAGGTACTAGTGGCCGCAAGGCCGTGTAGGTTCGAGTCCTATTTCGGGCACTTAAAAGCCCAGGTGGTGAAATTGGTATACACGCTACTTTGAGGTGGTAGTGGCTTTACGGCTGTGCAAGTTCGAGTCTTGTCCTGGGCACCTGGAATTTGAAAATATTGGAAACTGCAGATTATTCTGCAGTTTTTTTTATGCCTTAAAAATCGGCATTTCCTGACCGATGATTCCAAATGTTTTTTTCATAACTTTTCGATTGGGCTTGGTTGTTATTTATTGTTTCTAATATTTAACTAAATATTTTATTTGTTGTAAAATAAATGTATATATTTACAGGTTAATATGTTTAAATCTCAGTATTATGAAAAGAATTGTTTTATTTTTCGTAGCTTCTTTGTTGCTGATTTTCGAATCTGCCACTGTTTACTCCTCGGAAAAACAAGAGGTGCAGCAGGTCACGCCACGGAGCCTTTGTTATAAATTGGCGATACAACGTGTGTTTTCCGTGCTTCCGAGGAATTATTCATATATTCCTATTTATCTCAGGTCGATGCAGATAGAATATTCGGTAAATAACTCCGGGACAGCGGCAGCGATTCAAATGTATGTTTGGAACGAAGGTACAAAGGAATCTTTCACCCATACGATTCCCGCCGGAACGTCGGTTGATGCTCCTTATGAAGTTCCGTATCCTTCAAGCTGGCTGACAGGAGAAAGTTTACGGTCTGAAATTCGTGGTGTCTGGATGGTTGTGGAACCTTTACAAAACGGATTGGTGATCGATATTTCAGAGCTGTCCACCCAGTTGGACAAACCTATTTAAATTACCAGGTATTAACAGAAAAGGGAGTTGCGACGATGATTTTCGCAACTTTCTTTTATTTGTGGTTAAGTGATTTTGGGAATAAATCATCGAACGATTTTACTTTATAGGATAGCAATGCCGAATTAACTATCTTTGTCCGGTTAGTAGGGTAAGAGTATCGGTTGATCGTGAGAATATACATGTGTTCGGAGTAAAAGTGTAGACTTTTGTTCACGGTGTAGCTAAAAGATTTGTATTTTATGGAAAATGAAATATTGAGTTTGTTTGAAAAATGTTTCGGGAGAACTGTAACGAAAGTCGAGGCTTTGCCTGCATCCGGTTCGGCCCGGAAATATTTCAGGGTTTGGCAGGAGGAGCATTCTTATATTGCAGCCTGTCACCGGAATATTCAGGAAAACCGACTTTTTATCCGCTTTACGGAGCATTTTCGCCGGAAAGGATTGCATGTGCCGGAAGTGTACGGGGTATCGGAGGACGGGGCGGTGTATATACAGGAGGACTTGGGTGATAAAATGTTGTTGGATGTGGTGGAAGAAAGCCGGAAAAGCGAGGAATTGGACGAGCGGGTTATGGGGCTTTACCGGAAGGCTTTGAAGGAATTGCTGCGATTTCAGTTGCTGGGAGGAGAGGGACTGGATTATTCGGATTGCCTGCCGCGCCCGGTGTTCGATAGCCGTTGTATCAGGTGGGATTTGAATTACTTTAAATATTGTTTTTTGCGTTTGGCGGGGGTGGATGTGTCCGAACAGGCTTTGGAAGATGATTTTGAAAAATTGACGGCGTTGCTTTGCCGGGTCGATACTCATAACTTTATGTTTCGTGATTTTCAGTCGAGGAATATCATGGTGAGAGGAGATGAGGTGTGGTTTATTGATTATCAGGGGGGACGGCAGGGCGCTTTGCCGTATGATGTGGCTTCGCTTTTATATGATGCAATAACACGGATTCCCGATCGTCAGCGGGAAGAGTTGCTGGACGATTATATCCGGGAATTGCAGGGCTTCCGGGGTTTCCGGAAAGCGGAGGCTGCGGAGTTCCGTGCCATGTATTATCCGTTTGTACTTATCCGTTTGTTACAGGCCATGGGGGCGTTCGGTTTGCGGGGATTATACGAAGGTAAGCCGCATTTTATCGATTCGATCGTTCCGGGATTGGAAAATATCCTGTCATTGTTCGTCCCTGAAAAATTAGCGGGGGAATATCCGGAAATAGAACGGGTTTGCCGGGTGGCTTTAGAAAAGGAAAAGAACGGGAAGTGATTATTTCCCGTTCTTTATTTTTTCCATCACTTCAATCAAAGAAGGATAGGTTTGGTGGAATACCGATTCCAATTCGTTGACCGGGAACCAAAAAACCTCTTCGATGTCTTCTTCTGTTTGCGGGGTCAGGGTTTGTCCGTCCGGACAAGTCATATTATACCAGTAGGTTTTTTTTAAGAACCAATCGTTGTTCCGGGGGTAGATGTGGAGGGTTGTTGCCAGGGGACTGGTGATGCTGACGTGGCTGACACCACATTCTTCTTCCACTTCCCGAACAGCACAGGCTTCCACTGTTTCACAGGCTTCCACATGCCCTTTGGGCAGATCGAACATACCTGACCGCTTGATCATAAGTACCCGGTCTGCCTGCCGGACAGCTCCTCCGGCGGCTTTTACGTATAGAAAACAGGATTTGAATATGCCGAAAAGGTCTTCCAGGTCGTCGTGATAGATAACGGCTTTAAATTTTTCATGCTGTTGCCGTAAGCCGATAATGAAGTCCTTTGTGGTATTGAAGTTCTGGTGCATCAGAGAAACAGTGCCTTCTTTTAACAAATTTTGGTCATCGGTCAGTAAAAAGCAGCTCTCTTTAAAAAATACTTTATACATTTGTATTTTAGAATTTGAATTTAATAATAACATTACAAAAATAAATAAAAATGAATACAGTTGCAGAAAAGGTGGCATCCTATTTGTTAGAAATCAAAGCAATAAAATTGGAACCGACTCATCCTTTTACCTGGGCTTCCGGTTGGAAATCGCCGATTTATTGCGATAACCGTAAAACGTTGTCTTATCCGGAGGTGCGTTCTTATATCCGGGAGCAGTTTGCCGCTGTGATCCGGGAGAAATATCCTCAGGCAGAAGTGATTGCTGGAGTTGCAACAGGTGCTATTGCACAGGGGGTCTTAGTGGCTCAGGAATTGGGCTTGCCTTTTATTTATGTGCGTTCTTCTGCCAAAAGTCACGGTTTGGAAAACCTGATTGAAGGGGAATATAAAGCAGGGCAGAAGGTGGTGGTGATTGAGGACCTGATTTCTACGGGAGGTTCCAGTTTGCAGGCTGTGGAGGCATTAAGGAACGGGGGTTGTGAGGTGCTGGGGATGGCTGCTATATTTACTTATGGGTTTAAGAAAGCGGAGGATAATTTTAAAAATGCCGGCTGTGAACTGACCACTTTAAGTAATTATAATGCAATGATCGATCTGGCTGTAAAGACCGGATATGTACACGAGGACCAGGTAGAGAAGTTGAAGGAATGGAGATTAAGCCCGGAAACCTATCAATAATGCGCCACAGGCATTGAATGAGTTAGCAATATAGGTATATTTTCAGGTTTAAATTATGGCAACGACAAAAATTGCAAGTGAAGTTTATAAAATCGATTGTCCGATAAAGGATGTGTACAGCTTTCTATCCGATTTCAGCCGTATTGGCAGATTGATAGATATGGCCAGGCAATTTGGTTTGGGACAGAACGAACAACTGGATAAAATTTCAGAAAAAATAGAGGGGGCGCGTTTTACAGAGGATACTTGTTTTATTAAGCTGAAGGATATGGGAGAGATGGGGGTGAAGATCGTGGAGAAAGAAGATCCGAAAATGATTAAGCTAGGGGGGGACGGCACGGTTCCTTTTGATTTTAATTTATGGATACAGTTGCTGGAGAACGGGCCTTATGATACACGCCTGAAGCTGACTTTTCACGGGGAGTTGAATGTGATGATGAAGATGTTGTTGAAAGGGAAACTTGAAAAAGGAATAAACCAATTGTGTGAGGGGTTGACCCGGATACCTTATTCGTTGTTGAGACAGTGATGGTGGGTGGGGAAGCTTCTGATTGGATTGATCCCGGAATTACTGTCATTCGGTTTATGGTGCATGTTGAAGAAGCCATCTTATAGATGTTGCTAAAAAAATAGAGACGAGACCTTTAAGGTCTCGTTTTTTTATTTTCTCTGCCTATATCTCGGTGGAATCGTGGACGGTTTTTCGATGTTAAATTAATGCGTGAAATAAATTGTTGTATTTTAGATGATTGCGGGTTTTAATATTATTTATGTTTGTCGGGGTGTGTACGCAAGGATGGTTTATATTTAATATTTAAAACTAAAAAAATATGTATGCTACGAGCCTGACGGATTCTATCAGTTTACCTGTCGGCGGAGCTTCTAATATGGGGGATATTCCGGGTGGGGCATTTTTCCTGATTTCCAATGACGATATGAAAAGCTCGGGGACTTTGGACGTCCTGGGGGCTGCTTTTAAGCCTGATCTTCTCGGGGATAACGATGGGTATCCTTTGTTAAACTGGCAATAATCGATTTCGTGGAGTGAGGGGTGGTGAAAGTGATTAAAAAAGGCTTTATCAACTGAATTTCAGTGATAAAGCCTTTTGTTGTATCCGGGTGGAATGTTCATAGGAACATTTCTCGGTGCTTTGTTCTATTGAGGGGATACCTAAGGTCAGACCCTCAATTTCTGCATATTGACCCGGTTCATTTTTTCCTCAGCATAAGCTTTGGTAATTGTGACGCTTTTTTTGTTTTGTGAAGGGATTTCGAACATCAGGTCGGTCATGATTGCTTCGCAAATCGAACGTAACCCACGAGCTCCCAAACGGAATTCGATAGCCTTATCTACAATGTATTCGTAAACTTCTTCTTCGAATTTCAGTGTAATTCCGTCGAGTTCAAACAGTTTGATATACTGGCGGATAATCGCATTTTTGGGCTCGGTGAGGATATTACGCAGAGCCTGGCGGTCGAGCGGCTCAAGATAGGTCAGCACCGGAAGCCGTCCGATGATCTCCGGGATCAGCCCGAAAGATTTCAAATCCTGGGGAGCGATATATTGCAGCAGGTTTTCACGGTCGATCTGTTCTTTGGCTTTACTGGCATTAAAACCGACGACGGTGGTATTCATCCGGGCTGCAATTTTCTTTTCAATGCCGTCGAAAGCTCCGCCACAGATGAACAGGATGTTTTTCGTATTCACCGGAATCATTTTCTGATCGGGGTGTTTCCGGCCTCCCTGGGGAGGAACGTTTACGACAGATCCTTCCAATAGCTTCAGCAGTCCTTGCTGTACGCCTTCTCCGCTTACGTCCCGGGTGATCGAGGGATTGTCCCCTTTTCGGGCTATTTTATCGAGTTCATCAATAAATACAATTCCTTTTTCAGCAGCTTCCACATTGTAATCGGCTGCCTGGAGTAGCCGGGTCAGGATCGATTCAATATCTTCACCCACGTATCCGGCTTCCGTCAATACGGTTGCATCGACGATGGTGAACGGAACATGGAGCATCTTAGCGATGGTACGCGCCAACAGGGTTTTTCCCGTTCCGGTGCGTCCAACCATAACGATGTTCGATTTTTCAATTTCGACATCGTCTTTCCCGACTTTGTGGAGCAGGCGTTTGTAGTGATTGTAAACGGCTACGGCAAGATGTTTTTTGGCTTCGTCTTGTCCGATGACATATTGGTCGAGGAAGGCTTTGATTTCAATCGGTTTTTTTATTTCGATCTGTTCCAGATCCAGGGATGACCTGTTTTTCATCTCTTCCCGCACAATATCGAAAGCCTGTGTAGCACATTCGTCGCAAATATAACCGTCGGTTCCGGCAATCAATAGGTTGACTTCATTGCGAGACCTTCCGCAGAAGGAACATTTATCTTGCATTTTCATTCTTATTTTTTCTCTCTGGTTAAAATGGTATCGATCATACCATATTCTTTTGCTTCTTCTGCCGTCATCCAATAGTCGCGGTCAGAATCTTTTTCCACTTTTTTATAGGGTTGTCCAGAATGTTCGGAGATAATTGTATAGAGTTCTTTTTTCAATTTTTGCACTTCACGTGAGGTTATCTCGATGTCGGAAGCCTGGCCTTGCACGCCGCTCATAGGCTGGTGAATCATGATGCGGGAATGTTTTAAGGCGGAACGTTTCCCTTTTGTTCCGGCAGTCATCAATACGGCACTCATAGAAGCAGCCAGCCCGGTACATATGGTAGCGACGTCGCAATTGATATATTGCATGGTGTCGTAAATGCCCAATCCGGCATAAATAGAACCTCCCGGACTGTTAAAATAAATTTGGATGTCTTTACCGGGATCGGTTGATTCCAGGAATAACATTTGTGCCATAATAATATTGGCGACATCGTCGTCGATCGGTACACCGAGGAAAATGATCCTGTCCATCATCAGGCGTGAGAATACGTCCATGCTGGCAATATTCAGCTGCCTTTCTTCGATGATATTGGGAGTGATGTAGCTGGCTGTTGCCGATTCTATCCGATGCAGGGACAAGCTGCTGATCCCTTTATGTTTTAATGCATATTTTTTGAATTCGTCCTGTGGAAACATAATTTGTACATTTTAATTTCAAGCTGCTAAGATACAAAAAATCCGGGCAACGGCAAATAGTATTTCCGGAGGAAAGCTCTGTTTGGAACAATGAGCTGTTGTGGGGGAATGGCTGGAAAAGCGGAGGCTGGTGTTTCGTGCAGCGTGAAGGTGCGGAAGGTTTTTCAGAGTAAATGACGGAAGGTGTGTTTCCGTGGTGTGATTATTATTCGGCATATTTTCTTTTTCATGTATTTAATGATTAATTTATATATTAATATT
>UQJP01000002.1 GCA_900541415.1 uncultured Odoribacter sp. | reverse complement strand
TTTATTGTACTATATTTACAAAATATAATTATTGGCAATAACTAAAAACATATTCATTATACCTACAAAGAAAGAGAGGTGCAAGGCAAACATATTTACACACTTTTATAGTAATACTACTTACTATCAACTTAAAAATGATATTTATGGATCAAAACAATTAAAATCAAAAATCATGAAAAAGAAAATTTTAGGAATTGGAATCATATGTGCTGTAACCATCGCTTTAACACTTGAAATGAATCATTCTTCTCACAAGAATCTTTTAACCTTAGCAAATATTGAAGCATTAGCCAAGGGCGACGAAACAACTACAGAAGACAAAGAAAAAACATATCAAGTAGGAGAAAAAACAATAACCTCCGGGAAGAAGTATTCAACAACAGAGCCGGGGTGGTCATGGGATGTCAAAGCCGGAGTATGGCTCTTCGAAGGAAAGGTATCCCATAGCAAACCTTCACACTATACTGAAGATTCCAGTTCAGAATCTGTTAAAATAAAATGTTGCAGAGAAAAGGGACCTGACACCTCATGTTCATATGAGACCTGTTAAGATAAGTTCTTACTAAAAACGACACAAGATATGTGTTCCTTATTAAATAAGGAACACTCCTAAGAATATAAGAATGCCGAAATAATTCGGCATTCTTAAAAATATATATTCAAAAACATTTTCCACACATGAAAACATATAGTCTGCTTTTTTGGACTGGATTAATCTTAATTTCCAATTCCTGCAAGAATCGTTCAACCCCTACTGAGGTTCCTGCCCAGGCAATCATAAATATCAATGATGCCCAAACAATGAACTATCAACCCCTGTTAGATTCCATCAATTATATTCCTTTAGAAACCACAGACCAATCTTTAATAGGTAATATCGGAAAAATATATATCACTCCATCAAATATTTTGATTTTTGATTCTAAACAAACTGCCATCTTATTATTTGATAAAGAAGGAAAATTTATTCGTAAAATCGGACAAAAAGGCCGTGGCCCAGAAGAATATCTATTTTTCAATGAAATCGTTTTTGATAAAAAAACAGAAATCATTTATGCTCACGAACGCTATTTGAACAAAATGTTTAAATATAATCTCAAAGGTGAATTATTAGAACAAATCCCCTCTAAATTTGAATTCAATTCATTTTGTAAAGCTCCTGAAGGATATTGGCTTTATAGTTGTTTTAAAGAGAACAATCCCAAAGGTTATAATCTAATGTTAGTCGACGAAAAAATGCAAAATTTGACCACTGGATTTTTCCCTCAAAATGCGGCATTTGTAAACGCTACATTTAATAGCACATTCAGTCAGGATCATTCAGGGACATCATATTTCGTGTATCCTACAAGTAATATCATATATAAATTGGATACAGAGAAACCCGTTCCGTATTTCCAAATCAATTTTGGAGAAAAAAACATGCCGTACGAAAAAATAAAAGAACTATCATCAAGCGAAGAATATGATAAGTTGGTCAATGAAAAAAGGTATTTGGGAGACATAAGTAACCTACTCTGCTTTCAAAATTATTTATTATTTTCATTCAATGAATCCGGTTTTTATAAACCTATAAAATTTTACTTTGCTTGCTTAAACACATCAAATTCAAAAGTAAGTATTTATAATAGCTATAGCCATTTCCTGCCATTCCAAATATCTTACACCATATTAGGAACAACAGAAAAAGCATTGATATATTCAATAAGCCCAGTCCTTTTAGACGAAAATGAAATAGATGCATTAAAAAAGGAAAAAAACATCAACACCACAGTAGACAGTAACCCAATTTTAGCTTTCTTTTACACTCGGACTCTAAATTAAAGATAGTTATAAAAGTCTTGTACTTGTGCTATTGTACGTCTATTTTCAATACAAACCAAGATGGCAGCTCCCAAAAACGGCACAAGCTACAAACTTTTATTTCTTCTGCTTTTCCCGTTTGGGACGGGCTTTCAAATCCACCACCCCGATCTTCTCCATTAAATCCAAAATAGCCATTTGCCGTTTTTGTATATAAAGCGAAGGCTTTGCCGAATTGAAACGGCGGGGATTCGGTAAAGTAGCCGCAATCAAAGCTGCCTCGGAAGCCGTCAGCCCGGAGGCCGGTTTCGAAAAATGGGCACGCGCCACCGCTTCCGCACCATAAATTCCCTTTCCCATTTCAATGGAATTGAGATAAACCTCCATAATTCTTTCCTTTCCCCAAATCCATTCGATCAATAAGGTGAAATAGGCCTCAAGCCCTTTCCGCACATAAGAATGGGTAGGTAACAAAAATACATTCTTAGCCGTCTGTTGCGATATGGTGCTGGCTCCACGCTGCCGCTTTCCCTTTTCAGCCTCTTCAATAGCCTTGCGAATCTGTTGCATATCAAAACCGTGGTGCTGCATAAAAAGATTATCTTCGGAAGCGACCACCGCCCTCACCAGATTAGGAGAAATATCCTTTAAAGGCACCCAATCGTGCTTCCAGACAACTTTTTCCCCTTCCCACAATTGATTTAGCGTACGCGACAACATCAACGGCGTGACATACACCGGAGCAAAACGGTATACCACCACCGCAACCACGCTAAGCAGCCATAAAACAAGCACGATCCGCACAACCCAGCGGAATATATTTTTCAAAAACTTCATCATCGAAACCTGCTTACATTCCTATTCTACCTGCTACCCTCTTTCCCTTCGTCCTTTCCTCTGTTTATTCTTTACGAAAAAACGGACATTTATTCCTCCAGAAAAAACTCTTCCTTGAAATTAATGAAATAAAGCCTTTTGCGGGCACGTGTCACTGCCGTGTAGAGCCAGCGCCAATACTCATCGCCCGGCATATCGTCCGGCAGCCAGCCCTGATCGATAAACACAGCATCCCACTGTCCGCCCTGTGCCTTATGGCAAGTCACAGCATAAGCGAACTTCACCTGCAAAGCATTGTAATATTCGTTCGTCCGTACCTTTTCAAAGCGTTTCCGCTTCAAAGGCACGTCGGCATAATCCGCCTCCACCCGGCGATATAAATCCCTGCTCTGCTCATACGTCAAAGCCGGATAATCCGAAAGCAATGTATCGAGAATCACCCAGGCGGACAACTCCTCCTCATACCCGTCGATTTTCAGATCGGCACGCACAAAATGCAGCCCGTACAGTTCCTCACGCCTTCCGGCACGCCTCACCGTAGCAATATCCCCATTGGCAATAAAATCGATTTTATCGTAATCGGCTCCCCAGAAATAATTATTCTTTACAATCATAATCCGGTCACCGCTGCTAAAATCCTCTTCCCGATACAAGATCGTGCGGCGTATTCCCTCGTTAAAACGATTCGCCCGCTTATTGGAACGGCAAATCACGATCGTTTCCTCCTCCCCGTATTTCCCGTAACAGGAATCGATCTCCTCGAGCAATTCTCCCCCGCCAATCCGGAACACATCCGGAAAGCCACCCACTCTCAAGGCTAAATCCCCTCCGTTTTGCCCGATCATCCCCCGGATAACGGTAGCGTTATACAAAATGCCCGATTCCTCGGCCTGCCGCATAATATCGGTTAAATTCACCTCCGTCACCCCCATATAATAAGAAGCCTCCAATTCGCCCTTGTCCAATGCCGGACTGATGTCCAGCCCCACAGGAGGCAACTGGGCCACATCGCCGATTAAAACCAAACGGTTATTCCGCCCGTTATACACATACTGCATCAGATCGTCAAGCAAACACCCCGTCCCGAAATTACTGTCTTCGCCAGAGTTGGAAATCATCGAAGCCTCATCCACCAAAAACAGGGTATCCGCCACCCCATTAAATCCCAGGTTAAAAATCCCTTCCCCATCCGCCGCAGATTTTTGCCGATAGATTTTCTTATGAATCGTATATGTCGCATGTCCGGAATATCCGGCGAACACCTTCGCCGCACGCCCTGTCGGGGCCAGCAACACCACCTTGTAGTCCAGTTCGGACAAGGCATTCACGATCGCAGCAACCAACGAAGTCTTACCGGTTCCTGCAAATCCCCTCAGCAGAAACAGCCCCTCTTCCTCCCGGTCAAGAAAAAAGCGGATAAAATTTTCTACCGCCGTTTTTTGCGTCGGGGAAAAATCGTAACCGAACTTTTTCTGAATAATCTCTTCAAAATGTTTTTGAATCATTGAAATTTAATTGTGGAAAATGCCTATAATCTAAATTTTTTCCTAAATTTGCGAGCACTATTGGAGTTTATTATCTCGTTTGTAACGTTTGAAATTGTGCGTAAAGATAATAAATTAACGCCAACCGTTAAAAACGGTATATAGTTTATGCATTAATATCATATAAAATAAATTTAAATATGAAAAAGCTCATTATTCAGATTCTTCTTGCCGGATTAATCATTTTCCTGGGTTATCAATGCTACAAAAGTATCGACACACCTTTGAAATTCACAGAGATTAAAAAACAAAGATACGACAAAACGATTCAGCGCCTGAAAGACATTCGTACCGCACAGGAAGCTTTTAAAAGTGTATACGGCAGATATACGGCAAGTTTCGACACCCTGATTAACTTCGTTAAATATGACTCAGTAAAAGTTGTTCGTTCTATCGGTTCTCTGACCGACGAACAGATCGAAGCCGGAATGACAGAAGCACAGGCTATCAAAGAAGGGTTAATCTTGAGAGATACCACAAAAGTAAACACACTTACCAGTTTGAAAAACGCTTCCAAAGAAAAAAGGGAAGACTTTCTGCTTGATTACTCTATCGACGACATCAGATACGTGCCTTTCACCAAAAGGCAGCATCAGTTCCAAATGGGGACCAACGTTATCTACACGGATTCGGGTATCGAAGTGCCTGTTTTCGAAGCTCGTGTTTCCAACATGATTATTTTTGAAAACCTTCCCGAAGAATATCATGAATATGTATTGCAGGACAACGGCGAAGCCAAGCGTCTGAACAAATATCCCGGATTGAAAGTCGGCGATTTACAGGAAGCAAATAATAACGTAGGTAACTGGCAATAAAAAGAAATGCAAAGCGTCTACTATATTGACCATACTTTCGTAAAAGAAAACTCAACACAGTATATTTTGTCCATCCGTTATTCAACGGATGGACTTTCGTTTTGCATCCACGACCATAACAACAAATTGCTGGTATTCTTCTACCAGCCTTTCAGCCTCGACACCAAAGATGCCGTTATTGCCAAAGTAAAGAAAATCATCGTTGATGAAGAGGTGCTAAATTTAAAATACAAAAAAGTTTATATCCTTCCCTGCAACAAGGAAAAAATATTACTGCCGGCCCACGCATTCAGTAAAGAATATCTCACCGACATGTACAGGGTATGCCTTCAACCGGAAAAGAACGACACCCTGCTCTACCGGAAGATCAAAATCATGGAAAGCTACATCGTGGAAGCACTTCCCCGGAATTTTGTAAACTTTCTCTCCACCCGCTACCAATCCTTGTGCATTGTAAACAGTGCCTATCCGTTTATCGTGAACTCGCTGTCGAACATCCTGTTCAACACGAACCACCTATTTATCGACATACACGATCAATACTTCGACCTTTTACTTACCCGGAGTAACGAAGTGTTGCTCTTCAATTCTTTCACCTACGGTTCTGTGCCCGACATTATCTATTATGCCCTGAACTGTATGAAACAATGTAATGTTTCGAAAGAAAATCTGCAAACGACCTTATCCGGGAATCTGGTGAACGATCCGACATTCCGGGATAAAATCGGCCAGTATATCCCCAATATCACCATTGCAGACTATCCTCCGCTGTCCTTGCTCGTGAAACAGCATGAACTGAATACCTCCTGTTTTATTCACCTGTTAAGTATGCACAAATGCGAATAATCAGCGGTACACACAAAGGCAGGCAAATCATTCCGGATAAGAATTTCAGTGCCCGCCCCACAACCGATTTTGCCAAAGAGAATCTGTTCAATGTGTTGAGCAACTACATCGACATAGAAGGAACGAAAGTATTGGACCTGTTTTCAGGCACGGGCAGCATCAGCTATGAATTTGCCTCACGGGGTGCGGCTGAAATTATCGCCGTGGAACAAAACTTCAAGCACTACGCTTTCATTAAACGTGTAGCTCAGGAACTGAATTTCAAGAACATAAAAATATACAAGACCGATGTATTCATCGCCTGTAAAAAACTGAAAGGACAAAAGTTCGACCTTATTTTTGCAGACCCTCCCTACAATCTCGACAAAATTGCCGACGTGCCGGCTGCCATTTTCGACAACGAATTATTGGACGAAAAAGGATTGGCTGTCGTGGAACACCCGGCATCCGTAGATTATTCACATCTCCCCTATTTTTCTGAACACAGACAATATGGAAGCGTGAATTTTTCCATATTCCGCTACAACTAAAACCGACAAATATGAAAAATGGATTCATTTTAACCGCCTTTTTCATGGCGGCAATATTTCTTTATTCCCCTTTAAAAGCTCAAAAGGTGACCAAAATCCAGCAAGATGCAGACAAAAAGGGAGTAACACTTCCTCCATCCCCCTGGCATTTAATGGACATTTGGTGGTATTTCCAATATTCTACAAAAGATTTTCAACGCCTGGACATCGACATCCATATCGATAAAAACGTCCCGGATGATGTAAATCTTTATATTGCTCCGCTGGGACTTGCCCAATTGAGCGGAATCAACTGTTACGGAGGTTTACAAACCCACACAGGCGGCTGGACAAGCAAAGATTCCCGGAAAATTGTCCGCGGAGGAAGAGGAGGTATTTTTTCACGCTGGAGCAAAGACCACCAACCGATCGGACTCGACTATGTGGATATGTTCCCCGGCGGATTTTGTGAAAGCAATGGCTATGAAGGGGAATTTTGCAGCGTCAGGCGCCCATACGCCTGGAATGCCGGGTCGTACACCTTCTCGCTGATAAAAGAAGAAACCATCAATTTCAAAAATGCGCCCCACACTTGGTTTTCCCTGAACATCAAATCACATCAGGATAAATCCGAATGGAAAATAGGACGGTTGTTATTCGAAGGAAAAGATTTTGTCTTTTGGGATCGCCATGCCGCTTTCGTAGAAATATACGGAGGCAATTCCGACATCCCCGAAGTAACGGTAACCTTCAGCTATCCTCGCATAAACGGAAAAGAACCGGCGTATAGGGGAGCTTCAGCCCGCCGAGAAACGCAGGGACTTGCATCAGCTCCTAATTGTGCGGATGTAAAAACCGATAAAGACAAAATCATTGTCAGCATCAGTCCGGTTATCCGGGAAAAAGAATTTCTGCAAACTTCCCTCGATTTGGTAAAAAAGACACCGCTCAGGGCCCTGATCGAATCAAACGGTAAATAAAAAATCCGGCTGGTTAACAGCCGGATTTTCTATTTTAATCCTCATCGTTCAGATTAATTCTCGTCGTTCACATAATCGTAAAGCGGATCGCAGGTACACATCAGATTACGATCGCCGTAACCATCGTCTACCCTTCCCACATGCGGCCAGAATTTATTTTCTGCCACCCAGGCAAGCGGATAAGCCGCCTTGCTGCGCGGATACGCATGAGTCCATTCATCAGCGGTCAGCACTTTATGGGTATGCGGTGCATTTTTCAACACATTATCCGTTTTATCGGCCTTTCCTTCTCCCACCTCGATCATTTCCTCCCGGATCGTCTTCAAGGCCTCGATAAAGCGGTCGAGCTCTTCTTTCGGTTCGCTCTCGGTAGGCTCCACCATCAATGTTCCGTGTACCGGGAAAGAAAGCGTAGGAGCATGGAAACCGAAATCCATCAAGCGTTTGGCAATATCCAGCTCGGTAATGCCATACTCTTTACTGAATTGGTTACAATCCCAAATCATTTCATGTCCCACACGTCCCTTGCTACCTTTATAGAGAATCTTAAATCCGAGTTTCTCAAAAGAGGAAGCCAGATAATTGGCATTCAGGATCGCCATCTTCGTCACCGTGGTAAGTCCTTCCCCACCCAGCATCAACAGATAACCATAAGTAACAGGTAACATACCCACCGATCCGTAAGGAGCGGCAGCCACAGCGTGAATACCCTTTTCACCTCCGGTCTTCACCATTGTGTGCGAAGGCAGAAATTCAACCAGGTGCTTAGCCACACAAATCGGGCCTACACCGGGACCGCCACCGCCGTGAGGCATAGCGAAAGTCTTATGTAAATTCAGGTGGCAGGCATCGGCACCGATCTCGCCCGGACTGGTCAAACCGCATTGTCCGTTCATATTGGCACCATCCATAAACACCTGTCCGCCGTTTTCATGCACAATCTGCACCAACTCGCGGATCGATTCCTCAAAAATACCGTGAGTGGACGGATAAGTAATCATCGTTCCAAAAAGGTTGTCTTTATGGGCAATCGCTTTCGCACGGAAATCCTCCACATCGATATTCCCGGCGGCATCCGTAGCCGTGACAATGATATTCAGGCCTGCCATTGTGCTGGAAGCCGGATTTGTTCCGTGAGCCGAAGCCGGAATCAGGATCACATTCCGGTGTGCCTCGCCTCTGGAAATATGGTACTGGCGAATCACCATCAATGCGGCATACTCTCCGGCAGCTCCGGAATTAGGCATCAGGCTGCACCCGGCGAATCCGGTCACCGTTTCGAGCATTTTTTCCGTTTCTTCGATCATTTGGCGGAAACCTTCGGCCTGGCTGGCAGGGACAAACGGATGCATACCACCGAGTTCCGGCCATGTAATAGGCAGCATTTCCACAGCAGCGTTCAGCTTCATCGTGCAAGACCCTAACGAAATCATAGAAGTTGCCAGCGAAATATCACGGCGTTCCAGATTCTTCATATAACGCATCATAGCCGTTTCCGAACGATAAAGATTGAACACAGGCTGCTGCATATAATCGTCTTCGCGGATCATTTCCGGATCGAGTACGGTACGGTCGTCCAAAAACTCTACCTGTTCGGCTGTTTTTCCGGCGGCTTGTGCGAAAATTCCAATAATGGTATTGATTTCCTCCTCATTGATTTTTTCATCCGTAGAAATACGTACTGTCCCACAGCAACAATCACAATAATAGAAATTCATCTCTTTTTCGGTAGCCAGATCACGGATAGCTTCCTGTGTTACTCCTTTCGGCAATTCGAAACTAACCGTATCGAAAAATTTCTCCACTTTCAGCTTATAACCGTATTTTTGAATTTCCTGAGCCAGAATAACAGCAGCGGAATGAATGTGCCGCGCAATCCGCTCCAGCCCTTCTTTGCCGTGATAAGCGGCATAGAAACCCGCCATTGTAGCATTGAGCGCTTTCGCCGTACAGATATTGGAAGAAGCCTTCTCCCGTTTAATATGCTGCTCACGGGTCTGTAAAGCCAGACGTAAAGCATGGTTTCCCTGTGCGTCCACGGTCACACCGATAATACGTCCCGGAATGTTCCGCTTGTATTCTTCACGGGTAGCCAGATAAGCGGCATGAGGCCCTCCGTAAGCCATCGGAATACCGAAACGCTGCGTCGTACCCAGCACAATATCGGCTCCCCATTGTCCCGGAGGAGTCAGCAACACCAGGCTCATCAGGTCGGCAGCCACAGCCACCAAACTTCCGTTAGCGTGCACCTTCTCGGTAAATTCGGTATAGTCACGCACTTCACCGTTAGAAGCAGGATATTGGATCAGGACACCGAATACTTCAGGAGTAAACTCGAACGTATCGTAATCACCGAACAGCAAATCTATTCCCTGAGGAGCCGAACGGGTGATCAGCACATCTTTGGTCTGGGCGAAAACCTTATTATCGACAAACAATTTATTGGCTCCGGCCTTCTTCATCTCCTTACTTCTCAGTGCATACATCATCTGCATCGCTTCCGCAGCCGCCGTAGCTTCGTCCAGCAACGAACAATTGGTCAGCTCCATCCCGGTCAGTTCCACGATCATCGTCTGAAAGTTCAGCAAAGCCTCCAAACGTCCCTGCGACACTTCTGCCTGATAGGGAGTATAGGATGTATACCAAGCCGGATTCTGAAGAATATTGCGGATAATCACCGCCGGAGAAATTGTATCATAGTATCCCTGCCCGATAAACGAACGGTAAACCTTATTTTTTGAAGCAACTGCTTTGATCCGTGCCAAAAATTCGGACTCGGTCAAAGGAGTCGGTAAATCCAGCACTTTTTTCAATCGTATTGATTCAGGTACGGTCTGCCCGATCAGTTCGTCCACCGATTTCACCCCGATAACTCCCAGCATCTCCTCAATATCTTCCGGCCGTGGTCCCACATGCCGCCATAAAAATTGTTCTGTTGCCATTGTTTTATTATTATAATTAAGTAATTCCGTATAAAAAAACGTTTTTAGGTTTTGATGCCTGTAAAATTAAAGATTATTCCCATAGCCACAAACAAAGTTTAGGAAACTTTCTCGCAGAAGAAACAGGTTTTGGCACACCTTCCAACCGATCGGCCTTCTCATTTTTTAACGTAAAGTGTGGAAAAATTCCACACTTCCCCAACATCTCCCCAAATTAGTGTGGAAAAATTCCACACATCCTACTGCTCATCAAAATTCAAAATTTCATAAAACTATGTATATCAACATATTTACAAAATAATATTCTTTTGGTACATTTTTAGTAATACCTTTTATACGTGAACACAGGCATTCTTTTCTTTTTTCAAGTTTCTCGCCCGGAACACGAATTTATCAACGGGAATCCCAATCTCGTACATACACAGATAGATATACAACGCCATTCAGCCTGTGTTCACATACTTCTCTAATCCCACTCCCTGTCAATATCCAATGGTAAAACGCTCCCGATGATGAGCAGGCTTTTCCAATTCATTGAGCATTGCCACAGCATAATCCTCCACTGAAATAGCACTGTTTCCGCGTTCATCCTCAATCAAATTATCCTTGCCTATACGGAACTTTCCGGTACGTTTACCGGGGCGCATATCCGCTGCCGGAGACAAAAACACCCAATCGATTTCCTTTTCCCGGCATAACACATTCAGGTAAAAATCTCCCATAGCTTTCACTCCCGGTAAAAGGGCAGGAGGTACGGAACCCGAATCCATCAAACGAAGCCCAGGGGCGATAAACAAAGAGCCTGCACCACCCACGCATAAAAAACGTTTCACCCCAGCTTTTTTCACCCCCTCCAGAATAGCCGAATAAATTTTCAACGTATCGTCGTAAATATCAGGATTTTTCCATCCTGGATTAAAAGCACTGATTACGACAGTAAATCCCCTGCACACATCGGCAACCGTCTCTGCCGAAGACACATCCACTTTCACAACAAATAAATTCGGGCTGGTAATGGTAATCTTTGCCGGGTTACGCACAACGGCTGTAACCTGATGCCCCCTGTTCAGCGCTTCTTCCAACAAGGCAGAACCGACAAATCCGCTGGCACCGATCAACACAATTCTTTCTTTCTCATCCATTTTTTCAGATTTAATTACTGTTTCTTAATCTGGAAGAAGATCACCCTTGTAAAGCTGCAAGCGGAATCTTCCTCCGTCTACCTTTTACGTAATTTCTTCCCGTTCTGTTGTTTATTCATCTCTCCCTCCTCTTTTTCCCATTCTATCTTATCATACTCACGCCTTCTTTTACTTTTTTCCCAAAAGCATAAAAAATAACCGGAACACTCGGCTATTACTGCTCTTCGTTTTCTTTTTCAAAAGCAAAGGGACTGTCTTCATTGGTTAGACAATCCCTTTTCCTATGTTTTAACCCCTATCCAAGGTTGTTTTCAATATCCTATTCTCTGCGGCAAAAAACTTATTAAACACCCCCTCGCCACTCTAACCCCAACATTTTTTAGCCTCTGCTTATCTGTCAATTCGTCCCGGTCACGCCATCGGAACATCCGCAATCCTCCTTCCCCTCAAAATCTGTCCCTCCCGGAAATACTTACGGTTTCGTCTTCGTATAAGTGGTTTCATAAGTTCCCCGCTTCAAAACCAATTGTTCCGGAGCGGCCTTCACGATTTCCAAAGTATCCGAAAATGAAAGCGTCTGTCCGTTTCCTATGCTTTTTCCCTCCAAAATAATATGTCTTCCCTCCTTCTTCCAGCTTTCATACTGCAATGTCGCCATATTTATGGACGAAGCCTTTCCCCCTTTTTCCAGTTTCATCCCCTGCACTCCGGACTGGCCGGGAATGGGTTGTGTCCAATTTCCTACCAGCACATCGTCACCCGAGCCACACGCATAAAAAGCGACCAGCATTCCTAAAATTAAAATAGCCTTATTCATAATGCATAAATTTTAAGTTTTACCTATTTTTTCTACAATAACCGCACTATTTGTTTGTAAACCGGAACCAGTTAAAATCAGCATAACCCTCCTCTCCTTCCCGGTCTGTCGTAAAATTAAACAAGGCAAAGCGATTCGCCGTCCAGGCAAGTCCCAATCCCATAGACAGCGTATTCCCGATCGGAGTATAATTTTCACAATCTAAACTGTAATAAAACCTTACCTGAAAATCCCGGTCGGTGACCCGTGCCCTGATCCATAACTTTTCTCCCCTGAAATCATCGATCTGTTCGATAATCTTACCATCGTTACACATCACAATTTGCTTTTTATCTCCTATTTGGCGCACCGCCACATAAGCATAAGGAAATTGAAAAATACCGAATCCGGCAACATTCCCGTTTTTTAATCCCGTTACCTCCATTTCTACCGTACCTTCCGAGCAGGGCCCCTGCACACGCTGGGTCAAGGTATTCCGGGCTTCTTTCAAATCCCCGGCATACGATGCCTTTAAACGCAGATACCCCTTTCTATCTTTCAACGACCATCTCTCTACATCCGGATTGTGATTCCATTGCCATTGTAAGCCCAATTTTTGTGTATTGAACTCGTCGGTTGTCGCAGGAACCTGTATCGGAAAATTCTTCCCGACATCGGGTTTCCGGTAAGTAATCACATCTTTCCCATTCCGCCCCAATATAGGCCAGCCGTCAACCCACTCCACAGGCACCAGGCAAGGCACACGTCCGATAGCTCCCCTATCCTGCATAATAATAAACCACCAATCCCCATTCTTCAACTGCACCATACCTCCCTGATGTAAACCGTTAGGCGGATAAGAACTATCGTCGTTCATCATCAATTTATGCTCATAAGGGCCATAAATATGATCGGAACGCAAACAAATCTGCCAACCTTCCGTTCCGCCTGCCGGACAGGTTATATAATATTTACCGTTGATCTTATAGGCATGGGCGCCTTCCATACCATAACCACCCCCCAATTCATGGGCATTCTTGAACCTTTTTTCCCATATCTTCACAGGCTCGCCTTTCACCGAACGGACATCCTGATTTAATTCCGTCACATAAAGCGTCCCCTGCCCATGCACCACATACACTTTCCCGTCATCATCGAACAAAAGTCCCGGATCGTACAGGTATTCCGGAAAAATAACCCGTTCCCAGGGCCCTTTTATGTCATCGGCAATACAAATAGAAAAGTTTCCTTTTTCCCTGCCCCATCCGTAAGGAGTACAAAAACCCACATAAAATTTCCCCCCATGATGGCGAATCGTAGCAGCCCAGGAGCCATTCAGATACAAATTCCCGCCTTTCATATCGTAACGGGGATCTTCATCGTATCTCTCCACAGCATACCCGGCCATTTCCCAGTTCACCAAATCTCTGGAAGTTAAAATCGGGCAACCGGGCACATAGTGCATGCTGGTTGAAACTAAATAAAAACGATCCCCTACCCGGATTACATCCGGGTCAGGCCAATCCCCCCACAAAATCGGATTCGTAAAAGTTCCATTCCCATTATCGGGTGTCCACACAGGTAATTGTGCACCTACTTTTAAACCCAACAACAAAAAAATACCTATTTGTAAATATCTTAATCTCATCTCTTTATTTAGGTATAATTTTCAATAATCGATTCATGCCTTCGGTAAAAGCATAATTGCCTCCCCGCTCTTTAACGCAACCCCAGTTTTTTCATCCCCTGCATCCTCTCAGCCGATGCCCGGAGTTGCAAAGTTTTAACTTCCCCGGTTTCCACCAAGAAAGCAGCTATTCCGGCTTCCGTGGCAAACCATTCCGGCCCACGAATGCGTCCGCCTTCCACTTCCAGCCGGACCGGAATATCATTGACAGGAACTAACGTCCCGTTCTTATCTTTCAGGCTAACGTACACGATCAACAGGTCGTTCTTGGCTGCGGGATACCCGCTTTCAAAATAACCGATCTCCAATTGCCGAGGCTCGCCGGGAGTTTTAATTTCATATTCCGCCACTTTTTTGCCACCACGGAATCCCACAGCCTTCACCGCCCCCGGCTGCCATGCCACACCTTTGAAAGTGAACGGGGCATGAGTCAAATTCCGGCAATTTCCCCCGTCGGCCACCTGAACATATTCCGTATCTACACCTCCGTCAGGCTGTTGCCGTCCGACTGAACGACCGTTCACAAACAATTCCACTTCATCCACATTCCCATACACCAAAACGGAAGGGGTGTTCCGGGACTCTTCCGACCAGCGCGAAGCGATAAACACCTCCGGTTTCATCCTGCCCCCCGGCAGGGGTGTTCCCACCGGAAGCTGCGTCCGGAAAAAATGCAGAGAATATTTAGGGATACGAAACAGATCGGCCACTCCGCTATAACATACATTATCACAACATCCCCGGTTATAATCGTACATGCTCCACACGGCATCCCCCATCGTGACGGGATATTGTTTCCGGTAACGATTATGCGACCATTGTGCATTCCAGGCATTTTGAAGCAACGCCTTTTCCCCGTCCTTACGCGAAATACGCGACGTGCTGTAATGCCCTCCAAATTCATAATCATAATACTCCCGGATAAAACTGGGACGATCGCTTTTATTGGGACGTTTGAATCCTTCCTGCCAATCGTTGTAACATACGTCAAACCCATAATACCCATAAGCATCCCCGGAAGCAAAACACTGGTCGCCGGGATATTCTTCATGGGCCACCCGGATAGCCCCGTCCTTCCAGGAGGCTGGCGGCCACGACTCGTTCAGCGTGGTTTCCCACATAATAATGGACGGATGATTCCGGTCACGCCGGATAAGGTGGCGAATATCCCGGTAAGTCAATCCGATAAACAGAGAATCTTTATTAAAATACTGCCAGCCGGGAATCGGCTCTATCGCCAACACCCCCAGTTCGTCACAAGCCCTCAACACAGAAGGGTCTTGCGGATAATGCCCCAGACGCACAATATTGAAACCATTCATCTTGATCTGATAAATATCCCTCCATTGTGCCTCGTTGGACAAAGCATTGCCGACGTAAGGATATTCCATGTGGCGGTTACTTCCCACCAACCGCACGGGCTGCCCGTTAATCAGGCAACCTTTTTCTTTCGACATTTCGACATGCCGGATTCCGATCCGGTGGGTTTCCTGATCCACTACCCGGCCCTCCCGGACAATTTCAAGCCGGAGATCATAAAGGTGAGGAGCATCGGGCGACCATAATCGGGGTGACGACACCCTGAACTTCGTTTCTGCATCCCTCTTATCGTGTGCATTCAAAGCAAGGTCTACATGACCTTCCGCAACTTTCCGTCCCGGCTTCCCTTTTCCCCACAATCCGTTCACTTCATAAAGTCCGTAACGTAAAATCAGGTTTTCCGGCTGTCCGGTTGTATTGGCTACTTCGCATTTCAGGTCTATTTCCGCTTCCGACTCCGAAACTTTCGGATAACGGACAAACACACCGCCACCCGCCACCTTTTCCGCCAATATCGGGTGGGTGAGATGCCAGGGGGATTTCACAATCAAACGTACGTCCCGGTATAGCCCGCCATAGTAACAAAAATCCAATGTACTCAACGGTTTACCCGGAGGAATCAACCCATTGTCCCGGTTATCCAAACGCACCAGAATTTCATTTTCCCCTTCCAAATCCAGCTTACCGCTCAAATCGATCACCACAGGCAAATACCCTCCGGCATGCTGCATCATGTGCTTCCCGTTCACCCAAATATCGGCAAGGCTCATCGCCCCTCCAAACTCCAGCCATAATGTTTTATCTTTCCATTCCGCCCGGCCTTCCAGCTTCCTTTTATAATAACATACCCCCTGCCATTGGTGCAACACCACCAAATCCTCTACAAAAGGAGTGTGCGGCAGACGTACCGTTTCCCATTGCCCGCGCTTCAGCAAACCGAATTCACGTTCTAAACTATCGGCAGGCACTTGCAGCACGGAAGAGCTTTCAACATGCACCACATTAAATTGTGATTGCCAGTCGCTCCCCTGATTGTGAAGCTCTGCATGTCCTGAGTTTGCACCTAATCGCTGGAATTGCCAGCCACCATTCAATCCGATGATTTCCGCCTTTAAGGGATTGTTCTCCCCCCAAACGGCAAGAATACACAAGAATACGAATACACAGAATCTATTCATAACACTTATATTGATTAACGAAAAAACAAAATGCCCGATCATTCCGGCGAAAGGATTCTTTCATCCCCTCCGGTTTACACTCCCACCGATAGCAATCCCACGATCCGTCAAACAGCAAGGCACAAATTTTCCCAACCCGGAAAATATAAATTCCCTCAATAAATATGTGCTTAATTAACGCCCGAAAATAAAACACGTATATTCGCAAATATACATTTTTTTAATAAATAGGAGCATAAAAAGTAAAAAGAAAAGACAAGCGGAAAAATATTCCGCATCCTAAACCGGAAATTCGTAAACCTTAGCCATAAAGCAGTTCTTCAAACAAAAAAGCCATCCTGCAATCAGGACAGCTTCAAGCATATTTCAGGTAAGAAAACCACTGGCAGCTCTACACGGAGCTATTTCTTCCGGGTTTCCCGCAAAAATTCATCGGACGACGGCGGCAGGCAGCAATACGATTTGATCCTCAAATCCAAACCGTAAGGGCATAAAAAAACAACCGGAATCCGGTTGTTTTTCGTGGGTGGAAGATCGGGCTCGAACCGACGACCTTCGGAACCACAATCCGACGCTCTAACCTGCTGAGCTACATCCACCATTTTGCTTTTTGCGCTGCAAATATAAGGACAATCCCCGACTTTACAAACAAAATATTCAAAAAAAAATCACCAAGTTTCAATGCGTCCTGTTTCTATCTCATTTGCAGCATATTCTAATTCTTTATACCACTCTTCCCCATAACGGGTGACCAAAGCATCTTTCAAAAAACGGAAAACAGGTATCCCCTCTTTCTCGCCCTTCTCCCGGGCACAAGCGCAAATATCCCATTTATTATAATTCAAAGCTTCGAATTCAGGATATTTTTTTATCCGGATCGGATACAAGTGGCATGATTCCGGCTTACGGAAATTGGATTTTCCTTCCGTCCATGCTTTTTCAATGGCACACCAGCAAATGCCGTTTTCCTCAATGGCATAGGCACACTCCCGGTTTGCAATCAAGGGGGTAACCAAATCCCCGTCCCGGTCGATCACGGCAAATCCCTGCTGCTCGACAGCCACAATTCCCTCCGGTTTCATGTAAGGCTTCACATTCGGATAATTACGTTCGATTTTTTTCTTTTCCCCCTTTTCCAAAGGAGCGCCGGAATCCCCGTCCACACAACACACTCCCTTGCAACGGGCTATATCACAACTAAATTTTTTTTCAAATACATCGAAACTAACCAACACATTCCCTATCTGGATCATAACACTGCTATTCTATCATTTGCAGCGCAAAGATAATGCAAGCCTGATAGAAAGCCAAACGATCGGCAACAACAAATCATATAGATTTTACCTCCTTCCCACAAACCATTCCATTCATAAACAAGACTCCGGACGCATCCGCCCCAACCGCCGTCCCGGAGATATTACCGGAAATCCACGCCCTTCCGCCATACTCCCCCACCGACAAGGCTACGGCGTAAAACCATGCGATTCTGAAAACATGGAATAACATTTCTTAAAATACCTATATTTAGGGATTGTGCAGACAGGAGATACCCCATAACTTTACCGTTGGATAAGAACGCTATTCATTGCATGCAAAAGCTCAAAAACGATATAAAAGGACGTATTTTACAGGTTGCTGAAACCTTGTTTTTACAAAAAGGTTTTCTGAAAACATCCATGCGTGAGATTGCCGAAACCGCGAATATAGGGGTGGGTAACATATACCACTATTTTCCGGGCAAAAACGAAATTTTCCGCGCCATCGTCCGCCCGGTTACGGATGCGTTTGAAAATATGTTGCAAAGCCATCACGGAGCGCGGGGGGAAGACCTGATGCAGCTATGCTCGGAATCCTATTTGCGCAAGGTGGTCGATGAATACCTGTCGCTGATAAAAAACAACCGCCAGCTAATGACACTGCTGCTTTTTCGGGCACAAGGCTCATCCCTGGAATATTTCCGCGAACAGTTCACCGACCAGTCCACCGAAGTGGTTAAAGCCTGGTTCGCCGATATGAAATTAAAATATCCGGCGGCCCATATTGCGGTTTCGGATTTTTTCATTCACTTGCATGCCGTTTGGATGTTCACGCTATTTGAAGAAATTATTATGCACCAGATCCAATCACCCGAAATAGAGCAGATCATTTCCGAATACATCCGGTTTGAAATCACAGGCTGGCGAAACATCATCAGCATATAAAATAAAAAATAGAATCATGAATCTAAAAATCATTCGACCGATATTATCCGCTTCGCGCAGAACCGAAAGAGAGAACCGATGCTGTTCTCTCTTTTTTTGTGAACATTTTTGAATATCGTTCATTTTTGAACCATCACCATCATACACAGCATCAGATGAAAGGAAAATTTGAATTTCGGCAAATAACGGTAAATACCTCATCGCTCCCGCCCGGCAGGTACGCTTTCAAAAACCGGAGCGGGACCACCTTTCTGCACTTCGGAACAGGCAATGCAGAAATAACAGGCAACGCGAAACTTCCGGCAAAACACAGAAACACCAAATAAAAAATACACACATGAAAAAACCAAAAAAGAAAACAGGACTGGCCCGCCTCTTCGAGATTGCGGGTGAACGGAAAGGATTGCTCGTGCTGGCGGGAATCCTGTCGGCCGGAAGCGCGGCTTGTATGCTCGTGCCTTATTGGTCGGTATACGAAATATTAAACGAACTGCTACGCAACAGCAGCGATTGGAGCAAGACAGACGGCAACCTGCTGATCCGCTGGGGATGGATTGCTTTTGCAGGCTTGGGCGGAGGATTACTCCTGCTTTATGCAGCGCTGATGTCGTCCCACGTAGCTGCATTCCGCATTTTATACGGGCTGCGTGTCAGGCTGTCCGAACACATCGGACGCTTGCCGTTAGGCTATCTGAACAACACCTCGACGGGAGCTATCAAAAAAACAATGGAACAAAACATCGAAAAAATAGAAAATTTCATCGCACACACAATTCCCGATCTGGTAAGCGTGATAGCCACCGTAGCATTGATGTTCGCCATTTTCTTTTCGCTCGACGGCTGGCTGGCGGCAATCTGCCTGACCGCCATCGTGATAAGCATATTTTTGCAATTTTCTAACTTTATGGGTAAGAAAGCACAGGAATTCACCCGCATTTATTTCGATGCGCAGGAACGGATGAGCGCTTCGGCGGTACAATACGTACGAGGCATGCCCGTAGTAAAAATATTCGGACAAAGCGTGCGGTCGTTCCGGCAATTCAACGCCGAAATCGAAGCCTACAAAACTTACGCACTGAAAGTATGCGACACTTACCAATCCGGCATGGTCGCCTTCACCGTCATTTTAAATTCACTGGTCACGTTCATTCTGCCCATCGGCCTGTTGCTGCTAAAAGGCAATCCGGAAAGCCTTGCCTTAGCCGCCGTCTGGTTGTTTTTCATCATTATGGGGCCGGGAGTCGCCGCTCCGGTCTATAAACTAATGTACCTGGGCAGCGGCACACGTGAAATCAACGAAGGAGTGGTGCGCATAGACCGCATCCTCGACCGTCGTCCAATCCCGGAAACGGCACACCCACAGCTTCCGGAAACTTATGACATCGAATTCCGCAACCTATCGTTCTCTTATGAAAACACAGAAGAAGCCACCCGCACCGAAGCCTTGCGGGATATTTCGTTTACAGCGCGGCAGGGAGAAATCACGGCACTTGTCGGCCCTTCCGGCTCAGGCAAATCCACCGTGGCCAATCTGATTCCCCGCTTTTGGGATGTGGAACAAGGGGAAATCCGGATTGGCGGCATAAACATCAAGCACATTGCAACGGAACAACTGATGAATCTGGTATCGTTCGTCTTTCAGGATACCTTCCTTTTCTACGATACACTTTATGAAAACATCCGTGTCGGGCATCCCGAAACGACACGTGAAGAAGTTATAACAGCAGCAAAAGTTGCACAATGCCATGAATTCATAGAACAATTGCCTGCCGGATACGAAACCAAAATCGGCGACGAAGGGGTTTACCTCTCCGGCGGGGAAGCGCAACGGATATGCGTAGCCCGGGCAATCCTTAAAAACGCCCCGATTCTTGTACTCGATGAAGCGACGGCTTTTGCCGATCCCGAAAACGAATACAAGATGCAACAGGCTTTACAAGCGTTGATTCGGAACAAAACGGTTATTATCATCGCCCACCGCCTGTCGTCGATTATCTCAGCCCGGCAAATCATCGTGTTGAAAGAAGGGCAGATCGTGCAAAAGGGGCGGCATAGCGAACTGAGCACGACGGACGGAGTTTATAAAAAAATGTGGGATGCCTACACGGATGCCTTCCACTGGCAACTGAATACTAAAAATAAGGAGGACTGAACATGGAAAAGAGAAGTTTTATCAATGTCATTTTACAAAATACCCGCAAACCCGAAGGCTTTTTCGGCAGGCTTATCTTGCGGGGCATGAATACCGGGCATGCCCCGCTGGCCCGCTGGGGTATGTCGCACCTGGACTGGCAACCGGATTGGAATGTCCTCGACATCGGTTGCGGAGGCGGTGCAAACCTGGCGCAAATACTAAAACGCTGTCCGTCAGGAAAAGCCTATGGGGTAGACCTGTCACCGGAAAGCGTGAAGTTTGCCCGGAAAAAAAATAAAAAGCACCTGAACACACGCTGTTTTGTGGAACAGGGAAATGCCTCACAACTTCCCTATCCGGACAAAATGTTCCATGCCGTTTCCGCTTTTGAAACCGTCTATTTTTGGGAGGACTTACACAGCTCGTTCACGGAAATATCGCGTGTGTTGAAAGAAGGAGGTTTCTTTTTAATCTGTTGCGAGATAAGCGATCCTTCCAACGACATGTGGAGCAGCCGGATTCAGGGAATGGTGATACATCCTGCCGGAGAATTGAAAGAAACGCTCGCCCGGTGCGGTTTCAGCGGTATCACGATTTATAAAGGCAAAAAAGAAGAATTGTGTATTGTGGCACAGAAACAAACAGACAAGAAACAAAAGGAGGAATAAACTATGAATGCTATACAAAACATAACCATCGGGCAAACCAAACGGATTCACAAGCCGGTAGGTTATACAATACTCGCCAATTTGGTGAACATCGTTCCCTTCTGCCTTTCCATAGAGGCGGTACATGTTATTTTCCGCACGTTCGACGGTAGCGGCACTCCGCTGGACACAACCCGCCTGTGGACTATTTTCGGGATTTTGGTTGCCTATATAGCCGTGATGGTAATAGCGGAACGGGCAGCCTATCGGGCCAATTTCCGGGGTGCTTATGAAATGAGCGCAGAAGGGCGGATCGCACTGGCCGAACACCTGCGGAAACTTTCACTCGGATTTCTTTCACGGCGCGATCCGGGTGATCTTTCCTCTATGCTGATCACCGATTTCACGATGGCGGAAACAGGGATTTCACACCACCTGCCCCAGTTGATGGGAGCACTGGTAATGCCCGTACTGGCGTTTCTTTCCCTGTTGTGGATCGATTGGCGCATGTCGGCAGCTATGTTTATCGCCCTGCCGCTGGCCATGCTTATCCTATTGGCAAGCACAAAGTTACAGCAGAAATTGAGCGGGCGGCAGATTACAGCAAAGATCCATGCCGGAAACCGATTGGAAGAGTACCTGCAAGGTCTCCGTGTCATGAAAGCCTATAACCTGATCGGCGACCGTTTTACCCGCCTACGTAACGCTTTTGCCGACCTGCGGCGCGCCTGCATCCGGCAGGAGGCTCTGCTCGGCCCTTTTATCCTGCTTTCGATCACGATCGTACGGGCGGGACTTACCCTGATGATTTTATGCGGCACCTACCTGTTGCTGGGCGGTGAACTGTCGTTGTTGACATTTGTGATGTTTCTGATTGTCGGCTCGCGTGTTTTCGATCCGCTGACCTCAGCACTCACGAATTTCGCCGAATTCCGCTATTTTTCCATTGCCGGAGGGCGTATACTTTCGCTGATGAACGAACCTGAAATGGGAGGAAGCCGTGAAGCTCCCGAAAGCGGGAATATCACGCTGGAACACGTGTCGTTCGGCTATCAGGACAAAGAAATATTGCATGACATTTCCGTGACACTCCCTAAAAATTCCCTCACGGCACTCGTGGGGCCGTCGGGCAGCGGGAAAAGCACCCTGGTGAAACTCTGTGCCCGGTTTTATGATCCGCAACAGGGACGCATCCTGTTCAACGACATACCCATGACCGAAATAGAGCCGGAATCGCTGATGCGCCACATCTCGATGGTTTTTCAGGATGTGTACCTGTTTCAGGACACTATCCGCAACAACATTCGCTTCGGGAAAGCCGATGCTACCGATGAGGAAATTATCGCCGCCGCTAAAAAAGCCTGCTGCCACGACTTTATCATGCGGTTGCCTCAAGGCTACAACACCCCGGTGGGCGAAGGCGGCTGCACGTTATCGGGAGGCGAGAAACAACGCCTTTCCATCGCCCGGGCTATCCTAAAGGATGCACAGATCGTCCTGTTGGACGAAGCCACCGCCTCGCTCGATCCCGAAAATGAAGTCGAGGTGCAACGGGCTATCAACACGCTGATCACAGGCCGTACGGTGATCGTTATCGCCCATCGGTTGAAAACTATTAAAAACGCCGACCAGATTATTGTCATCAACAACGGTACAATCGAAGAGCAGGGAAAACATACCGATCTCCTCAAACAAAACGGCCTCTATGCCAAATTATGGTCGATTCAGGAAAAAACGTTGGGCTGGCAATTATAAATCTGTATCTATCAAAGGTTGTAAAAGTCTTCAGCCTCCTTTTATTCCCCGCCCCGTGAGCCACTTCCGGCCAGCTCATGGCAGCGGGGATATTTCACCGCAAATAACCATAACCAAACTTCCTAACGTATAAAGAAAATTACTACTTTTGAAAGCCGCAACAGGCTCATCAACCTAATTAATTATAATTTAGATGAATACATTTTTTGCTATTCTTATTGTCATCCTCCTTGCCGGAGCGGCATTGGTTGTCTGGAAATGGAACACCTGGTTCGGTAATCCGCCGGAAACCGTCTATGTTACCCCACAGACACCCGACCGGGTGATCCTCACGATGGGCGAAGACGCTACCCGCACACGCCGTATTTCCTGGCGATGCGATACCACGGTAAGCGAAGGCCGGGTGGAAATCGTCCGGGAGAACACTTCCGACACGTTAGTGCTTCCGGCAAAAGGCGAACTGGTGAGCAGCCGTTCCGGCCGTTCAGCTTTCTACCGGACGGAACTCACAGACCTGCTTCCCGGAGCAACCTACCATTATCGTGTGGTAAATACGCCCCACGCTTCAGAGTGGTACACCTTTTCCATGCCTCAACCGGACAGTTCCTTTTCTTTCATTTACGTCGGCGATATTCAGGATCAGGTAGAAGGCTCCACACAGGATTTATTCCGCTCCATCCACCGCCAGCATCCCGATGTTTCTTTCTGGGCGCTGGGAGGCGACGTGATTGAACGTCCCACGGATGCCTATTGGAGCTATTGGTATTCCACGATGGACAGCATTGCCGGAAAAATTCCATTCATTGCAGCCACCGGAAACCATGAATATTTAAAAGGAGTTATCAAGAAACTCGATCCGCGCTGGACTTACTCGTTTTCCAACCCGGAAAACGGACCTAAAGACTTTGCCGGGCGGAGCTATGTGGTAAATTTTAAAGACCTCTGTTACATTGTCATCGACACCGACGGCATTCAGGGTGCCCCCTCACTTTACCGTCACCGCCAGTGGTTAAAAAAAGTACTTGCCGCCAGCGACAAAAAATGGAAAATCGTGATGATGCACCATCCTGTCTATTCTGTACGCGAAGGAAGGAATAATTATTACGTTCGCTACACGTTCAAGCCCCTGTTCGAACAATACGGAGTGGATTTAGTGCTTCAGGGGCATGACCACGGTTACTCCCGCATCACCACTAAAACCAAAGGACACCAAAAAACAAGCCCGGTGTATATCGTGAGCAGCAGCTCCCCCAAAGCCTATAATATCGGTTTTGCCCGTATCCACGACCGCCTCGGATCGGACTTGCAATTATACCAATATATCACCATACACGGCGACACCCTGCGTTATCGGGCCTATACGCCGACACAGGAACTGTATGACGATCTGAGTTTTATCGATCAGGGCAGGACAAGCACGGTTATCGACCATGCCAAACAGCTTCCGGAGCACCTGGAACTTCCTCCTGCCTACCGGAACGGGAAAAAAGTAAATCTGGAAAAATATCAGCAAAAGGTGAAGGAAAGGGAAGCGTATAAAAAAACACTTTCCACAACCAGACCATAAACGCAAAGGTCTGTCCGGCAACCCGTATGTGGGATAGAAGCCGTATTTCTCGGATCGACAGAAGCTATAATCCGATGTTTATCCAGCGTTCCGAAAAGATAATCCACCATGGCCTTCAATGCTTCTGTGGCGTAACCTTTTTTCTGGTAATCTTTATGCAGCGTACATCCAATTTCTGCCTGCATATTATTGTGATTGGTAAAACTGATTCGCATATCACCTATCAACCTGTTTTCATCCACAAGAACAATAGCAACCTGAAAACATATATTGGCAATATCCATTGTCCCCGGCATATTACTTATGTAGTCACGGACTTCTTCAACCGAATCAGGAAACCATCCCTGGAACTGATTTTCAGCAAAATCAGAACGGTAAGAAAAAATGTCTTCTGCATCTTCCGGTTCGGCAAGCCGGATGAACAACCTTTCGGTTTTAATGAGACATTTCATCTTGTTGTTTGCAAATTCATAAGTTGAGTAAAGCTAATCACTTTCCATCATATTTTGTTCTATCCTTTTTGGGGAGCTTCTTCACGACCTCTTCCACAGAATGTTCAATCAACTCAGCGATAAGTGCATCAGGCACATCTCGCTGGATATAAACGGAATTCCACGTTAAAGTAGCACCAGTATAGTATCCTTTGGTAATCCCGTAATACTTCTCCCTTAGTTCCACAGTCCTATCAGGATCGCATTTCAAAACAACAAAATGTTCACCTTCCTTTGGATTCAAATGAAAAAAGGCAAATACCTTATTCATTATTTTATATGACAAAAAATCTTCTCCAAAAGAAGTACACTCCTCTGCGTTCTTTACGGCAAGACAACAGTCTCGCAACTCTTCAATATTCATATATTGCATCAAATCTACATTTCGCTCGTGCTGCCGATTTCAAGCAGTTTTCCCTCCGTTCCTCATCCTGCGAAATAAGGTTTCCATTACCCTCCGTTATTTAAATCAATCGACTTCCGGATTTTCCCAAACTCCTGTTTTATTTACCCGGTAGGTCTTTTCGATTTTCTTTGGCGTATCGGCTTGCAGGGCATAAAGAATTTCACGACAAAACTCTAACGCTCCAAATCCACAAGCCGTCACAACCATACCATCCCTAACCGCCAATTCGTCCACATAGTTCGCATCGCCCGTGTAGGCTGTTCCGGCAAATTGTTTGAGATAATCAATTCCATTGCTGGTGTGGCGCACGTCGTTTAGAATTCCGTGCATCCCCAGGAAAACGGAGGCGTTGCAGATACCTGCAACCAACTTCCGGTTCTCCATTGCCGCCTTTACCACAGGCACAAAAAGCGAAGCTTCGGGCGTGAACCAGCTCATTCCGCCAATCAACACCACCCCTGCATGGTCAGCAGGAATATCATCGATGCTATAATCGGGCAACACCCTGAATCCGCCCATCGATATAACAGGCTCTTTGGCAGGAGCTACGGTTTTTACTACATATTGGCTCTCACTGCCCGGCATAACCCCGTAATTCAGGCACGAAGCAATATAGGCTCCCTCACTATCTGCAAAATCATTAAGCAGTATAAATAGAACTTCTTTTTTCATTGTTTCTTCTTAAATTATATCTAAAGATTATATACCTAATTTCTTTGCAAACAGAGATGCAGTATATATACTCATATCAGTCGTCCTTCATTGGACGATATGATACACATGACATCGTAGAATAGTGATTTTCCCCCCAAGGGGGTACCACGTTATGAGGCAGTCCCTTTTCTATGCTTTTACCCGCCTCCCCTATCCGAGGTGGCTATTTTCAATGATTAGAGCTGAAAAAAATGATTAGTCAAGCTCCTACATCCTTCGCGGGTTATATCTTATTCATCCCCCCGGTTACAACGATAGTTTATTTTCAAGCATACCGTCGGCATACTGCTGAAGCACCGCTTTGAGCTTATCTTCCAAACCTTTCTCTACCTCCGGCAACTGCCCCGCTAAATTCTGCTGAAGCAAGGGATCGTCTTTATAATTATACAAAGCGATCACCTTCTCGTTGGCAAATTGCAGGAAATAATCCCCCTCGGTAATCTGGAACGCCCCATTAAAATAAGTCACTGCAAAATGTTCCTCCGAAGGCGAAAACATATTATGCCCGTAGGTTACGAACGGTTTTTCATAGCCTAACAAAGCCAATACCGTAGGTAAAATATCGCACTGCTGCACGACAGTCGTATCGTTATAGCCTTTCAGGTCGGTTCCCGGTGCATAAACAATCATAGGCACGGCGAAAGCCCCCATCGCCGTATTGTAGGCCGGTTCATAATTGGCAGAAGAGTGGTCGGCAGTAATCACAAAGACCGTATTTTCAAACCAGGGCATCCCGGAAGCCTTTCTAAAGAAATTCCGCAAAGCATTATCCGTATACCCCACACATTGGTGGATAGGTAAATGCCCTTTAGGAAATTTCCCCTCATACTGTTCCGGCACTTTAAACGGATGGTGAGACGACAGGGAGAACATTGCAGCCACAAAAGGACGGTTGAATCCGTTTAACATATCCGCCATATAAGAGAGGAACGGCTCATCCCAGATTCCCCACATGCCGTCGAAATCCGCGTTATTGTTATATTCGTTCTTCCCGTAATATTCCTCGTATCCCGCCTGTTTCACAAAAGCGTTGAAACCCATCGATCCGTTCGGCGCTCCGTGGAAAAAAGCCGTACGATACCCGTCCGCCGACAACAGGGAAGCCGGGCTGTTCAGCTTATTCCCGGAATAGTGCGAAAGGATAAAGGGAGTTTCCATGCCCGGAATACTGGTCAGGGCCGAAGGCATGGCATCGATCGATTTCCTGCCGTTGGCAAAAGCCCGTTCGAACAGGTAAGCCTCTCCGCTCAATGAATCGAGAAAAGGGGTATAACCGCCGTGATAACCGGGCACATTCCGGTTAAACGCCCCCACATATTCCCTGGCAAAACTTTCCAACAGGATCACCACGACATTTTTACCCCGCATCGTCCCGAAAAGGCTGGCAGAATCGGCAGTCGCCCGATAAACCGGATTGAAAATCCCATTCAATTGTTCCGCCGGGAAATAATCTTTTTTCTGTAAAGTGGTCTTCCCTATCGTGCGAATCAGTGAAAAAGGCGTATTCAGCACAATTCCCCGGTGTTCCGGCTTATCGATATATTCCGCTGCATTGCTGAGCGTAATGGGGCGCACGCTATGGGCAAAGCCACCGCGCATTCCTCCCACACACAAACCTGCGATTAACGCCGACACCAAAAGATTCACCGGGTAATAAACATACCAGGTGCGGATGAGGGGCTGCCCGGTCCTGATTCGGCGGTATACCAGCACCATCACAAAACAAAGCACCAAAACCGAGAGTGTGACATACCAGTAATCCCACATAAAGCGGAAAAACAATCCCCAGCCGTTTTGCTCGTTCTTAAACTCGGTAAAAACGGAAGTGGTGGTACGCCTCAGGGTGAAACGGAAATAAACCGAATCGGCCATATTCGCAATAATGGCCACCGCATTCACGACATAGAAAACATATTTGATGATCTGCTGGTACCAATGAGCGTAACGGAACCGGAAAGGCAGAATGTGCAAGGCAATGACCAGAATATTCGTATAGATAATTGCCGAAGTATCGAATTTCAATCCACCCACGAATATCCTGACGAACTCCGGAAAGGTCACGTCCGCAAACAATTTCAGGTTATACAGGTAAAACAACAAACGGGTCACCGTGTAGAGCCCGTACACCAGCAACATACGCAGCAACAGCACCACATATATATTGCCTAAAATAGCATTCTCGATTTTTTTTCGTTGCATATCAATTGATTCAAAATCCGCCACAAAAATACATATAAGCAGGCTTACAGAAAAGGAAATGCCCGAAAAGCATCACTTTCCAGGCATTTCTATGGTATAGAACGACTTCTTTTGTCTGAAAATTATTGGATCAGGTTCTTACCCGTCATATCGGCAGGCTGTTCCACACCCATAATATGTAAAAGTGTCGGAGCAACATCGGCAAGCACTCCGTTTTTCAGCGTTTTTCCTTTTTCATCCGTAACCCAAATACAGGGAACAGGATTCAAGGAATGGGCAGTATTGGGCGATCCGTCGGCATTGACAGCATTGTCGGCATTCCCATGATCGGCAATGATCAGCACATCGTAACCGTTAGCCTGAGCGGCTGTAACCACTTTTTCCACGCAGGTATCCACCGTGGTCACGGCTTTTTGGATAGCTTCAAACACTCCGGTATGTCCCACCATATCGCCATTGGCAAAGTTCAGGCAAACAAAATCGGCTGATTTCGCATTCAATTGTTCCACCAGTTTTTCTGCCACTTCCGGAGCCGACATTTCCGGTTGCAAGTCATAGGTAGCCACCTTGGGAGAAGGTACTAAAATACGGCTTTCTCCCTCGAATTGTGCCTCACGTCCTCCGTTGAAGAAGAAAGTCACATGCGCATATTTTTCCGTTTCTGCTATACGCAACTGTTTCAATCCGGCACGGCTCACCACTTCACCCAGCGTGTTTTCTACATTTTCCTTGTCGAAAAGGATGTGCAGCCCTTTGAAAGTGGCATCATAAGGAGTCATACAGCAATAATACAACGGCATCGTCTTCATGCCGTTTTCAGGCATATCTTTCTGGGTCAAAGCAATCGTCAGCTCTTTGGCACGGTCGTTCCGGTAGTTAAAGAAAATCACCATATCTCCCGGCTCGATCACCCCGACGGGTTTCAAATCGCTGCCTACATGCACGATCGGTTTGATAAATTCGTCGGTCACCCCTGCATCGTATGATTGCTGGATGCTGACTTCCACATGCTGCGTTTTTTCCCCCACACCGTTCACCAGCAGGTCATACGCCTCTCTCACACGCTCCCAACGGTTATCCCTGTCCATCGCATAATAACGGCCAATCACGGAAGCAATCCGTCCCGTCGATTTATCCATGTGTTCTTTCAATTCTTTGATGAATCCCAATCCGCTTTTCGGGTCGGTGTCACGCCCGTCCATAAAACAATGAACGAAAGTTTTAGCGATACCAAATTCCTTCGAAACGTCACACAGTTTTTTCAGGTGTTCCAGCGAGCTATGCACCCCACCGTCGGAAACCAATCCCATGAAATGCACCTTTTTCTTATTATCACGGGCATAGGTGAACGCTTTCACGATTTCCGGATTCTGCAGGATAGAATTATCACGGCAAGCCTTGTTAATCCGCACCAAATCCTGATTCACCACCCGTCCGGCACCGATATTCAAATGCCCCACTTCCGAATTACCCATCTGACCATCGGGAAGACCTACATTTTCTCCGCTGGTAAGCAATTGGGAATGAGGATATTTTTCCAGCAATCCGGAAATAAAAGGAGTAGGAGTACTATAAATGGCATTCGTTTTATCCGGTTTACCGATACCCCACCCGTCAAGAATCATTAATAAGACCTTTTTCATATTATATTATTTTTATTTATGCTTATAAAACCACTCAACAAAGTTAATTTTTTATCCTAACATTCTTCCCATCCCCTAAATTTTTAAACAGATAATTTTCACGAAAACGTTTTCTAAAAAAATAGTACTATGTATTGCATAGTATAATAATTATACATAGATTTGTCAGGAAAATAATACCCTGATTACGATGAATATAGAAAACACACAAGCCCAAATGCGAAAAGGCATACTTGAATATTGCATTTTGCTCATTATTGCCGGGGAGGATTCCTATGTTCAGGACATCATTAACAAATTGAAGACGTCTAAAATGTTAGTGGTGGAAGGTACGATCTATCCCCTCCTGACCCGCCTGAAAAATATGGGATTGCTCTCTTATCGGTGGGAAGAATCCACCCAGGGGCCTCCCAGGAAGTATTACAGCATCACCGCAACCGGCAAAGTCTTCTTGCAGGAACTCGAAACTTCCTGGAACGAATTGACCACCGCCATCGAAAATCTAAAACAAACCACAACGAACCGCTAACCCCGTAACCCCCAAAATATGAAAAAGACTTATAACATAAACCTGAATAACCAGGTTTTCTACATCGACGAAAACGCTTATACCCAGTTGCAAAACTACATCGAAACTCTGGAAAAATATTATTTCGAGGAAGAGGACGGCAAGGAAATCATGATGGACATAGAAAGCCGGATCGCCGAATTGTTCAAAGAGTTTCTGCAAAAATCACACAAAGAAGCCATTTCCCAATCCGATATAGATCAGGTGATTGAAATCATGGGAACACCGGATGCCATCATCGACGAAGACACGGAACATCATTCGGCAAAGAAAGATAGAGTCCGGAAATTATACCGGGATCCGGACGATGCCATTTTAGGAGGAGTAGCAGCCGGATTTGCAGGTTATTTCGCCATTTCCCCATCCTGGATAAGACTTCTATTCATTATTTGCGGTTTTTTCTACGGTTTTTCTATCATCGTCTACATCATCCTATGGATTATCCTTCCCCAGGCCACCACTTCCAAAGAGAAACTGGAAATGAAAGGCAAAAAGATCAACGTATCGAATATCGAACAAAACATCCGGGACACCTATAACAAAGTCAAAACCAATTCCAAAGTCAAAGACCTTTCCGGTTACATCAACCAGAAGTTAAACGCTTTCTTCGCCGTATGTAAAGAAATTTTGGGCAAAGGCATGTCATTGTTCCTTTCCTGCCTGTCGGTCGTCGGTATGCTGGCGGGAATTATAGGAATCGTACTGGCGTGTTGGTGCGTTTTTTTCTCCTATCACTTTGCACCGGAAAACTACTACACCTTTTTCCGGTATGCCTGGGCCCCGGTTCCCATGTGGCTGATCAAACTCATTTTGCTGTTCGTTATCACCATACCTATTTTCTTAATCACCTATTATTCCATTCGTTATCTGTTTAAATTTCAGGGACGGAAAGGTATATTCCTTATTTTTACAGGTTTATGGATTCTCTGCTGCATAAGTGGCCTGATCACCGGGATCTATCAGGCCAGAAATTACGCCCAGGAATATCAGAGTAAAACCACCATACAGCAGCCTTCTCCCGAACCAGAAAATAAATCCTTATACGTAACCTTCAGTTCTCCGGCAGAACTGCAATACACCAGCATTTTCCGAAGTTCGTTAGACCAATACATCCTGCATTGTCCGGAAAAACAGGAAGCAGACAGTGCCATCCTGTACCTGAAAGCCAGAATCGCCTTTGGCAAAACCGACCAGGACTATCCGCAACTGGTCATCGTCAGGCAGGCCCGGGGCTTTTCAGGGGCACAGGCCTTAGAAAACACCGAAAACATGCCCTTGAAATACGAATGGAGCAACGACACACTCCGCTTGGACGATTATTACAAACTAAACAGCAAACAATGGAGGGGCAACAGAATGTATATCAGAATCCTGATTCCTGAAAACTATCGGCTAACCCTGAATAACCCACCCCGGGACAATGTGTACAATCATTCGGTTTTCCAAAACATAAAAAAATTCCTTTACCATGCTCCCGCAACACAAACCTACGTCATGCAAAAAGGGAAATTAGTCGAAACAAACTGATATTTTTCAGACAAAAAATTATTGCGTGTAATCCCAAGGATTAACACGCAATTTTTTTATAACTGTTACACTCTTTTCGGGACTAAAGGGCCCTGACCTTTCCACCGTTCCTCCATCGCAATTCTTTCAAATCCGCCCCCTCCAAAATAGCCAACCGATAAGGTTTCGGGGGAAATTCCGAATAGATTTCACCCAACTTCGCCACCAGACGTTCTCCGTCCTGCCATCCTGCGGTAAGCCGCCCCACAAAATCCGGCACAAGCATCCCCCCGTAAAATTCCAATCCTTGTATTTCTTTTATCCGTCCCCCGGTATCCACCACATCCGTCACGTTCCCGTCTTCCCACACCGCATACCCGTTCTTAACCAAGGGGAAACCGGGTAAAAATATATAATTGGCAGCGATCTTCCGTTTCATTACCTACGTTGTAAAGCCTGTTTCAGCCTTTTTTCCGTTTCCCGGGGTATATACGGCTTGAACAATTCCATTTTCCAGGCACGTCCTCTTCTGTCCTTCAGTTTATCGAGGTTATCCGCATCTACAAACTTAATCACAAGGCGGTTATATACCGAATCCACATATTGTGTCCACCTGTAAGTATGCAAAAGGGTATCTGTCATCACGGTCACATCCCTGATTTTCAACGTATCCAGATCGTCCCGCGACACAAAGAACGAAGTGATCCGGTTATTTTTCCCCTTATCCAGCGTATCGAACTGAATCAGGGTACTGAATTTATACTGCCCCGGCAAAATACTGTCGATCTCCACCACAATGTGGGTATAGCAACTGTCGAACAGCAGCGTGTCGGGCACAGGGAAAAGATTCAGCGAATCTTTCGACTTCAAATCCCGGAGAATCAGGTCCACTGCGGTCATCTGCCTGTTCAGGCTATCGATCACCACATCATACATTTGGGAAAACAATTCGGTATTTGCCGAATAATAAAACATACAGGAATCGAATTCCGCCCGGGTAATCCCGTACTTTTGAAACAAGTCATTATAATAGGCGTAATTCTTCAGCTCATTCAATCCGCTCAATCCCCTTGCCACCGACAACGTTCCGTCGGCACGGTGAAGGTCGATCAGTAAAGCTGTAAATTTCTTCTCATCCAACGGCACTTTCTTCCGCGAACACCCCGTGAAACCAACAAGCAATAAAACCAACAAGCCTGTACATATATGTAGTATTCCTGCTCTCATAAGCTATTCTTGATTTTTTTATACAGTTTAGATGAAAAAATAAAATCATTCAAATAAGTGTTATCCGAATGGGCTATCTGATCTTTGTTACCTTCCCACTCCTTTTTCCCCTCATGGATAAAAACAATTTTCTCCCCGATCTCGAACACCGAATTCATGTCATGGGTATTGATAACGGTGGTCATATTATATTCGTGGGTAATCTCGTAAATCAGATTATCGATCACAATGGAAGTCAGGGGGTCTAAACCGGAGTTAGGCTCGTCGCAGAACAGGAACTTCGGTTCCAGTACGATAGCCCTGGCAATCGCTACCCTTTTTTTCATTCCCCCGCTGATCTCCGAAGGATACAGTTCCTCCGCATCCATCAAATCCACCCGGTGCAGGCACGAAACCGCCCTTTCCCTTTTCTCCTTTTCAGACAGGCTGGTGAAAAGATTTAATGGAAACATCACATTTTCGATCACGGTCATCGAGTCGAACAATGCCCCTCCCTGAAACACCACTCCGATTTCTTCCCGCAACATCTTGATCTGTTTGGTGTTCATCTGTGTTATATCCCGGTCGCCGTAGAAGATTTTTCCGCTGTCGATCTGATGTAACCCGATCAGCGACTTTAACAGCACCGTCTTGCCGGAGCCGCTTTTCCCGATGATCAGATTGACCTTTCCTTCTTCGAACGTCACATTGATGTCCGAAAGGACTTTCTTGCTGTCAAACGATTTATTGAGATTCTCTACCCGTATCATTACAACATGATTTGCGTTAATATCAGATTCACCGACAGTATGGCGATACTGCTATCCACCACGGCTTTCGTCCCGGCTTTTCCCACTTCACGTGCCCCGCCCCGTACGTTATAACCGTAGAAAGCCGGGATCGATGTGAAAATGAAAGCAAAAAACAGGGTTTTGACAATAGAATAAGTCACATAATAAGGATTGAAAGAAAAATGAAGGCCATAAATAAAATCTTCGAAATTCACCACCCCGCTTAGGATTCCGGAAATAATCCCTCCCAGGATTCCGATAAACACACTGAAAATATAAAGAACCGGGTTAATGACAAAAGAAGCCAATATCTTAGGGCCCACCAGATAAGAAACCGAATTTACCCCCATCGTTTCCAGCGCCTCGATCTGTTCCGTGATTTTCATACTCCCGATTTCAGAAGCAATATTACTCCCGATCTTTCCCGCGAGAATCAGGCTGACGATCGTGGAGGAAAATTCCAGCAGCATCGTTTCCCGCGTCAGGTACCCGATCAGGTAACGGGGCAAAAGGGGACTTTGCATGTTATAAGCGGTTTGCAAAGTGAGTACCGCACCGATGAAGAAAGAAATAATCATGACCAGCATGATCGAATTCAACCCCAGTTTTTCAAATTCCAGTATCAGCTCTTTCAGGTAAACCCGTGGTTTTTCCGGTCTTGAAAAAGCTCGCCGGATAAACAGCAAATATTCACCTAACGTATTTAAATACTTCATTTCATGCTCTTTGTTATAACAGTTTCAAACACCTCTCTCCATTCGTCCCCTTCTGTTATACGTTTATTCCATTTATAGTTTCCCCCGGACTTCCCTTACATTTCCTTCCCAAAGCCCCGCCATCCCCTCCGGCAAATTCATTTCCTCCCGGAAATTTAAGGTAAAAATATAAATTATTCACGGATTTATTACTACTTTCGTTTGGTATATTATTTGTTTGTAAAGTTTCAAAAGTCTATTTCAAAATAAAAAGATACACGAATGAATCTCAATTCTTACTGCGTTATTATGGCCGGAGGGATCGGAAACCGTTTCTGGCCAGTGAGTAACCAGCATTGTCCCAAACAGTTTTCCGATATTCTGCACACAGGTAAAAGCTTTATACGCCAAACCTACGAACGAATTTCTCAAATCTTTCCCAACGATCATATTTTTGTCATTACCGGGGAAGAGTATGGAAAAATCACCCGGAAAGAACTTCCGGAAATACCGGAATCCAACATTTTAAAAGAGCCGTATGTGCGCAACACCGCTACCTGTATCGCTTATGCCGCTTACAAAATCAAAGGTATTTCCCCCGACTCGTATATGGTAACGATTCCGTCAGACCATTTCATCACCAACGATCAGGCATACCTGAATAATATCAAAGAAGGCATTGCTTTCACCGAAACCAACGGAGGGTTGCTGACCGTAGGAATCGCCCCCAGCCGCGCTGAAACCGAATACGGATATATCCAGGTGAAAACCAAAGACAAGAACAAAAAAATAGTCGCAGTTAAAACATTCACCGAAAAACCCAATGCCGAACTGGCACAAATGTTCTACGATTCAGACGAGTTTTTATGGAATGCGGGTATTTTTATCTGGAAAGTGCAAGACATCATCTCTGAATTTAAAACTTATATGTATGACCTGCACTCCTTATTTTCCACAGACTGCAAATTGAATACCCCCTCGGAAAGTGCTTTTGTAAAAAATGTCTACGGTCAATGCCACAACATTTCGATCGATGTAGGGATTATGGAAAAATCTTCCCACGTCTATGTGTTGAAAGGCGATTTCGGCTGGTCGGATGTAGGAACCTGGCATGCTTTCCATGCCCTGTGCGATAAAGACGAAAACAACAATGTAACGAATTCGCCGAAAGTCATTCTTCAGGATTCCACGAACTGCATTGTTAACGTTCCTCCCCGCAAGAGTGTCATCATTCAGGGGGTAAACGACCTGATTATTGCAGAAAAAGACAATTACCTGATGATCTGCCACCGGAAAGACGAAGGAAAGATCAAACGGTTTGAAAAACAATTCAGGCTAAAGAAATAATCGAAACACCAAAAATAATTAAGGCTGCCAAACGAATTTGGCAGCCTTAATTATTTTATCTATTCCCTTAGCCCGACGGATCATTCGTATCGCTTTTCCGGCAGCAAAAGGTTAATATTCCCACAAATCCTGTTCGAGTTCGAAAACTTCTTTTTTAATCCGGTCGGACTCCAGCACAGCATCCATCCCGGTGGAGTAGCTCTGAATGGAACGGTTATCATAAGGATTCGATTCCTTAATGATACGGGAACTGAAATAACGTTTCAGGAACACATCGTCGAAACTCATGCGCATGGCGTTATTCTGGAAATTAAACACCCGCCGTTTGGCAAAGAGGTCGCGGAATTCGCCGTAATCAATCCAAAACAATACCCGTTTTTGCAGTCCTTCCATTTCGTCTTTCGCGTATTCACGGATCGGACACAGGGCGATGATACGCACCTCCAGGCGGGAAGTCCTCCTGTTGAAAAACCACAATTCTTTCACCTGCAAACGCTTCACTTCGTCGGTATGCATTTCCGCGCTCACGGTGATTTTCTCCATTTCTCCCGTTTCGCTGTTCCTGCGGGTAAGGGTGTCGGCCGTTGCGCCGAATTTCTCCTTAATCTGAGCATAAGAAATCGGAGTGGTCAATTCATCGTCTTCATAAGCCGTTTTGAACGATTTTTCTATGCCTTCCAGCATCAGGTCGATCAACGATATTCTACCGTCCATCGGAACTGTCGGATAATACAACGGCAAATTCATTTTCTCCTTCAATATCAATTCCCTCCACACCGTTTTATACCAGATCATATCGGCCCGTTCCACATGGGGCAGCTCGATCGGGGCTTTCTGCTCTTCATCTTCGTTTTTGATGATGTTATCAAAAAAAGCTTTTGAAGTCTGAGCATTTGCATACGACACTGATAAAGCCAGCATCATCAAAACGAATATCACTTTATTGAACATATCCTTTATTTTTACTCAATTTTAAACGGAATCGACGGCAATTTACGGGTAGAGCCATCCGGCCCTTTCACGATGATGTTTTCAATCATCAGGGTTTGTCCCCGTTTCAGCTTGTTGATCAATTTGATCTGTGCATCACTGAATTTCGCTTTATTCGACCGGGTTTCTTCCTGTCCGTATCCGTCGATCGTCGTATAGACACTAAAATTATCTACGGTAAATTTCATATCGAAATCGAAGTTCTCCATTTCAGCATCCACCTGTCCGGCAGCCACCAACACGTTTTTACGGATAGATCCGCCCCGCAGTCCATTCACTTTAGCAACAGGGTCGGGCACATCCTTCACGCGGAAACGTTGTGTCTGCAATTCCCTCTTTTGCCCCTGCATATTGGCATACACGGTGATCGCACACTCTTTTCCTGCCACCTGCGGACGCACGGTGTAGCTTCCGCTCTGTGTTTTGGTGATCGTGCCGTTTGTGATCTGGGCTTCGATCGCCTCCGGGGATATTCCCGGAGCAGCCAAAGACACCGGATTGTCGACACCTACATAAAACACATTCATTTTGGTGGGAGAGATCACCACAGCCGGTTCTGCCACCTCATATTCCATTTCAAACTCCCTCGGTAAAGTAGTTCCCGACGGAGTGATATAATTAATCACACCTTTCACCTTGCGGAATCCCACCGTAGTAGCCGGCTCGGAATAATATCCGAAGTCGCCCTGATAACCAACCTGCCGCCCGTTCGCAATAATCTGAGGTCTTTGGGTAGTATCCACGGCGGCCAACATGATCCGTGCCTTAAACGTTTCGCCTTTCAACACATATTTCGATTCCGGGATAACCAGCGCGGCCAGCTTATTGAATTTGAACGATTCCGCATCCATAGAAGAAAACAGGTATCTCACCACATCGGCTTCGGCATTCAACAGGTCTGTCTGATACATCGTCAATAAGGTCACCACTCCCACCAACGGAATACTCTCAAATTTCGAGGACTCCCAGGATTTAAATTCTCCGTCCACGGGTTTCGGGGCGTTTGTGTTCAGGTTATCGGAAATCGTATGCCTTAACACAGAGTCTTTCGGAGAAATATTACTCAACAAAAGTTCCCGGAAATCTTCGATTTTTTTCTTCAACTCTTTCCCTTTTCCCTGGGTGATCATCACCTGTCCCCCAATATCCAGGTTATCTTTTGCCTTAATATTCATCACATCCGCTTCTTCCCCGTCGGCAAGCTCCACCATGTGAACTTTCAGATCTTCGATATATTTGATCAGCCCTTCCGCCTCCGATTTTATTTTCAGAGCCTTATCTCTCACCCCTGCCACTTTTGCCTGGTTGAGGTTATAGGCCATCTCAATTTCATTGTACATTTCAGCATTTTTCTTGCTGAAATTCGCAATAGTAGAAGTCAATCCATGTTGCACCTTCGTAAAAGCTTCCAAAACATCGGCCGACACATTCAATGCCAACATTGCTGTCAGCACCAGATACATCATACCTATCATCTTTTGCCTCGGTGTCTCTGGACAATTTTTTGCACCCATCGGAAATTCTCCTTCTTATCAATTGTTATTAACTACGCTCAGCATATTGCCATAAACCGAATTCAAGGAAGCCACGTTATTGGCTAACTGCTGCGACTCTTGTTTGAACAGTTTCGCACTATCCACACTCAGGGATACGTGTTCCAGCATCTCATTCATATCGCCCTGCATACCGCGGAACGACTCCAGACAATCCTGTGTCTCATGAATCTGTAATTCATAGAGGGCATTCAACGCACTGATATTCTTATTGATGGCAGAAATTTGCTGCGTATAATTCTCTGCTTGCGATTTTACATTTTTCAATTGCTCGTCCATAATCTTTCCCAAGGTGTCGAAATTGTCTGCCGACTGTCCCATCGTTGTAGACAATTTTTCGCAATTGGTTTTTATGCGGCTTGTCAAATCCTGTGTAGATTCCAATAAGATTTTATTGATTTCTTCACATCCGCCTGCCAATCCCTTCACCGAAGTTTCCAGCACTTTTCCCACTTCCTGCGTACGTTCGCCCAGTTCCTCGAAAGAAGCCGAAGCTTTCGCCAATTTCCGGGCTACTTCCGGGGCATCTCCCACGATTCCGGCAAAATTATCTGCGGTTTCAGCAATCTTATTAATCCCTGCTTTCAGTTTGTCCAGGTCGGCAGATTCCAGTCCCAAATCCACATTCGCATTCACAGCAGAAGGAGCCGTAACGGTTCCGGCCTGCATCGAAGCGGCCATCGGCGCACCCATCGGTGCTGCAATCCCGTTCGAACCTTCCTTGTCCCAGTCGGCGCCGCTTTTTCCCAATACCGGGAAAACCCTTGCCCAATCATAATGTTCCATAGCAGGCTCAAACGCCGAAACGAAAAATATAAATGCTTCCACAAGCATACCAACAGTCAGGATTAATCCTGCATACGGGAAGTGCATAATTTTAAACAAAGCGCCTATAATCACGGCTGTTGCTCCCCACCCATATACATACCCGATGATAACTTTATACGCCTTTGTCTGAAATACTTTCATAACTTGTAACCTTTATTAAAATTCTATTCTTGTTCTAACTGTACGGAAACCGATAAAGCTTCTGCAGGAATCCTGATACTCATAAGTTTTCACACCACACTGTAAGAAGTATGCCACATCTTTCCACGATCCCCCGCGGATCACTTTACGTTTATGTATCTTATTGTCTGTTTTCTTTGCGGTAATCTGATAATACGGGCTCAGATCGTTTGTCAGTTCATAAGCCGATTCATCGTAAGAGTCATTTGTCCATTCGGCTACATTACCTGCCATATCATACAATCCGTATCCGTTAGGCTCATAAGTACCCACCGGAACGGTCGTAAAACCTCCGTCGCTGACATAGTTACCACGCATCGGTTTGAAGTTCGCCAGGAAACAACCTTTCGGGTTACGGGTGTAAGGACCTCCCCAGGGATAAGTCGCCCCGCTCAGGCCTCCTCTGGCGGCATATTCCCATTCGGCTTCGTTCGGCAAACGCCATTCCTGCACTCTGGAAGCGGAATTGTTGTTGAACAGCGATGTCCGCCAGCTACAAAAAGCCCTTGCCTGATGCCAGTTGATTCCTACCACCGGATAGTTGTCATATCCCACATGCGAGAAATACTCCCTCACAAACGGCTCGTTATAGGTGTAGGTAAAGTCTTTCAACCAGCAAAGGGTATCGGGATATATCTTCACCTTATATTTCATGATAAAGGAACCGCGTCCCTTGATCGCCTCTTTCTCTCCGTTGGAATTAATAACATAACCGCCTCTATAAGTCCCGGATTCAGGATCATAAAAACGGTCGTTACGGGCAGCCTGTGCAAAGTCATAGTATGTATATGCATACTCCAGCTTACGGACATCCAGCCCATCGCCTCCCACACGGTCATCACCCTGATACAGCATGCCGCTCAATACCTCCTTATATTCCTCGTTACGCATATCGATCCGGGTACGGTAATTCAAACGGGGCGGCTCTAAAATCTCACCTTTACGTCCCTGCATCAGGAATTCATCATGCCCTTCGTCCACCAAACGCTGCCTCCGGATAGAATCGATCACCCAGGCTACAAACTGCCGATATTCGTCGTTCGTGATTTCAGTTTCGTCCATCCAGAATGCCGGAATAGAAACTGTCTTCGTAGAAGCAGACATCGACCATGTTATATCCTCGTCGTTATTCCCGATATTCAAACTCCCGGTAGGTATCAACACCATTCCATACGGCTGTGGCTCAAACCACTTCTTTACTTTACGTGTGCCTACGAGTTCACCTCCCCCGTTATAAGGAGAGCAGCCAACCATTATCGAGGCAATAAAGAGAAAAACTAACCGCTTTATGTACATAATATATTATTTTACAAAAATCTGACACTTTTATATAACTTCTCCCGCTTTCCCACATTCAACCCAAAACTGTAAGATAGAGTCACTTCATGTGAACCTCCTGTATATTTCCCCACCCCCGACACATTCCAGTCATAACTATATCCCACCATAAATCCGTCTTTCAGTTCCAGACCTCCCATAAATATTACCGATTCTTCATATCGGTAAGAAAGCCCGCCCCAATATCTTTTTTTATAAATAGCGCTCGCATTCATCGTGTATTGTGAACTGACAAAGTCTGTCTGAATAAACGCAGAAGGTTGTAAATCAAATACCGGGGACAACTCAAACGTATATCCTCCGGAAAAATACATATGTGGCGCAAAAAAGAACTCCCCTATCTGTCCTATCGTCATTTTAGGCTTTGTGATGTGGGACAATGAAACTCCCGCATAGTATTTCCTTCCAGACAAGAACATGCCGACTCCGGCGTCCAACATCATTTTCGAAACATGGGCACTCGATCCGCCCAAAGCTTCATCATCTTCCGGCCTGGTATAACGATCACCGCTCGGAATATAGTATTCACCTTCTATTTTTGCATTTACCACCCCCGCTTTGATACCAACACTCAATACACCAAAATTAAGCCTGTGCTTATACGAGTAATTCAGCATTAAAAACAAATTGGTTTGCATTCCCAGCTTATCACTCATCATATTTAAACCGATACCTCCGTTCACACTCCTTATTTTCAACGGCGTATCTACATTAAAAGCATAAGTTTCAGGCGCACCGTCCATCTTCTGCCATTGGTTACGGTATATGCCCGAAACCATCCAACGTCCCTCCTCTCCGGCAAAAGCCGGATTGACAGTCATGTGATTCAACCTGTTCTGGCTAAACTGCGGATCTTGCTGTGCTTTCACAGAACATGCTATTGCCAATAAAACAATCATGATAATACCACCTCTCATCGCACTTGGTCCAATGTTTAGCATTTTGCTGTAAAAATAACCAAAATTTGTAAAAGCTTGCCAAATTTCGCAACAAAACTAAACAAAAAAAATCACACGATCACCTTTATTTCCTCAATTCTTGCATTTTTAACACTCAAGATTTCAAAAGTAATGTCATTTACAACCACGCTTTCGCCTTCCTGGGGAATGTTTTCATTGTAATATAACACAAACCCGGCCAGCGTTTCATATTCTTCACTCTCTTCCAACCCCAAATGATATTTTTCATTCAGGTAATCCACCTCCAAACGCCCGGAAAAAATATATTCATGATCCGACACCACCAGCTCTTTTAAATTCACATGGTCATGCTCGTCCTCTATCTCTCCGAAAATTTCTTCCATAATGTCTTCTATGGTGACAATTCCGGCCGTGATGCCGAACTCATCCACCACCACGGCGATACTCTTCTGCTCCCGGATAAACAGGTTCAGCAGACGCTGTGCAGACATCGTTTCAGGCACAATGATCGCTTTGCTCAATGCTTTCGAGATTGTTTCCGGATTCCGGAACAGGGACGACAGATGCACATAGCCGATAATGTCGTCTATGCTTTCTTTATAGATCAATATCCGGGACAACCCGGACTGGATAAACATTTCGGTAAGCTCTTCGATGGAACTGTCGATCGGCAAAGCCACCACATCAGGACGGGGAACAATACATTCACGCAACTTCACCTCCGAAAAATCGAGGGCGTTGCGGAAAAGCTTGATTTCATGGCTTTCGTTTTCCTCATTATTATAGGTTTCCCCTTCTTCGATCAGGTTGTTCAAATCCACTTTGCCAAAAGCACGGTTAGACTCCTTTTGGGTGAGTTTTTTACCTGTCACCAGTTTCAGCAGGAGGCCTCCCAGCCACACGGAGAAATAAGACAACGGGAAAAACAGCAGATAAAACAGGAATACGGGAACGGCAAAGATTTTTAAAAACAGGTTCGAACGCAAACGGAAAATCGTCTTTGGCAGAAATTCCGCCATCACCAAAATAATCAGGGTGGAAATCACCGTTTCCAGAAACAGTTCTACCCCCAGCGAAAAATGGAATACCGCCAGCTTTTGTGCCAAAAACTCCGACATGAAAATACCGTAAATCACCATTACGACATTATTCCCCACCAACATGGTCGTGATATACATTCCTGAATTCGACACGAACAAATCGATCAATGTCTGGGCAATTCCCTTGTTCGATTTATCGATCTCTATCCGCAATTTATTGGAAGTCAGGAATGCAATTTCCATTCCTGAAAAGAATGCCGATAACAGCAGACAGATCAATATGATAATAATGGCCGACGACATCCGGTATTATTGTTTTTTCATTTCAAATTCCACCTCACCCGAAGTATTTTTTATTACCGGATTTTCCAATTCCTGATCGGAAACCAACCCGTTGTTCCCCTCGATCACGTTTCCTTTATCCGTAAGCCTCACATAACGGTCGGTATAGATAATCCCTTTTTCGGTATTCCAAAAAAGCAGTTCGGTTTCCAGTTTCTTATCTCCCGATATAACCACCACCTGATTTCTCAGTTCCCACAGCATATCGTTTTCCAGGTTTTTGGCATATTTAGAATCGACTGTTCCCCGCTCCGTCCCGTCCTTTTCATAGGAAATCACGTGGATTCCCTTCGGAAACTCCTTATATTTTTTTTTCTCCGAATCGAATTGCAACATTTCAGGGGTAAACACTTTATACTGAATCCTTGCCGAATCGGAATAAATCAAATTCATATTGACACCGCTCATCACCGGGCGAAGTTGTTCTTCCCCCACAATGGCAGCAACATCTTTAAGATCGTTCTTACAAGACAAAAGCATTACTGCTCCCAGGAGAACAGTAATGCTTTTTATGCGTATGCGTGAAAAAATTATCATTTTGTCGGTCTGAAACGCGCTGTGGTTGTTTCGTTAATCCATGATCCTAAGGTAACTTTGGCTCCTTCGGTAATACCCCGGAAAAATGCCTCACTCTTATCAGGGAAATGTTGTGAATAATTCGCAATCAATTCATTCGCCTGAGCGGTCAGATTCGGATCCACCTGCTTAGCTCTCTGCAATTTATCCACAGCAGCCAGGAACACTGCGGCATGGTCGAAATCATCTTCGCCGTAATCTTTGCTGGCGTATGCGTAAGCCTGCGCAATCAGCATATAAGGCTGTCCGAGTTTCGGGTTCAGCTTTATCGCCTGCATAGCATTGGTTTTAACTGCCTGGTATTGTTTCTGTCTCAGCTTGACATCCGCCATTCTCACATAATAATCGGCTTTCTGAATGTCGTCTTCGCTCTTATCGATAGCCTCCTGCAAATAGCTGATCATCTTATCGAACTCCTGACGTTTCATGAACATCATGGAAAGGCTGTATGCAGCTTCCGCCGACGGATCTATTTTGTATAATTGTTCGGCAACGCTCGCATACAACGGCAGATCCGTACATTCGCTTCTTCTCAGGAGTGAGGCGATTTTCTTCAAATTATCCACATCTTCTTTCGCTGCCTCGTATTGTTTGGAAAGCAATTGGTTCAATGTTTCACAGTCAGCCACACCGGAATCGAAAAACATGGCGACAACCCTGTCTTTCACATCCTTGTAAACTTCCGGCTTTATTCTCGGCCCGGGATTTTTTTCACCGTTTTCAGCATAAGCGGTCACTTTCTGGTACAGGGCAATATATTCATCCTTCGTAATCAGGTCTTTTTTCAACAGGTTTCCTGCTGCAAAGAACATATTTTGTACAGCCACCGGATGCGCCTTCGCTCCTTCGATTTCAAAGGATTTTTCAAGATAGGTGAAAGATTTCTTACTATTTTCGTCTGTTTTTTCACCTAAAGTTGCCAAAGCCACTCCTTTTTTCCCTAAGACATACCCTTCACCCAAACGTGGATGGTTTCCGAAATACTTAATCCACTGGTCATATACCATCATCAAAGAATCGATATAGGCAGGATTTTTGGTTTGGTTGAACATGTGGGTCATAATATCTTCCCCCCGCGTGTAGGTACTCACCTGAAAAGCAGGCGCATTATTAAAAATGTATCTCCATGCTGGCAAAGCATCTTTATAATTCTTCTGCTTTACAAACTCGGAATAAATAGACGCATTCTCCAGCGTTTTAATACTATCCAGTCCAAATTTCGACTCCAAAGTCTGGGCCTTAGCCACGCCTCCCAAAAGACATAATCCGAATGCTACAGCAATAAGTTTTCTCATGATCTGATCTCCTGTGTTTTCCTGATTGTTATTGTATAAATATAAACAATTGCTCCTTTCAGCGCAAAAATACCAATATTTTCTTTAAATGCATACGATTTCAGATATAATTTTGGCACGCAATTAACGTTTTTTTTGAAATTCCAGAATACTATTCAGGCCAATAAACCCTAAATCGGCACAAAAATACACCTCAGCAGGAAGCCTGCCTTCTAAAAAAGAACTATTTCCTCCGGTAACGATCACTTTCGGATTCACATGGTCGTCCCGGAAACGGGCAATATATCCCTCCACCTCGAACAAAATACCTTCCATCACCCCGTTGCGTATCGCCGTTTCGGTGGTCAGCCCGATCCCTCCGTATTGATCCCTGGGCTCTACATAGGGTAAACGGGCGGTAAACTGATGCAATCCCCGAAACCTCATTTCCATGCCCGGAGCGATATTTCCCCCGATAAATACTCCGTTTTCATCCACATAATTATAGGTAATGGCCGTCCCCGAATCGATCACCAGCAGCGGACGTCCGGCAAAAAGCGATATTCCGCCCACGCAATTGGCAATCCGGTCGAACCCTAAAGTTTCGGGGGTTGCATAGCCGATCCGGATCGGCAAAGGCATTTCCGGACAGGCTTCCAGCCAGGTATCCGCCTTTTTTTTCAAAGCCAGCTTTACCGGCTCGCCCAGCTTGCCGCTACCCGACAAAAAAACATCCACCCGCTCTCCGCTATCTTTCAGCAATTGCAGGCTTTCAAATATCTTTCCGATGTTATATCCCGCCTCCACCAAAACCTGTCCGTTGAACAGGGCATATTTGGTACGGGTATTTCCAATATCTATAACAACATTCATTTTTCAATAATGAGCGGCAAAGTTACGGAATCCCCCCATTAAACTGCGATACTTTCGTGAATCTTTTTCACAAACCTCGACATTTTCATAATGTTCGTTATATCCGTAAACACCAAAGTCAGCTTGTCGTTCTTCTCGCTCATCCGGCAGGGCAACACCTGCTTTTGCACGAAATGCAACAGGTTTGTAAAAACAGCCGACTGATAGAACGGTGAGGCCTGCTCACTGATAAAATACATAATCATTTTCCCGTTCCTCACCAGCAAACGCTCCACTCCCATGTCCATACAGCACCGCCGTACCCGCACAATTTCCATCAACCCGGCCACCGGTTGCGGAATCTCTCCGAAACGGTCTTTCAGCTCCTTCGCGAATTTCTCCAGGTCCGCTTCCCCGCTGATATTATCCAACTCGCGGTATAAACGGATCCTTTCACTGATATTTTCCACATAAGTATCCGGAATCAAAGCCTCGAAATCGGATTCTATCACACAGTCCGCCACAAATCCCTGGCACTTATCCGGCATATCATCGGCTTCCATTTGCGGAAACTCTTCATCCCGCAATTCCAGCAAAGCCTCGTTCAATATTCTCTGATACGTTTCATAACCGATCTCGGCAATAAATCCCGATTGCTCCGCCCCCAGAATATTTCCGGCACCCCGAATATCCAAGTCCTGCATGGCAATATTGAACCCGCTTCCCAATCCGCTGAAATCCTCTATCGCTTTCAGGCGGCGGCGGGCTTCCGGGTTCACCATATCCAGCGGCGGAGTCAGCAGATAACAGAACGCTTTTTTATTGGAACGCCCCACCCGTCCCCTCAACTGGTGCAAATCGCTCAAACCGTAATTCTGCGCCTGATTGATAATCATGGTATTCGCGTTCGGAATATCCAGCCCCGATTCGATAATCGTTGTTGCCAGCAGCACATCGTAATCGCCCCGGATAAAATCGTGCATCACCTTTTCAAGCTCCTCTCCGCCCATCTGCCCGTGTGCGACACATGTCTTCACCTGGGGAATAATCCGGTGCAGCATGCCTTCTATGTCCCGGATCGTTTCCACCCGGTTATGAATGAAGAACACTTGCCCGTTACGCGCCATTTCATATAAGATCACCTCTTTGATCAGCTGCTCGTCGAAACGGTGCAACTCCGTCACAATCGGATAACGGTTAGGCGGCGGAGTGCGGATAATCGACATATCCCTCGCCCCCATCAAAGAAAATTGCAAGGTACGGGGAATCGGGGTGGCCGTCATCGTAATCGTATCTACATTCAATTTCAGGCGTTTCAGCTTTTCTTTCACCCCCACTCCGAACTTCTGTTCCTCGTCGATCACCAGCAACCCCAAATCTTTAAACTCCACATCCTTACTGGTGAGCCGATGCGTACCGATAACAATATCCACTTTCCCCTCTTTCAGGTCTTTCAAAATCTTTTTCACCTCGCCGGGACGCTTCATCCGGCTGATATACTCGATCCGGCAGGGCATCCCCTCCAGCCGCTTCATAAACGTGTTATAATGCTGATAGGCAAGCACGGTCGTCGGCACAAGCACAGCCACCTGCTTGCTATCCGTCACCGCCTTGAACGCAGCCCGGATAGCCACTTCGGTCTTGCCGAATCCCACGTCGCCACACACCAGCCTGTCCATCACCTGCGGATGCTCCATATCCTGTTTCACGGCTTCGATCGCTTTCATCTGGTCGGGCGTTTCCTCATACATAAATGAAGCCTCCATCTCCTCCTGCAAATAGCTGTCTTTCGAAAAAGCAAAGGCCGATTCCTTCTTCCGGCGGGCATACAGGGCGATCAATTCCCTCGCAATATCCTTTACCCTCGATTTGGTCTTTTGCTTCAGTTTATTCCAGGCATCCCCCCCCAGCTTATTCACCACAGGCGGCACACCGTCTTTGCCCTTATATTTTGAAATCTTATGCAGGGAATGTAACCCCACATACAGTTCCGAATTATTTTTATACACCAGCCGGATCGCTTCCTGCTCGTTTCCGTCGTTGTTGATCTTGACCAATCCCCCGAAACGCCCGATTCCGTGGTCGATATGCACCACATAATCTCCGGGATGCAGATTTTGCAGCTCACTCAGCGTGATCGACTCCCGGCCTTTCCGCAGGCGGGTGGTCTGCAAACGGTATTTGTGGTAACGGTCGAATATCTGATGCTCGGTATACACACATAGCTTCAGCAAAGCATCGGAAAACCCTTCATGAATCGTGCCCTGCAAATACGTGAAATCAATGGGATACCCCTTATCCTTGAAAATATCCCGGATACGCTGTATCTGCATCTCATTATTGGAACAGATATACAGCTTATAGCCGTTCGCCTGACGCGATTGCAGCGTTTCGCCCAGCAAATCGAAATGCTTATTCGTGGCAGGTTGTGCCTCACACTTCAAATCCACCGTTTCTCCCCGGAAAAACAAATCGAGCCCCCATTCCACCACCGGGCAGTTTTCGATATAGGTCATTAAAACCGCCTCGTCCGTCACCACATCTCCTGTCACCTCTTTGCGGAGGGCCTTCACCTTGTCGTTCAAGAACATACCGTTCTGAATCCACCACACCGGCTTTTTATCGAAATAACTGAACAAATCGGCATGGGCATAGCCGCTTCCTGTACGGCTCAAATCGGGCACGATAGACACTTTTTCCAACAATTGGTCGGATAACTGCGTTTCCACATCGAAAAAGCGGATCGAATCCACCTCATCCCCGAAAAAGTCGATCCGGACGGGCTGTTCCTCGGCAAACGAATACACATCCACAATACTCCCTCGGATAGAAAACTGTCCCGGCTCATACACAAAATCGCTACGCTCGAAACCGTATTCCGCCAACAGATTTTCAATGAACGAAATAGAAAGGACATCCCCCCGGTTCACCACCATCGACATTTGCGACAGCACCTGATGGTCCACCACCCGTTCCGCCAAGGCCTCCGGATAAGTAACAACGGTATCCACCGTCCCCTGGCTGATATTGTTCAGCACTTCCGTCCTCACCAACACGGAATCGTTGTCTTTTTCCTCCTCTTTAATCATCCGGCGATAGGAAGAAGGCAAAAAACTGACACTTTTTTCCCCGGCAATCGTCACCAGGTCGTTATAAAAATAAGCAGCCTCCTCCCGGTCGCTCAGCACAACCACCCGGATTCCCGGACGTTTGATCCGCATCGCCCCGATCAAGAAAGCTGTCACAGAGCCGGCATTGTTCACCAGCTTATATTTTCGTTCCCCCGGCTTTTCCAACCTCCCCGCCAGCTTCTCCACCACCGAAGAACCAAGATATTCCTGTAATAAATCCTTTGTATCCAACTTGCTCTAATTTTCTACAAAATTATAAAGAATGATTCAGAATACAAGTCGAAAAATGAAAAGATACACACCCGCTCCCCACACGTCATATTGTTCTCCACAGCTTTCACAGCCACCCCCTCCTATCCCGAAAAACGCCGGATTGCTTATCCGGCGTTCTCTTAATATCACTCTGAAAATAAAAAAAATTATCCTTCCTCCACATTCCGTTCCCAACAAGGATTCGCCGACAAAAACCAACCCCGCCCATCGGAACAGATTCCCCTGTTTAAAATTATTTCAATACAAAATTTTCCGCAATCCCGGTAAATTCCTTCACTTGCCGGTCAATCCACTTTTGGTCTTTTCCCAATTCCGTTGCCATAACTGCCGCAACCTGAGGGGCCACTTCTATCGCCACCCGGGCATCGAGGAACAACAGCCTGACCCGGCGTGCCAACACATCCTCGACCGTCCGCGCCATTTCCTGACGGACAGCCCAAACTACCTCGGCCACGGTATAGTCGTATTTCGGACTTAACTTATGTGCCATTTCCGGATTTTCCTTCATTAAATCCTCTATCGATTCCCGGTCGGAACCATACACGTATAAATGGTTCGTCAGGTCGGGATTCGGGCGGTAGCCGTGAATTTTATATTTCTCCGTCACACATTCCCGGTGAGGTACAAGCCCTAATTCCATAGACTTATCCACGGTATCTTCCGCCATTTTCCGGTAAGTCGTCCATTTCCCCCCGGTAATCGTAATCAATTTATGCGGAGAAACAATAATCTTGTGGCTACGGGATATTTCTTTCGTGCTCTGTCCCTCTTTTTTCGGAGCGGCCAAAGGACGCAGCCCGGCAAACACCGACATCACGTCCTCGCGGGCGGGCTGCTTGCTCAGATAGCGTCCCGCTGTCCGCAGAATAAATTCTATTTCTTTCTCCAAAGCCACAGGCTCCAGCACAGGATGCTCCATCAGCGTATCCGTGGTGCCGACAACCACCTTATCATGCCAGGGCACAGCAAACAACACCCGCCCGTCATCGGTTTTGGGAATCATAATAGCATAATCACTCTGTAAAAACGAACGGTCCAGCACCAGATGCACCCCCTGGCTGGGACGCACCAGATGTTCCCCGGTCGGAACGTCCATTTGCATAATGTGATCCACAAAAACCCCGGTAGCGTTAATCACAACCTTCGCTTTCACCGGATAATTTTTCCCTGATTCCAAATCCTGCACCGTCACCCCGGAAACCCGGTTATTCTCTTTCTGCAATCCGGTCACCCGGCAATAGTTAATGACATAACCGCCGTTATCGGCACACGATTGTGCCAGATTCACCGCCAGACGCGAATCGTCGAACTGCCCGTCATGATAAACCACGCCGCCTTTCAGCTTCGTTGTTTTTACGGTAGGTAAATGGGCGGAAGTCTTCTCCTTTCCGATACACAGGGAACGCCCCAGTCCCAAACGACCTGCCAAAATATCATATACGGTCAGCCCCACGGTATATAAAATCATATCCCACCAGGTATAGTTCGGAATAACGAACGACTGGTTTTTCACCAGATGGGGGGCATTCTTGCGAAGCAATCCCCGTTCATGCAAGGCCTCCAGCACCAACCCCACATCGCCCTGAGCCAAATATCTCACCCCGCCGTGCACCAGTTTCGTACTCCGGCTGGAAGTTCCTTTGGTAAAATCCTCCTGCTCGAACAACACCACACTAAAGCCGCGTAACAAGGCATCCAGAGCAACTCCCAACCCGGTCGCTCCACCGCCGATCACAGCATAATCCCAAATTTTAGACTCATCTGCAATCCCCTTAATAAATTCTTGACGATTCATATCTTTTCTGAATATATTTAGTTGACTTTTTTATCTTTCGAAGACATTTTTTTAATAAAACGAAACAGCCCGAAACAAGTTGCAACTTTTTGTTTTATTTTACTACCTTTGTAGAAATGTAACTGATACACAACGACCCTATAAAAAGAGGTATGAAGATTGTATTTATCGAGCCGCTGGGCATGAGCGAAAATCAGGTCATGCAACAATGCCAGTCCCTGAAAAACGCAGGCCATCAGATCGTGTTCCACGACAACCGCAACGAAGACGAACAAACACTGATAGAAAGGGCGAAAGATGCGGAAATTATCGTTATCAGCAACATTCCCCTCCATAAAAATTTCTTCGAACATTGCCCCAACCTCCGTATGGTTTCGGTGGCTTTCACCGGAGTGGACCATATCGACCTGGCAGCCTGCAAGGAAAGGAGAATCACCGTCTGCAACGCAGCCGGATATTCCACACAGGCAGTGGCGGAACTGGCCATCGGTATGATGATCGCCGTTTACCGGAAGATCGCCGGAGGAGATACGATCACGCGGATCGGTGGCGACAGGCAGAATTTTCTGGGCTCGGAACTGCACGGTAAAACCGTCGGGATTGTCGGCACAGGCGCCATCGGACAGAGGGTGGCCTTGCTGGCACACGCATTCGGCTGCCAGGTGATCGGCTATAACCGGAGCGGAAAACCCGCCGAATATGTGGAACTCACCGATAAAGAAACGTTACTGAAAAGCGCAGACATTATTTCCCTCCATATCCCGCTGACGGCAGATACGAGGAACTTCATTCAGGACGAGGAATTCGGGCTGATGCAGCCCCATGCCGTGCTGGTCAACACAGCGCGCGGACCTATCGTAAGCCAGGATGCCCTTTATAAGGCCCTGAAAAAAGGCAAAATCGCAGGCGCAGCCTTAGATGTCTACGATCAGGAACCGCCTCTTCCCACGAATCTGGAATTGTTCAACGCTCCTAACCTGCTTATGTTGCCCCACATGGGATATGCAACCAAAGAAGCCTTCGGCATCCGGCTGGGCGTGGTGGTGAAAAATGTAGAAATGTGGCTTGCCGGAACACCTCAAAACCTGATCCGGCTTTAACTGCCTTTAACTTGAATAATTTTATATACGATGAATAAATTATCCCTACTATTCCTTCTTTTGCTTCCTTGCCTGGCCTATGGAAAAGAATACCAGGTGAAAATACATGTCACAGGCCTTCCGGCAAACAGTAAACCAGCCCTGTTGAGCATCTATAACGGGGATACCTATCTCATCGACAGCCTGCCGCAGGTGAAAGACAGCACGATCATCTACCGCATACCGGAAAACACTCCCACAGGAATGTTGCGGGCCGTTCTCGGCCTGTCCACCTATGCCCGGTATTCCAACGGACAACCCACGATGTTCAATTTCCTGTTCAACGGCGAAGACATCGAACTGGCGGTGGATTTCGAAAAGCCCGACCAAACGGTACAGGTGATCCAATCGAAAGAAAACCGGATTTATTTCGATTTCCTCCGGTCGGATTTTGCCTTCCTCCGCAAATTAGGGATGCTGGAACAAGTGATCCTGAACTACCCGGATAAAGACGATTTCTATAAAATGGCTTTGGATTACTACAAAAAATACCAGATACAACGGGAAAAATTCATCGATAAAACATACAACCAGAACAAAAAACTGCTGGCGGGAAAAATCATTGCCACTAAAAAACTGCCTTTCACCGAAGGGAATATGGCTCCGGCCACCCGCGATTCGATCTTCAGGTCTGAATTTTTAAGCAGGATTGAATTCAACGACACCACGCTTTTATACACGGACGTATACACAGACAAAGTGGTGCAATTCATCGAAATGTTCGTCAACCGGAAAGCTTCGCCCCGTGAGAACGAGGACAACATCATCAAGGCTATCGACATGATAGTGCCGCATCTGGATGTAAACCCCGATATTCAGCAACACCTGCTGCAATTCCTGATTACGGGCTTCGAGGTCAGCAAGCTTGAAAACGTGCTGGCCCATATTTCCTCGAACTACCTGCAACAATGCGGAGGCTCGAAAGCGGTCATCGAACGCCGTCTGGCAGGCTATCAGAAAATGGCGGTCGGCAAAACCGTTCCGGACTTTACGGTGATGGACATCAGGAACAATCCGGTAAATCTCTATAACCTGCTTTCGCCCTATCGCCTGATTGTTTTCTGGCACACGGATTGCAGCCATTGCCAGGTGTTGATGGACGAGCTTCCCGAACTGGCAAAGCAGGATTATTTCAAAAAGCACCAAGTGGAGATCATCGGAGTTTCTATCGACGAAAGCCGGGAAGCCTGGGAGAAATTTTCGGCTGACCATCCGTTAGAATGGATCAACACCCATATCGACGGTGGCTTCGACAATCCCATTTCAGCCGACTACAACCTCTTTGCAACCCCTTCGATGTTCCTGATTGATGCCAACAACACAATCATCGCCAAACCGACCACGATCGGGGAATTAAAGAAAAACATATCCGAATTATAATTAACTCTATAAGAACAAATCATGAAAAGAACATTACTCTCATTCATTGCCGCAGCCTTATTGGCACTGGCAATGGTGTCCTGCCAACCCCAACCGACGAATAACTATCAGAAAGTTATCCCGGCAGAAATTTCAGGAGTCGTGGCCATCCGCCTTCAACAAATGGCGAACAAAGCGGAACTGAATGAATCGACCAAAGCACAGGTGTTGCAAATCCTGAAAGACGGCATGAAGTCGCAAAACACGGAAAAGCTGGAGAAAATATTCAAAAATCCGGAAGAATCGGGAATTTCTTTGGAAGCTCCCATTATCGCTTTTTTCGGAATCTCTAAAAATCAGGGGCTCGTTGCAAAAACCCTGAGCACATCGAAACTCGACGATCTTTTCACCACCCTGAAAAACGAAGGGGCAAACGTAATCTCCACCCCGAAGGACGGTTACACGGAAGTGGTTATTGAAAATCTGGTGTGTGCCTACAACAGCGAATCCCTGCTGATGCTGTTCGACTCCGGCAACCGAGGCTTGGTTCAGGAACAGACAGCCGCCTACATGGCACAAACCGAAAGCCAGAGCGCCCTTTCGAACGGATTCTACAAAAAAGCGATCGAAAAAAGCTCTGACATAAGCGCATGTGTATCTATGTCGAGCTATCAGGAACTGCTCCGTTCCACCACCTATATGAAAAGCCTGCCTAACTTCAATTTCATACAGGACAGCACGATTTGGGAAAATATGTATATGCAGGGAGAACTGAATTTTGAGAAAGGTAACATTCATTCGGAAATGGCTTATGAATCCAATGACAAGGCTGCCCTTGAAAAACTCAAACAACTTTCTTTCATGGGACAGAAACAGAGCAATACTTTCCTGAACCGTTTCCCGGCATCCACCCTCTATTATGTGGGCTCAAGCCTGAACGGGGAAAAACTGTATAACCTGATCGCCCCGCAATTGGAAACGCTGCCGGAAACCATCGATCGGGATAAACTGAAACAACTGATTACTTCGATCGACGGGGATTTCTCTTTCGGTCTGACCAAATTAGGCATGATGAATATTCCTTCCGTCCTGTTCTATGTGGAAGTGAAAGACAACTATCCCATGACTTACATTCAGGAACAATTGAAAAGTCAGGTGAATTTCATCCCGGACGGAGAAAATGCCGTGAAAGGCGTAATTCCCATGCTCAATATGACCATATATATGGGGATTCAGAAAGGGCAATTCTATTTCACCAACGATACGGAGCTTTATTCCCGGATCGACAAAACTGCCGATAATCCGTTAGGAAACACACCACAGGGAGGAGATATGAAAAATTCGTATTCCTGCGCTTTCGTCAATTTCAACGCGATCAATCAAATTCCAATCGTACAGATGCTGATTTCAAAAGCAGGCCCACAAGCCACGATACTGAAAAATGCTTTGAGTGCCGCAGATTATATGGAAGCTTTTTCTCCCAGCGAAACAAAAGCGATCTGGAACTTCTTCCTGACCGATAAAACACAAAACTCTTTAAAAGTAATCACCGGCGGAGCAGAACAGTTACTGCCGCTTATATCCTCTAAATAAAAACGTCGATGAACAGTATCACCCTGCATGCCGTCCTGCCGGACATCTTCCAGAGCAAGGAAAACTTTTCCTCTGAAATATGGTTACAAGAAACCACGTTTCAAAAGGGGGAATACTATTTGCTCGAAGCGGCTTCGGGCACAGGTAAATCCTCCCTTTGCAGTTTCCTGTACGGTTACCGCCGGGATTATATCGGTGATATTTGTTTCGACAGTCAAAATATCCGTAATTTCTCCGGGGAGGACTGGAACCTCCTCCGGAGAAATTCTTTAAGCCTGCTTTTTCAGGAACTCCGGTTATTCCCGGAACTGACCGCCCGGGAAAATGTTCTGCTGAAAAATAACCTGACCGGATTTAAAAGCCCGGAATGGATTGAAGCGGCCTTTTGCCGCCTGGGCATAGCCGACAAACAGCCGGAACCTGCCGGAAAACTTTCTTTCGGGCAACAACAGCGTGTAGCCGTCATCCGCGCCCTCTGCCAGCCGTTCGACTTCATTCTGCTCGACGAGCCTGTCAGCCATCTGGACAGCGATAACAGCGAAACAATGGTGCAATTGCTTTTGGAAGAAGCCCGTCAGCAAGGCGCGGGCATAGTGGTTACCTCTATCGGTAAGCATCCCCACATCCCGTTCCATAAAACCCTACGATTATAAAAAAACTGCCGCATGAAACTGATTTGGAAACTCCTCCGCCAGCACATTAGCCGTTCGCAACTAACCGGCTTTTTCTTATCCAATCTGCTCGGGACCAGCATCATTCTGCTTAGTTTTCAATTCTATTGCGACCTGCGTCCCGTCTTGTCCGGCGAAGGAGACAGTTTCCTGAAAAAAGACTTCCTGACCATCACCAAAAAGGTCAGCACATTAAGCAGCCTGAGCGGTAGAAGCAACACCTTCACGCCACAGGAAATCGAAGAGCTGCAACAACAAAAGTTCATCAAAAACATAAGCGGATTCACTTCGTCCGGATTCGATGTCATGGCGGGCATTTCCATGGAAAACTTAGGAGTAAACCTCGCCACAGCCATGTTTTTCGAATCGGTTCCGGATGAATACATCGATGCCGATCTTTCAGAATGGAGTTTCGACGAAAACAACCGCATCATCCCGATCATCCTTCCCCGAAATTACCTGCGGCTCTACAATTTCGGCTTCGCCCAATCGCGTAACATGCCGAAAATCTCCGAAGGCATGACCAAAGCCATTAAGTTGAATATCCAATTGAGAGGAAACGGGAAAATAGAGCATTTTTCAGGAAAGATCGCCGGATTTTCCGACCGCCTGAACACCATTTTAGTTCCCGAACAGTTTATGAAATGGGCTAACGGGCAACTGGCCCCGTCCGCTTCTCAAAACCCTTCCCGCCTGATCGCAGAGATCGCTAATCCCGCCGATCAGGAAATGGCTCAATTCTTCCTGCAAAAAGGATATGAAACAGAAGACGGAAAGCTCAATGCCGGGAAAACCGCCTGGTTCTTGAATTTAGCCGTCAGCCTTGTGGCTGGAATCGGACTACTGATTTGCCTGCTGTCGCTTTATATCCTGATGTTGAGTATCTTTTTACTGCTGCAAAAAAACAATGATAAACTGCGCAACCTGCTTTTGTTGGGTTACAGGGTTTCACAGGTGGCACGTCCCTACCAGCAACTCACGGTGATCCTGAATGCCTGCGTGCTGCTGTTCGCCATAGTCTTGGTGTGGTTGCTCCGGGGACTTTATACGGGCATCATGAGTGAACTCTGGACGGGCTTTAAACCGGGCAGCCTGTGGCTAACCGCCGGGATAGGCTTCGCCCTGTTTATCCTGATCTCCGCATTAAACCTGGGAGTAATCCGGCAAAAAATCCGGCAGATCGGCAAAAATTAATCGCCCTCTTTCCCGCACATTATTTTTCTTTAGCTCACCCGCCGGGAAAAACATTCTTTTCCCCGGCCATTTTATTCCTATGGCCTGCCTTTCCCCGGAAATATTCCGGCATCTTATTCCCAAAAGGATTCTCCTCCCGTCCGCTATTCAAAAAGCCGTTTCCAACCTGTCGGTAAGGTTAAAAACGGCTCTTTTCCGGAGAAAATTTATTCTCCTGCGGCATAACCTTCATCCGGAGAAAAACTCCTTCCAGAAAGCAATTCCGGTACTCTTTATTCCGAATAAAAACGAATTTGTTTTTCGATAGCCCGGCGGCATACAGGGCAAAAATCATCCACATTAAAAGCATTCATCATGCAATTGAAACGCGGGCGGTAAACCCCCTTCGACACATATCCTCCCCCTTCATAAACACCGATCTTATCCGGATTCTTTTTATCCACGGGCGTAGGGATAGGCGTTCCTTTCTTAATCAGGTCTTTCCATTTCCGGTCGAAATCCACCAAGGTGGTCAAATTCGCTTCCCAGGGCTCTACATCCGTAGGATATAGGTCGCTATATGCCGCCCCTCCCACATATTCATCGCCCAAACCCAAGAACAGGTGTCCGAATTCATGGGTATAAATCTTCGCATACAATTCGCTGCCCGCCACGCTCAATCCGTAATGATTATAGATAGCGCCGCCGCCGTATTTTTTCGTATTGGCAATAATATAAATAAAATCGTAAGGCGCATTGGCAGCCAGGTCACGAACACTCTTATTGTCGAACGTCATGATATAACGCTCAGTGTCGAAAGTATAAAACGAAGAATTAAGTACCGTGTTTTTCCAATCCTGATCGGCGGGAACATCCGCTCCCGATTGTTCGGAAGGAGCCAGCACCGCCCGGATATTGAATTTCCGTTTATTCTCTTTATAGGGGGAAAAAGTAAACAAGCCTTCGGCAAACTTCCGGCAATCCTCTTTGAATTTCTCCATTTCGCCAGCAGTATATCCTTCGGGCAACAGCACAATATCCACCGCTTTCGCCGGATCGGCAGCCACCTGCACATCCATCACGGGAGCGCTCAGCCTCCTGTCGCGCTTGATAAAATAGCTTTTTACATCCACCGTATATTCGAACATCTTGTGAAACACCCCTTTCTTATCCCGGCTCATCAATTCTATCCGCACATTTTCCTTCGGGAAAGGCATCACCACCGTTTCGTCACAGCAACGCCGGGTAGTGCGGGATTCGGGCACGGTGCGCCACTCCCCGAACAGGGTGTTATATCCCCGGGAATAAATCAACTCCCCCGATTTTACATCGTAGACATTCAGGTAATAATTCCCGTAAAAATTATCGTCTACCAGATTCACTTTCGAACCTCCCCAATAGGGCTCTTCCAATAGTTCGTTAAAATAATATTCTTCATGGGCACTGTCACCGCAATGAAAATAATCCATCCGGAGGGTCTTGTCGTGGAAATACTTATCGAATTGTGCAAATCCGCTGCCCGCCCAGACAAGCAGCACCGTAAATAGAAAAATTTTTCTCATAATGTATTTGGTTTCAATATAACTATTCAATTCCCGGATACCTGTTCCTATTCTTTAAAATAAATCCGTTTCACCCGTTGCGACACGGAGGTCAGCACCTCATAAGGAATAGTTCCCAGCTTCTCGGCCACTTCGGTCACCGGAATATGCTTGCCGAATATTTCCACCTCGTCTCCCACCTGGGCATCCGTATCGGTGACATCGAGCATGCAGGCATCCATACAAATATTGCCGACAACCGGGACCCGTTTCCCCCTCACCAGCATTTCACCCACACCCCGGCTCAAATGCCGGTTCAGCCCATCGGCATACCCCACCGGAATCACCGCAATGCGCGAATCCCGTTGCAGAACGCCTTTACGCCCATAGCCCACGGTCTGGTCGCCTTTCACCCGGCGGATCGCCACAATGTAGGTCTTAAAAGAACTGACAGGCTGCAAAGGCGCACCCACCGCACTAATCCCGTGCAACCCGATCCCCAGGCGCACCATGTCGAAACTATATTCGCTGAAACGCTCGATTCCCGCCGAATTCAAAATATGCCGGATGATCTTATAATCAAAACGGGATTGGACTTTTTCGGTCATCCGGATAAAACAATCGATCTGTCGGCGGGTGTAATCGTCATGCACCGCCTCGTCGCTTCCCGCCAAATGGGAAAACATCGACCGGATCACCACATTCCGCTTCACCCTGAAAAAATCCAGCAAAGCGGGGAGTTCCTCCGGATCGAGCCCAGAACGGTTCATTCCCGTGTTCAGTTTTAAATGCACCGGATAACGCTCTATCCCGTGCCGTTCCAAAGCCTGATCGAAAGCATCCAGCAACTCGAGGGAATAAATCTCTGGCTCCAGGTTAAACTCGATCATATTATCGAAAGCCTCCGGCTCCGGATTCATCACTGCGATAGGCACCGAAATACCCGCAGCCCGCAATTCCACCCCCTCGTCGGCAAACGCCACCATCAGGTAGTTCACCCCCTGATACTGCAACAGGCTGGCCACTTCACCCGCCCCACTGCCATAGGAAAAAGCTTTCACCATTACGGCAATCATCGTTTCCGGCGGAGTCAGCGAACGGAAATAATTCAAATTATGTACCATCGCATCCAAATCCACTTCCAAAACCGTGGAATGGGACTGCTTTTGTAAAAATCCGGCAATATATTCAAAACGGAACTTCCGCGCCCCTTTAATCAAAATCACCTGATTGCGGAAATGATCCCGGTTTTCCTGCCGCAGGAAACTATCCGTATCTTTATAAAAACGACATTGGGGCAACAAGAAATAAGCCTTGCAACTGCTGATCTGTTCCCCCACCCCGATCAGGGTGTTTACATTCGCTTTACGCAACAGGGCGGCTACTTCCCGGTACAAAGCCCGCTCTTCCGTTCCCGTATCGACAAAATCCGACAAGATCACCACCTTTTCCCGTCCGGCATCCTGCATCGCCAGCGTATTCAGGGCCAACTGGAAAGAAGCCGCATCGGAATTATAGTAATCGTTAATCAATACACAACGGTTAATCCCTTCCTTGATCTCCATACGCATCGCCACAGGCTGCAAAGCCCGCATCCGTTCGGCAATCAGTTCCGGATCGATATTTTTATATAACAACACGCAAAGCGCGTTCATGCTATTTTCAAACGAAGCTTCGTCTGCAAAAGGAATCAGCAGGTCGAAATCCTGCTGCCCGTAACGCACATTCACCTCACGCCCTTCCAGCCCGATACCTTTCACCCGGATTTTCACAGGCAACTCCCCGCTTTCCCCCCAGATCAGCACCACGGCATCCGGCCCCACCACCGAAGCAATATATTGCATGGATTCCCCCGCACGGCCAATCACACATTGGCAATCCCGGAATAAAACCGATTTCTCCTCCAGCTTCTGCTGCAACGAGCTGAAATTCTCGCCATGCGCATCCCCCAAATGTGTGAAAATCCCGATTTCCGGCCGGATCATCCGTTGCAACCGCTCCATCTCGCCCGGCTTTGAAATTCCGGCCTCGATAATCGCCGTCTGGATATTCTCTTCTATTCCCAACAAAGACAAAGGCACTCCCACCTGGGAATTGTAGCTACGGGGACTGCGATACACCTTCTCTTCATCGGCCAAAAGCTGATATAACCACTCTTTCACTACCGTCTTCCCATTGCTTCCGGTGATACCCACCACTTCGGCCCGCACATGTTCCCGGTGATATTGGGCCAAATGCTGCAACGCTTCCAGCGTATCGCCCACCTCCAGAAAACAGGCATTTCCCAGCCGGGAAAACTCCGGTCTCCGTTCGCTGACCACAAAACAACGTACCCCTCTATCGTACAATTGCCCCACATAATCATGCCCGTCGTGATTCGCTCCCTGCAACGCAAAAAACAAAGTCGTTTCAGGCCGACTCACCGAGCGGCTATCAATGCTCACCTCTTTCATTTCAAAGTCACATTCAATTGCGGCTTTGCAATTCAAAATCTCTGAAATTTTTCTTATAGTATACATCTTGTCATGCGGTCGAACCGCGTTTAATGCCACCCCTTACAGTGGCGTTACTCGTTTAGATTATCCATTCTATTTTTACACCAGCACCATCATTCCCCACCCCATCCTTACAGCACAGGGGCAAACAGCCGGGCCACCGATTCATAGGCTTTTTCCCGCTTGGAGCGAAACTTCCAACGTTGGATTATAACTTCGGAACTACTTTGCAAATCTTTCAAAAAATCGCCTGCCAACTTCTTGGTGGTTTCCCGGTCATAAAGAATCAGGCTCACTTCAAAATTTTGCTCGAAACTGCGTATATCCATATTGGCTGTGCCCACACTCGACACAATCCCGTCCACAATAATCACTTTACTATGATTGATTCCCTTCTGATACCAATACACCTTTACCCCGGCTTCCAGCAATTCTTCGACAAACGAACGCGAACACCAATAAGTGAGCAGGGAATCGGACTTATGCGGTAGCATAATCCTGACATCCACACCGCTCATCGCCGCCGTTTTCAGAGAATTTAGCGTGGTTTCCCCCGGCATAAAATAAGGCGTAGAAATAAAAACATAGCGTTTCGCCATATTGATCAGCGTGAAATAAGCCTGCTGGATAGAAGCCCAATCGCTATCGGGGCCGGAAGTCACCGCCTGCACCAACATATCGCCATCTGCTTGTATATAGGGCAAATACTCGTTCTTATCGAGCAACAATTCCTGACGCACGAAATACCAGTCGATCAGGAAAATCACCTGCAAAGAAGTCACCGCTTCGCCCTGCACCTTCAAATGGGTATCCCTCCACACCCCAATCTTCGGCACTCCGTCCACATAGCGGTCGGCAAAGTTCAATCCTCCCACAAACCCCACTTCACCGTCGATCACCGCAATTTTCCGGTGATTCCGGTAATTCGCCTTATTGGCGAACTGGTGGAAACGCACAGGCAAAAAAGGATAAATCTGGATGCCCGCATTTCTCAGCTCCCGCAGGAAATCGCGGGTCAGTCCCCACGACCCGACATCGTCGTAAATCACCCTCACTTCCACTCCGGCTTTCGCCTTCTCGATCAGCAATTCCTTTAGCCGGGAAGTGAGCCTTCCCATTTCGATAATATAATATTCCAGGTGGATAAACCGCTTTGCGTTTTGCAACGCCTCAAAAATCGCAGGGAAAGTTTCTTCCCCGTTATTCAGGACTTCCACCTTATTGAAACGGGTCAGCAAAGCCTTGCTATTGTTCAGCAACAACGTCATCAACTTCCTCACCTCCACCGTTTCGCGCTTATGTAAAAATTCCGACTTCTTAATCAGTTGCTTCTGGTCTTCGCTCATGTATTGCAACCATTTCATATCCCCCAGCCCCTTCATCGAAAACATCTTGATCTTCCGGTAATTGATTCCGAAATAAAGATAAAACAGGAAACCGATAAAAGGCACGGCAACAAGCACGATAATCCACGCCAGAGTCCTCACGGGATTCCGGTTTTCCAATATCACATTGATGATTACGCTAATAACCGTCAGGATATACAATGCAATTAAAACGTATATAGCTAACTGTAACCAGGACACAAATTAATTTCAATTTTCAAATTTCTATCTTCAATTAATCCCTACCTTTGTAGGTATGAATACAATCCGTCAATTATCACAATACGCACTACAAGAGTTAAAAGATACATACAACCCGCAAGAAATACAAAGTATCTGCCGGATTATCTTCCTCGATGTGTTGCAATATACAAAGATAGACATCCATATCAGAAAAAACGACATTTTGGATGAAAGCTTTGTAGATAAATTTTTTGAAATCGTAAGACTTCTTAAAAACGGCCATCCCCTGCAATACATCATCGGGGAAACCGAATTTTCAGGATTGAAGTTCAGCCTGAACACCTCCACCCTCATCCCACGCCCCGAAACGGAAGAACTGGTGCTTCTCGCCGCGGAACGGCTGGGCGCAGGAAAAAAAGTGCTGGACATTGGCACGGGAAGCGGCTGCATCGCCATTTCCCTCGCAGCAGCCTGTGCGGATGCCGAAGTCACAGGGGTGGACATCTCGCCCGAAGCCGTGGGGATTGCCCGCATAAACGCCCTCCGCAACGGAGTAAACACCGAATTTTTAGTCCGTGATATTCTGCACTTCGAAACGGAAACATGGCCGTCCTATCACCTGATTGTGAGTAACCCGCCTTACGTGAGGGAATGTGAAAAACAGGAAATGCAGCGGCAGGTGCTCGAACATGAACCCCACCGCGCCTTATTCGTTCCCGATTCCGATCCCCTGCTGTTCTATCGGCGGATAGCGGAATTCGGATGCCGTTACCTGCTCCCCGGCGGGTATCTTTATCTTGAAATCAACGAAGCCCTGGGAAACGAAACCGCCGCCCTGCTGGAAAAATACAACTATCGGCAGGTGCAGGTACTCAAAGACCTGTTCGGCAAAGACCGTTTTATCTCGGCACAAGCCCCAACCTCAAAAACCGAAGACCGATGACACCCGAAAAAGCTTTAAATATCGCAGCAGGTATTTGCAGCCAAAAAGAATACTGCACACAGGAAATCAGGGAAAAACTGAAAAAATGGGAACTCCCCGAAAATGAAATCGCCCGGATACTGTGCAGCCTGCAACAGCACCGATTCATCGACGACCGCCGTTTCGCCACTTTCTATGCCCGGGACAAATTCCGGTTCAACAAATGGGGACGGCAAAAAATAGCCCAAATGCTACGGCAAAAACAAATAAATCCGGAGATTATCCGGGAAGCCTTAGCCCAGCTTCCCTCTGAAGATTACGACACCACCTGCCTCTCCCTATTACGGGGAAAACTAAAAACGTTAAAAGACGACACTCCAATACGCATCAAGGCAAAATTAATCCGCTTCGCTGCCGGAAAGGGGTTCGACCTCGACACCATCAACCGTTGCCTTTCCCGTCTTTCCCTGAATGTATCCGATGAGCAATGGGATGAGTGAAAACGAAACGGCTTCCGCCCTCGTATTTGGAATCTACCCATATCCTTCCGCCCAACCGCTCTATGGTCAAGCGGCAAATAGCCAGCCCCAGTCCCGTACCCTGGGCATATTCATCCAATTTTTCAAAACGCTCGAACACCTTTTCCTGTTTTTCCTTCGGAATGCCACAACCGGTATCCGACACGGCAAACTGCACCATGCGATGCGCCTCGTCCACCTCGAATTCCAGGGTGATTTTCCCCGACTCGGTAAACTTGTTGGCATTCGAAAGCAAATTGATCAAAATCTGCTGCAACCGCTGAATATCCGTTTCCAATAAATAAGAATCATACCGGGAATAAAAATCATATTCCACCCCTTCTTTTTTGGAATAAGAAGTGGTGGCCAGCACATTCCGGCAAAGGGCCACCAGATCGCAACTCTCGAAATTGAATTTCAAGCGTCCGGTTTCCAAACGGGAAATATCCAGAATATCACCGATCAACCGCAACAACAGATCGGAATTCGTTTGAATCACTCCCACAAACTCTTTCTGCTCTTCCAAAGAACACTCCCCGGTGACCAGTACATTCGAAAAACCGACAATCGCATTCAGCGGCGTACGGATCTCATGGCTCATATTAGCCAGGAAAGCCGATTTCAGACGGTCGGATTCCTCGGCACGCTCTTTAGCCACAATCAACTCCGATTCGGACAGCAGCAAACTGTCTTTCAGGCGTTTCGTACGCAAATAATAGTAAAACGTGGTAAGCAACCCCACCACCAGCAACACAAAAACCCCGCCGATCCCCAATATCTGGTAATAATACCTCTCAAAAAAAGTCAAATCCCGGTTCATCATCTGCGCCCCGGCAGGAATAAGCTTCGGGTCGATACGAAACTCTTCCAGCTTCTTCGAATCGAACACATACTCGTTCGGAATAATCTCCAGCTTTGCCTTATCCTTCGCTTCCCCGGCAATGATCGCCACAGCCCGTTTCGCCAGGTCGTCGCCAATCGTCCGGTAGGTAGGCACATAACCTCCCACCACCCAATATCCCAACCCCACGGAAGCCAGCGTAAAAGCCGGAAGATTCGGCTTGGCACTCATCATCATATAAGTGGCGTTCCGCATAAAATAAGCATCGTTCTTATCCACCCGCCAGGTTCCCACCAGCAAAACGGTCTGTTCCGGCAGGCGGGTAATTTCGTCCACAATCGTATAAATCGTATGCTGACGTCCGTCCAGCAGGATCAAATCCAATTCCGGAAATTTACGCATTTCCTCCTTCACATAAGCCCGCATCGACACCCCGCCATAGCTATTGTCTGAAACAAAAGCGATATGTTTCGTTTCAGGGAACATTTCCCGGATCAGCTCTATGTTTCTCTCTACATCATACTCGTATACATAGCCGGAAAGAGAAGCCCGGTATTTATAATCGGCCTCCACATCGATACTCACAGGCTCCCACTCTTCCAAATTCACCGTATCGGAAGGCAGGAAAACGGCATTCCGGCTCACCATGCCACACAGCACCGGAGTCGTTTTATTTTCGATACCGTCCTGCGAAAGATAAGCCGACCACGCCTCCTGCCCCAGCAAAATAATCAATGCCGGAGTACGTTCATCTGTGTATTTCTGCAAAATCCCATGCATCAAACCTTTCCAGGCAGGAGCCTCGGAAAAGCTCCGGCAGTTCATATTTTCGATCGCCACCGGGCAAGTTCCACCCAAAACCTTATACTTCTCCAAAAACTGAGAAATATTCAGGGAGGTACGGTAGGTTTCCGGATTATAAGAGCTGATGATCAATATGGGGTTATTCTGACTCTGCACATTGGAATAACCCTGCCGTAACGAAAGGAGTAAAACAATGACAAAGAAAAATATACACTTCCTATATCTGTATTTATTCATGCAAAAGATATTACGGCCATATTCTCAAATTCAACATACAAATATATTTAAAATTTAGTTTCTATTTTTATTTTTTTTTAGTTTTGAACAAAAAAGTAATGACACCCCAACTTAGTATTTTTATTATAGGAACTTCGGACTTTTTCACCGCAGAAGATTTCCCGGTGACCCGGCTATCCGCTTTTCCTTCCACCGAACAATTAAAAACAATCGCTGAAAACATCCGTACCCCCTATCTGCTCATTCATACAGGCACATCCTCCGTCACTTTGGGACAATATGCCCTGGAACGCATGTGCCGGATAGCGGATATGTGCGGAGCCGGCCTGCTATATAGCGATTATTATAAAACAGAAAACGGCATATCCCGCCCTCATCCCACGATAGATTACCAAACAGGCAGCCTGCGGGACGATTTCGACTTCGGGCCGTTGCTGCTGTTCCGCAGCAGCAGTTTCAAAGAGGCCGCCGGACGCATGGAGCATAACTATCGGTATGCCTCTTTATACGACCTGCGGCTGAAAATATCGGAAACAAGCCCCATTGTCCGCCTGTCTGAATTTTTATACACGGTCACAGAAACCGATTTCAGGAAATCGGGTGAAAAACAGTTCGATTACGTAGACCCTAAAAACAGGAACGTACAACTGGAAATGGAACAGGCTTGCACCGGACACCTGAAAGCCATCGGGGCCTGGTTGCCCCCCGTTTCCCGGCAAACCGACCTCTCGGCAGGATTCCCGGTGGAAGCTTCGGTGATTATCCCGGTAAAAAACAGGGTGAAAACCATAGACGATGCCATCCGGTCGGTTTTGGGACAAGAAACCGGATTCCGGTATAATATCATCGTGGCAGACAATCATTCCGACGACGGGACGACGGAACTGTTGCAGCAATTGTCTGCACAGCATCCGGAACTGATCCACTATATCCCGCCGCGCCACGACCTCGGAATCGGCGGATGCTGGAACGAAGCGGTTATGCATCCGTCCTGCGGGAAATTTGCCGTCCAGCTCGACAGCGACGACCTGTATATCGACTCCCGCGTTTTAGAAACGATTGTCCGGAACTTCTACGCCCAAAACTGCGCCATGCTGGTAGGGAGTTACCGGATGGTTAATTTCAAGCTCGAAGAAATACCGCCGGGAATCATCGACCACCGGGAATGGACACCGGAAAACGGACACAACAACGCCCTGCGTATCAACGGACTGGGAGCCCCCCGCGCATTTTATACCCCGGTGATCCGGGAACTCAAATTTCCGAATGTGAGCTATGGGGAAGACTATGCCGTGGGACTGGCTATTTCCGGAGAATACCGGATCGGGCGGATATACGAGCCCTTATATTTATGCCGCCGCTGGGACGAAAATTCCGATGCCAGCCTCGACATACAACGGCTGAACACTTACAATTCCTATAAAGACAAATTACGCACGCTGGAAATTGCCAAACGCATATCCGGCAACCGGAAGCAAGATTAACCGCCATGTCAGAACAACTCGAACAACTATTCCGGTCGCAGCTCCAGACCTTTGAACTGGCACAAAAGAATTATGCCCACCTGGAACAGGTGGTTTACCGGACAATCCATTTCCCCGGATATGACATTAGCCTGCAATACAATCCGGCCCGAATCCTTTCGACCAATGCCAAAATAGATGCCGCCACGTTACAGCAACGGCGGTGCTTTCTGTGTTCTGCCAACATGCCCGAAACGCAGAAAGGCATTCCCTATGGCGAACGCTATCACATTTTCATCAATCCCTACCCGATTTTTTCCCGGCATTTCACCGTACCTTCCGGAGAACACGCACCCCAGCAAATAGAAGGACGTTTCCCGGATATGCTAAATCTCGCTTTCGACCTGCCCGGTTACACCCTGTTCTACAACGGACCGCAATGCGGGGCTTCGGCTCCGGATCATTTCCATTTCCAGATAGCTCCCAGAGGGATCATGCCATCGGAAACGGATGTGGAAAACCCGGATTTAACGCGAATCATCCGGCAGGCAGATTACTATTCCATAGCGACAATCGACAATTACCTCCGCAGGATTATCATCCTGAAAGCCTCTGACCACAGGCTATTGACCAAGCTATTCGGGGAACTCAACGGGGTATTGCAACAGTATATTCCTTCCGTCCCGGAACCCATGTATAACCTGCTGGCCTGGTTCGACAACTGCCAGTGGACCGTATGCGTGTTTCCCCGGAAACTGCTGCGTCCCCGCCAGTTTTTTGCGGAAGGCGACGAAAAGGTGTTGTTCAGTCCCGGCTCGGTGGACATGGCAGGCCTGATCATCAGCCCCCGCCAAAAAGATTTTGAAAAATATTCAGACACCCTGCTGGCCGATCTTTTCTCCCAGGTGACTATCAGCGAGGATACCTGGCAAAAGATCGCCGCCCGGCTCAAACAGATCGACTTATGACAACACCGACCATAGAAGTAGGCATTTTATTTTCGCCCGTGATTCGTTTTCAGCTGAACGGCAACTATACGCAGGCAGGCACAAACCGGAAATACAACGGACGCTACACACTTAGCCGGGCCAACGGACGCTACCTGCTGGAAAGCCCGGAAGTTGTGCAGGAAGTGACTTTACCGTTGCTTCTTATCCCCGACGATTACGGGCAATGCGATTTCGACCTGACCGACGTTGTTATCGGGATAAATTTCCACTGGGAACGGACGGAAAGCCAGAAATTCAAGGGCACGTTAAAACTTATCGACGAAACACAGCACCTGACCGCGATCGACATTCTTTCGCTGGAAGATTATCTTTTAAGCGTCATTTCCTCGGAAATGAGTGCATCTTCCCCGGTGGAACTGCTGAAAGCCCATGCCGTCATTTCCCGGAGCTGGCTGCTGGCACAAAAAGCCAAAGCGAACGAAATAAAAGGCGATTATCATTCCTGCCTTTCCACCGAAGACTCCTATCTCCGCTGGTATGACCGGGAAGACCACGCCCATTTCGACGTATGTGCCGACGATCATTGCCAACGCTATCAGGGCATCAGCAAAGCCTATACCCCGGAAGTAAGCCGGGCGATGAACGCCACCTGCGGGGAGGTGTTGACCTACGCCGGGAAAATCTGTGATGCCCGTTTTTCGAAATGCTGCGGAGGGGTTACGGAACGGTTTGAAAACACCTGGGAACCCGTTCCTCATCCCTACCTCGACCGGGTATACGATTTTGCCCCGCCCGGAACGGATTACGACCTGACAGACGAGGAACAAGCCCGGCAATGGATTTTGTCTTCGCCCCCCGCGTTCTGCAATACCGACGATAAAACCGTGCTGCAAGCCGTGTTAAACGACTACGATCAGGAAACCCGCCATTTTTTCCGCTGGCAAACAACTTATACCACCGAAGAGTTATCCGAACTGATATACAAACGTTCGGGCGTGGATTTCGGGACGATACTCGCCCTCGAACCTCTGGAACGCGGGGTGTCGGGACGCATCGTCCGCCTTAGAATCACCGGGAGCAAGAAAACGCTGGAAATCGGGAAAGAACTGGTGATCCGCAAATTCCTATCGGAATCGCACCTGTATAGTTCGGCCTTTATCGTGGAAAAACACGACGGCGGGTTCACCTTCCACGGCGCAGGCTGGGGACACGGTGTAGGGCTTTGCCAGATCGGAGCGGCGGTCATGGCATCGAAGGGATACACCTACCGCCAGATATTAGCCCACTATTTCAAAGACAGTCAAATAGAAAAAATATACTAAATCCCCGGTTATGGCAACAAACACTTCCGCCCGCTCCCCCTGGAGCTGGATTCCGACGCTCTATTTCGCAGAAGGCTTACCCTATGTGGTGGTGATGACCGTTGCCGTCATCCTATTCAAAAAGCTCGGCATTTCCAATACGGACATCGCCCTATACACCAGCTGGCTATACCTTCCCTGGGTTATCAAACCGGTATGGAGTCCGCTGGTGGACATTTTAAAATCGAAACGCTGGTGGATTGTCAGCATGCAAATACTGATCGGAGGTGCGCTGGCGGGAGTCGCCCTGTGCCTCCCCGGGCCTCAGCCATTCCGCTATTGCCTGGCTTTCATGTGGCTGCTGGCTTTCAGCTCCGCCACCCACGACATTGCCGCCGACGGTTTTTATATGCTGGCACTGGACGAAAAAAAACAGGCCTATTTTGTGGGCATACGTAACACGTTCTATCGCCTTGCCGTTATTGCCGGGCAGGGACTGCTGGTGATGTTCGCCGGGATACTCGAAAAACGCTTCTCCCTCCGGCTGGGTGAAGCGCAGGCTATCTCCCAATCCTGGACGCTGACCTTTTACCTGCTGGCTTTTATTTTTTGCCTGTTGTTCGCCTACCATCATTTCGTCTTGCCGCGTCCATCCAAAGACCGGGAAAACACCAAAGCCAACACCCCCAAACAGGTTATCATAGCTTTTGCGGAAACCTTTATCGAATTTTTCAGGAAAAAGCACATCATTTCCGCCTTAACCTTTATCTTTTTTTATCGCTTTGCCGAAGCACAACTGGTGAAAATAGCCAGTCCCTTCCTGCTGGATAAAAAAATAGCGGGAGGACTGGAATTAGAAACCTGGGAAGTGGGAATGATTTACGGCACGATAGGAGTGATCGCCCTGACGACAGGCGGAATCATCGGCGGGATTGTTATGGCGCGGAACGGACTGAAACATTGGATTTGGAGGATGACCGCCGCCATGAACATTCCAAACGCCGTCTACCTGTTCCTGGCTATCGTGCAGCCTTCCGATATGCTGCTCATCTCTTCCTGCGTGGCAGTCGAACAACTGGGCTACGGTTTCGGATTCACTTCCCTGACCTTCTACATGATGCTGTTCAGCGCAGGGAAACACCAAACCGCCCACTACGCCCTATGCACGGGATTTATGGCCCTGGGGATGATGCTACCGGGAATGATTTCCGGCTGGTTACAGGAACACATCGGCTACCAGCTTTTCTTTGTGTGGATCATGCTCTGCACCATCCCCAGCTTCATCGTCACCAAATACATCCGGGTAGAAGAATAATACCCCTCCGGAAATCTTTCTCCGTAAAATAATAAAGCGCGGCTTCCCCATCGGAAAGCCGCGCCTGTCCTATCCCGGAAATCCCGGATTAATCGGCACTCACAACGTCTGTCACATTGTTCAGCAAAAGCTGGTATTTGATATAACTACCACTTTTGGCGCTATACTTCGTGTAAATCGCCGTGATATTCACTTTCGCCCCGTTTTCCGGCAGCTTATCCAAAGCAAAGCGGGCATAACCGCTGGAACGTACCAACAAATTTTCAGTGGGATTGGTCGCGCCGCCCGCACCGAACTTGAATAAAGCCGTTCCATAGTAACGATTATTATTGCTATTAAAAGCATAAGTCGGATAATCCAGCGTAGCGGGACGCGGAGAGGCCGGCTCCGTAGGATACGGCACATTTTCCGGATCGGCTTCGTGGGCGGTCATATCTTCGTCATACTTCTTCCAGTCGCTGATCACAGAGAGGAAAGAATAGTTCGTGTAAACCTGATCCACCTGCTCCAGGAACGACGGATAAGTATCGCTGTCCCAACGTCCGTAATAACTGGTCAGTCCGTTGATACGCACCAGCCTGCCTAAATAATCGTCATTCAGTTCAGACGGGGCATTGATCACCAGAGTGTCCTGAGCCGTCAGTTTCGTGTGTTCTCCCTTGAAAATGATCGTATTGATCAGAGTGCGCACATCGATATATCCGTTGGCATAATCAGGGTCCACCGAAGCGATTCCCAAACTGAGCATATAACGGTAGCTTCCGATCACCAGCCCCTGTGTTTTCACATACACGGTCTGCCCTACCTTATATTCGTTATAAGCCCCGGTAATACCGATTTTAACCTCGATAGCTCCCGATTCGTCCTGAATGTACATCGTACGGTAGATATTCCCATAGGCATCGTTACTGATTACCTTTCCCTTTATCACATAATCCTCTGTCACTTCAAGGCTTTTCCCCACAGAGCTGCTACCACTGCCATACTTATCGTAGAAAAGTTGCTTCACCGTTTTGATCGGCACAATCTGGCTACCGGCAAAATCCTCATCGGTATAAATTTTCGCAGGTGCAGGATCGTCAAAATCGTTATAACAGCCCGTCAGCAACAACCCCAAAAGCAAAGCCTGGACAAACAATATATTTTTCAATGTTTTCATACGTTTAAATTTTTTGTTCTTAAACCATTCCGGCATGCCCGTTAGAATCTGAAATAGATATTCAAATAATACGTCGTTCCGAACATATAAAAATATTTGGAATCAAAACGAGTATAATAGGTTTTACCGTTCAGCTCATTTTTCTTAAAACGCATCTGTTCGTAACCTCCGGTCTTCGTATCCTTGTTGTTCAGGATATTCTTGACTTCCAGACTAAACCCTAAGTTATATTTACGCTGGATATACCACGATTTACCGATATTGGCATTGAGGATAAAAGAATGGTCGAACTCTTCCTGATTCCTCATCGTACGGATCATCTCCTCGCGGACATCCGGTTCGAACATATCATAATTCACCAGAGCCTGGTCGGTACGGTAAAGCGGATTCATGCTCTGGTACATCCGTGCGTAATAATTCAAATCCAGCCCGGCATAAATATTGTGAGGCCCACGGTAGTTCAAACCGATGCTCGCAGCCGTCTGCGGGGTGGTTGCCACCTTCATATCCTTCCAGTAAACCCGGGTATTGGCGATCACAGCCTCGCTGTTATCAACCGTTTGAGTGACGTAAGGATTCGAAGTATAGTAATAATTACCGTAACTAAAAGCACCCTGTGCTTCGATTCCGGCAATCAACGGCACAGCAACCCCCAATTCCATCCCGACATGCGTCTGGTCGATTCCGCTCATGGCAAAGTTGGTATAAGCCCGGTTCTGATCGTCATAAAAACTAATCAAGTCGGTCTGGTCTTTGATCTTCGTATAATATCCGGTTAAACGTACCCTGAATCCCGCCATACGTAAAGCGTAATTCAGGTCGGCACTCAACACCTTCTCGGTGGTCAGATTAGGCACAACGCTATTACGGGTACGCGGGGAAACGAAAGCATCCTGAAAATACGGAGCCTGATGCAGGTAAGCAAAATTGGCATACACCATCTGATTCCCGGTAATCTTATAAGTCAGTCCGGCTTTCAGGGTATACGTCCAAAACCTCTGTTTAGCCGATTTCCCTTCTGAATTATCCGGGAACAACCCTTTTTTATAAACGCCGTCACGCCAGAATGTGGTGTGTCCGCCTTCCAAACCAACATAACCTTCAAAATTCGCCTTATTGAAACGATAGGTAGCCCACAGCTTCTCATTCAAAAGATGTGCAAAATAATCGTAACCGTATTTATCGCCCTTCTGCACCAAACGGTTCGGGGTATTCAGGTTATTCTGTATGGCATTGCCGCTACCGAAATCACGTTCGGCAAACTGGTCGACATCCAGCCAGTAATCACCGCCTAACAAATCCTTGATCTTCTTATAATACTCCGTTTTATTCTGGCGGAATTCAAATCCGGCGGAAATCTTGCTATTCTCCTTCACCATAGAAACCAGCTGCACTTTCGCATTGAAATCCTTCTGGTCGGTGTGGCGTTCTTCCAACACATATTTCGAACGGGTAGTCCCTTCGGCAATCTCCGGATTTCCCCAGTATTCCCGGTCGGGATTCAAAACACTGTTGTAATTCACATCATAGAGCCTGTCCCAATTGATCTGCCGCACATCCCAATTCGATTTCCAACCTTCGGTGACATAAGCCGCCAGATAAGGATTATTCTTCGATTCATCGTCGGAGCGGTAATAGCTCGGTAAATAGCGGTAGTAATCCGGGCGCGGGTCTTGTGCGTCATACCAGTCGAGGGCAGAATAACCGTTCTTTCCGAAGCGGTAAGACACGGTAGCCATCAAATTCAGCTTATTGCTGGGCTGGTAAAAATAATTCAGCATGGCCACCGGCTCATGGCTGTTCCGCACACGGGCGTTACGTTTCTTTCCGTCCTGGTATCCCCAGTTGGCATTATAGAAATTGCTGCCCACCAGATCATACACTTCCTGTGTGGAAGCCGTCTGAGCTCCCCGCTGGGAAGGCGCGCCGAAAAAAGTAAAAGCCAAACGGTTGAACGGGTCGATCTTCTTTTCCACAGACAGGAAATAAGACCAGGAATTATAATAAACGCCTTTCACCCAATCGTTTCCTCCCTGACGGGTGGAAGCGGCAAGGGCATAAGACCATCCCTTCTCGTTCTCTCCGGAAGCGTAACTCGCCATCACCCGGAAACGGTACATATTGTTGGCATTGACGATGCTGGCACGGAAACCCTTACGCATCTGCGAAGCCCTGGCATTGATATTCGTCGTTCCGTTCACGCCGCCTACCCCGTAATCCGAGATAGCCACCCCGCTGGAAAGCTCCTGATTGCGGGTAGCGTCGTTCAATCCCGACCAAAGCGACCAGGGTGTGTAACCGCTCATAGCATCGTTCAGGTAAACACCGTTCAGGTAAACGCTCGCCATTCCGTTATCATACCCACGGGTACGGAAACGGGCCGCGCTGAACTTATACCCGGCAATGTTATCGAAAATATCCTTCGACGCGGAAAGCACCACAGGCATAGACTGTGAACCGTTATCCAACTCAGTATCGAATTCCGAGAAATCGGCATCGTCCACCGCCCGGTTCATCGCCTCCGGCACCAGCGAAATAAAATTCAGGTCTTTCACTGTCTTATCCACTGTAACCCCCACCTGCATAGGCTGAAAATCACCGGCTTCAAACAACAACTGGTAATTTCCCGGAGCCACATCGCGGAACTCGAACGCCCCTTTCTCGGTGTAAACCGTTCGGGGGGTCACGCCTAAAAGAGTAACCTTAGCATCGTCGATCAGCGCTCTCCCGGCACGGGAAACGACAACACCCTTAATGCCGCCACCCTGAGCAAACAGCGGTAAAGAAAACACCGCAAACAGAATAGCTAAAAATAGTTTCATTTTCATATCGTTACATTATTATTTTGCAATGAAGATATACACGGGAAAATGGTCGCTATACCCTCCCTGGAAAGTATTCCCGACAAAAGTTCTCAACGGATAATTCTTATATTGTCCGCTGCTTTGGCGCAAGAACGGGCGATCGAATATGTTCCCATAATATTTACTCTTCGCCGGCTTGTAAAGTTTCAGTTCTCCCGGATTAGTGTTCAACAAATTCCCACTGACCACCATATTGTCGAATAAATTCCAGGCATCTTGATAAGCAAGCGTTCCGAATCCGGCCTTAAACATCGGCAGGAAAGGATTAAAAAGACCTCCCGGCTGCAACTCGTTCACCTTCCCTTTTGCGTCCAACACTTGTGCAAGGCTCTTATTCACAGGATCGTCGTTCATATCGCCCATAATCACGATATGGGTTTCCGGCGATACCTTCAATATAGAATCCACCGTGTTTTTCACCAGCTGCGCCGCAGCCATACGCCTATACTCCGAAGCGGCCTGTCCTCCCAACCGGGAAGGCCAGTGACATACGAAGAAATAAAATTTCTCCCCCTCGATCGTTCCCCATACGGAAAGCACATCCCTGGTCTTGAAATCCGGCTCTCCGGGCAACTCCACCCTGAGCGGACGGCTCCCTTCATATTCGAACTGGTCGGGGCGGTACATCAATGCCACATCCACACCGCGGGCGTCCGGTGAATCGTAATGCACAATCTGATAATTGGCACGCTCCAGCTTTGGGGCGGCCACAATATCTTCCAGCACATTCCGGTTTTCGATCTCCGAAACACCGATAATCGTGGGATAAGATTTAAAAGTTCCTGCCATAGTATAGAACACCTGCTCAATATTGCCGATCTTCTTCCAATATTTTGCACTATTCCAGGCTTTGGGTCCCTGAGGAGTAAACTCCTCGTCATATACTCCCGGCGATTTTATGGTATCAAATAAATTCTCCAGGTTGTAAAACACCACCGAATACGGCTTCGTTTGTGCCTGGGAATCTAACCAGCCAATAAAAAAGACGAGTATTAAAACAAAATACAATTTTTTCATATCTGCCTAATTAACGTTATAAGCCCCACTCTCTCGGAGCAAATTGAGCTTCAACCTGAGTTTGTATATCTTCCGGCAAATTGGCAAAAAAATCTATGCCCGTTTTCCGTTCTATATCGTATACGGAACTTGCATCCGCCGCAGAAACCGATCCGTTATTATTTTGGTGCTTAAACCAAAAAGCAATCGCCTTATAAGTAGGATTCCCGCCATTCAGTTTCAACTGCATCAGCACCTTGAAATAATAATTAGGAACAGCGATTGGATTCCCGCTCTTATCTTCCACATATTTCACGGTTTCATTCCCTCCCACGGTTTTCAACACGGCTCCGGTCACCACATAAAGGGTATCGCAAGCATTAACCCAAATACGCACCTTGTTTTCAAGGTCTACCCAAATTTTCTGATTAAAACCGGCAAGCTGGGGTGTCATATTCGTATAATAAAACGTCTGGATATTCATTTCTTCCGTAGCCGTACGATCCCCCGAAGGAATCTGATGTCCCCGGTCATATCCTTTAATGGTGCTATTCATCTGCTCGCTGGCCGAAAAAGAAGGATCGAGCTGAAAATCATCCGTCCGTCCCACATTACCCAAATACATCTTACAATGAGGATAAGCCACCCAATAAGCGATACGCTCACTCGTATCAAAAAACAACGTATAGTTCCTGACGCTCTTACCGTTCACAGTCACATAATGAGTCACATAACGGCAATCGGGTTGCTCCACCGCAGCCGGCAATTCAAGCCAGTGCGCCAATTCCGGCTCAGGATTTTCACCTCCGCCCGAAATTCCGAGTTGGGTAAGCGTAACCGAAGCGCTCGCACTACCCGAAATGCCGCGGATCACCGCCTTACGTGCCTCTTCAGCAGTATTTTTTGTATATTGTAAAGTCACCCTGCTGTTGCCCTGCCCGCTGCTATTGGGAACAGAACACCAATCAGCCGTGCCGTCGGGGTATTCTATCGTTATATTCCAGGAACCGTCACAGGTAATATCCATAAACTGGGCAATATCCGTTGCCCCGACGGTTGATTTTGTCAGGGTAATCCCAATCTCACTCCCTCCGTCATGATCATCCGACTCACAGCCTGCAAATCCCACTACAAAAACAACCAGGACCGCAATCCAATACACCCGGTTCATGTTTTTTAAAATCGACATCAATTTACGTCCTTTCTTTGATAATAATCTCTGCTGTAACCTGAGCCACAGCAGAGATTCTTGTTTCATTTGATTTTATTGAAAATAACTTTAATCTGCTAAAATCATTTCACATTCACTCCCGTCAGGATAGCCCGAGGATCAAGCCCCGTTCCCGATACGGTTTCTATGGTTAAAGTGGTAGCCGAAGTCACTCCCTGTAAAGCCACTGAATAAAAATCAGTTGACTCTAAAGTCATCGTAAAAGGAGAATTTCCGGTTGCCCCATTGTTAGCTTGCAGGTCGAAAGTCTTGCTGGCTGCATTGTCGATCGTGCCACCGTTATTCACAGTGATTTTGATCGTACCTTTTTTACCTTTCCAGGCAACAGCGTAGAACGACAAAGTTACATTACCCGTTGCAGGAAGAACTTCCGTTGTATAAGTACCTGCTTTGCTACCTGTTCCTAATTTCAGGCCGGAGAAATCCCCGCCACCGATTGAAATAGAAGCTTTATAACTTGCATCACCTGAATTATCAGCAGTCGGCAGGCTCACATTGCTTGTATAATCAGCGCTTCCGGCAGCAAGAACCGTAGCATTAACGGTATTTGTAGTCAATTCAGTGATACCGTTAATCGTGAAAGTCACAGTTCCGGCAGTAGTCGGAGTCCCGGTGATCGGCAATTCGATAGAACCGCTTCCGGCAGCCAGCGTTTTAGTTACAGCCGTTGTAATCGGATCGATGCCAGCTGCGGCATCACCTGACACAGCCACCGTGATATTGTAAGTTTCAGAGCCCGTTGCTGCAGTATAAGGAATCGTGATCTTGCCATCTACAATAGCTGTTCCCGCCTTAATGGTAGTAGCTGTAAATTCAGGAGTTCCGAAAGAGAATGTAGCTTCACCACCGAAACGATCACCAGTAAGACCAGCAAAATCAGAAGCAGTCTGCGGAGCAACCTGATAAACAGCAACGCCACCGTCAGGAATGTTGATCCCGGCAATACCTTTCAACGTACCGCTTCCCTGAGGAACATTATCGTTTATAAATGTGGAATAACGAGCCGTGAACATAGAGAAATTCTGTCCTGTCTTAGCTTCCATTTCAATATTGACATGTGCATCGGCATCTCCCATTTTTTTACCCAAATCTTCTGCAACCACTTCCACATCCGGAACGGCAACATACATCGACTCATAAGTACCTGCCACAATATCGGCAGCAGTAACTTCTTTAGCCGGAATAATCTTTGTTTCTCCGGTAGCGGTCGCTTTAGCGTTGCTGAAATTATTCAACTGCAACAATCCCTGATATTTAGCCAATTGAGCCCCCTGCAAAGCCAACTCCAATTCCGTACCCACAGCATAATCCGCATTAGCAGTAAAACGGATAGCAATTCCTGCCTCTCCGTCGGAAATCACAATATTTTTCAGGGAAGTGCTGTTTCCACCTTCTTTATTGCTGATAACGCTGGCTTTTACATACAAATTGTCAGAGATCGTCACTTCGCCTTTAGCACGCAGCTCAGCAACCGTGATATAAGTCTTATCGCCCGGATCTTCCGGCGTGATTAAAGAACCGTTTCCGCCTACATATAAGGTGAAATCGTCAAAACGGTATCCCTGATTGGATTGCAGATTGGAAGTAGCATATTTAATATACAATTTAGTAGAGCCGCTCGGCACTTTAAACTCGGTAGAAACCATATACCAGTTACCACCACCCTGTTGTTCTACGGTATAAGTCAATGGAGACCATTCCGTTCCGTCGATACTTGCACTTAAAGCAAAGCTATTGGCTGTCACCGGAGAGAATACAGAACCGCCTTCATAAGCAGACTGGTAAATTGCGCCGAATTTAAACGTAAAATTGGTATTCCCGGTGATATTGATGCTATTGATCACAAATTCGCTGGCAGCGGTATTCATTCCCACATAAGGAGCACCGGAGAAAGGAGAGCCGTCGCCCGGAGCAAAAGCATTACCGCTATTGCTGACGTTAGCTTTGTTTCCGCTGTAAGTTACTCCTGCCTGATCGAGAGATCCGCCTCTTTCCCAACCGTTATACTGGTCTACGTAAGGCCATCCGTCATCGCCTTTTTCAACCGAAGTCCCACAGTTTTCTTTATAGAGCACTTCGCCCGTAGTACCGCCACCTTCGGCATATTGAGTGATTTTCAAGCTGGTAGAAGCTGTACTCGCTGTTAATCTTAAAATAGCGGAACGTTCGCTTCCGTCGTTCGGAAGAACAGTCACCTTGATCGTTCCGTTTCCACTTCCTTCTTTCTTGTCGATCGAAATCCATGAGTCAACCCCGCTTTCAACAAAAGCTGCAGTCCAGTCACGGTTCGACTCGATAGCGATACTCTTTGTCAATTCATCTCCGGACGCATTAAACGTGAGAGAAGTAGGTTTAGTCGTGATGAACGGTCCGTCGGAATCGACATCATCGTTGCTACAACTCCAAAAACCGGCCGTACAAACCAGCATTAGAGCCACCATCAAATTGTGTAATCTGATCTTTTTCATACTAAATAGATTATTGTGAAACATTATACTTTTTTTACTCTTAAACAAAGGCATCTGCCTGGACATGATTCCTCTAACTTCTTAAATAAACGTTCGTTTAAACAAGACATATTTTATCATTCAAAACGGACGGAAATAGAAAAGGTTTAAGAGAAAAAAAATCACAAAGAAATCCTCTGTGAAAAAGATGGAAGAAAAATAAAATACTGAAAATCAATAACAAATAAAGAGAAAAGAAGACAAAAAAGTAAAAGGGAAAAGAAAGAAGAAAGAGAAGAGAAATTGATCGGGAAAGGGATTTGTAAATTTTTCTTTTGCAAGAAAAAACGAACGTTTTATTAATTATTTAAGAATCAAAAAGTAATACTCACTTTAAATTCGAAAACGAAATAACTACAATATTGTTACAAAAATACTTTTCAAAAGTTAAGTTTCCGTGAATCGTTTTTTTACCCTATAATCATACCGACAACAGTAGCCGACAACAACGAGGCCAACGTCCCCGCCAACAAGGCCCGCATACCGAATTTAGCCAGCAAAGGCTTGTTTTTCGGTGTCAAACCGCCAATGCCACCGATTTGAATACCGATCGAAGCAAAGTTTGCAAATCCGCAAAGGAAATAGGTACACATAATCACCGATTTCATTTCGGCAAACGATCCGGCAACTTTCAGGTTAGCTAAATCGACATAAGCAATAAATTCCGTCATGATAATCTTTTGCCCCAACAAACTGCCTGCATACACAATATCCTGCGAAGAAATACCGATCAGCCACATAACCGGAGAGATAGCATAACCCAATATAAACTGAAGGCTCAATTCTTTATTCCTCCCGTCGGTTATTTCGGCAATCCAGTCGTTCAGGTGGGTCAGGCTTCCAAATTTCATAAACAAATAATTGGCAAAAGCGATGAAGGCAACGAACACCAACAACATTCCAGCAACATTCACGGCCAGTTTCACGCCTTCGGAAGCCCCGTTGGAAATAGCGTCCAAAACATTCTTCCCCACTTTATTTTTCGAAATCTGAATATTATTATTCACCTTTTGAGTTTGTGGAATCAGAATCTTAGCGAACACCACCGCTCCGGGGGCAGCCATAACGGAAGCCGCCAGCAAATGTTTGGCAAACACCAATCTCTGCACAGGGTCTTCCCCTCCCAAAAAACTGATATAAGCCGCCAGCACTCCTCCGGCAATCGTGGCCATACCTCCGGTCATAACCAAAAAGATCTCCGAAGGGCTCATGTCGTCGAGATATTCTTTAATCATCAAAGGAGCCTCCGTTTGTCCCAAAAAGATATTTCCCGCCACCGACAGGGATTCCATTCCTGAAATATTCATCAGTTTCGTCATCACCCAGGCAAGTGCGTACACCACCTTTTGAATGATACCCAAATAAAACAGCAATGAAGTAAGGGCTGAAAAGAAAATAATTGTAGGAAGCACCTGAAAAGCAAAGATATAACCGAATTTGGATGTATCGATCAGGTCGCCCAGCAGGAAAGCAGTTCCATCCCGCGTAAAGTCGAGAATCGTAACAAAAATTTTTCCGAAGAACTCAAAAAATGCCTGCACGAAAGGCACATACAAAATTCCGATAGCCAATAGCAACTGCATCACCAGCCCGATCCCCACCACTTTCCAGGAAACGGCTTTCCGGTTATTACTGAACAACCACGCTATCCCAATGAGCGTCGCTATCCCTAAAAGCCCGCGAAGCACCGATGTGAAAGAAATATGACTTTCAATATTAGAGGCGCTCTGGATACCTCCGCCATGCTGTGCGTACAAGCCTCCCGCCGTGAGTACCAGCAATACAGGCACCAGGCAAATTACTTTTTTTAAAACTCCATTCATACCAATTCACAACATTAACATTCCCGAAAGAACAGTTAAAGATAAAACATTAAACATTAAAATCACACAAAATACGAATATATTTATTTATAAAAATATTTTGTAAACCTACCATCCCTTCCTTCTTTAAACCTGAAAGGAATAAAGACACTCCTCCCACAACCGATAAACATTTTAAAGCCGCGTTTCATTCCGGCAAACGTTTTCCTAAAATTTTAAGGTCTTTTTCTTCATCCCCCAAAAGGGCGATCTTAGGAAAAGTGCCCCAAACTTCAAAGCCCAGCCTTTGAAAAAGCCCTAAACTCGGAGCATTGTGTGCGAAAATAAATCCGAGCAAAGTTTTCACCCCCAATTTCGGAGCCTGTTCCAGGCAATACTCCAGAATCATTTTTCCGTAACCGTGGCCTCTTTGCCGCTCTTCTAAATAAATACTGACCTCTACCGTGGCGTCATAAGCAGGACGTCCATAAAACGATTGCAGGCTTACCCAGCCTACGGCCTCTTTATTCTCGTTTTCCACAATCCAAAGCGGCCGTCTGCGAATATCGTGCCCTTTAAACCAATCCAACCGACTTGTGACGGTCACCGGCTCTGTATCGGCCGTAACCATTTTTTCCGGGATGGTAGAGTTATAAACATCAACAATCCAGTCTAAATCCGATAAAGTTGCTTCCCTGTAATGCAACATAATTATTCAACTTAACCATTCCCCCTACATTCCTACATTTATTCTCCAAATAAACACAAAAATTAGCAAATAACACAAGTTCTCGTCTAAAATAAGGCTTTTTATTATTAACAAACATTAACCCTCATTTGTTTCACTATATTGATACGATTCTTTACTGTTAAAAGATTGTAAAAGTCAAATATATTTCTTACATTGCGCCCTGAATGGGAAAATTTCAATCAATAAATACTTAAAATTAACTAACAATGAAAGTTATCCACACTCTCTTTTTAGCTGTATTGTGCAGTATCGCTTTATGCTCTTGCGAATGCAAAAGTATGAAAGAAGTAAACATTATTCCCAAACCTGTTTCAGTAGAAGTGCAACAGGGTTGTTTCAAACTCACGCCAAAGACAGTCATCAATGTCGTTGCCGGAGCAAACGACCTGACTCCCGCCAACGAATTTATGAGCAAACTGGTAGCCGCTTCTTTCGGAGCGCCTTTACAGATCGAAGAAGGAGCTGCAAAAAATAAAGCGATCAATGTGACCGTTACCCCGGAAATGAAAGCCGAAACCTATACCCTGAATGTCACCTCGAAAGGAATCGACATCAAAGCCGGTAGTTCGCAAGGCGTATTTTATGCTTACCAAAGCCTGCGCCAAATGATGCCGACAGGAATCGAAAAAGGCGAAAAAATGAAATCCATCGAAATTCAGAATGTAAACATTCAGGATGAACCCCGTTTCGGCTATCGGGGTATGATGCTGGACGTTTGCCGTCATTTCTTCCCGGTTGATAGCGTAAAAACTTACATCGACATGATGGCTCTCCATAAATTCGACCGTTTCCACTGGCATCTGACCGACGATCAGGGCTGGAGAATCGAAATAAAAAAATATCCGAAATTAACCGAAATCGGCAGCAACCGCCCCAATACGGTGATCGGACGTAATTCCGGTAAATACGATGATGTTCCGGTAAGTGGTTTCTACACACAGGAAGAAATCAAAGAAATTGTAAAATATGCAGCAGACCGCTATATCACAGTTATTCCGGAAATCGAGCTTCCGGGACACGCCAGAGCAGCCCTGGCAGCTTATCCGGAATTAGGCTGTACCGGAGGCCCGTATGAAGTGGCAAGAGAATGGGGCGTATTCGACGAAGTGTATTGTGCCGGAAACGACAAAACCTTTGAATTTTGGGAAGGCGTATTCGATGAAGTAATTCCGCTTTTCCCCTCGGAATATATTCATATCGGTGGTGACGAATGTCCCAAAACAGCCTGGAAAAAATGTAAAAAATGTCAGGCTCGCATCAAGAAAGAAAAACTGAAAAACGAATATGAATTACAGAGCTATGTAGTACATCGCATGGAAAACTACCTGAATTCAAAAGGGAAAAAATTAATCGGTTGGGACGAAATCTTGGAAGGAGGCCTTTCAAAGACAGCTACTGTTATGTCTTGGCGAGGAACCAAAGGTGGTATTGCAGCCGCAAAATCGGGCAACCACGTTATCATGACTCCCAATAACTATGTTTATCTGGATTACTATCAGTCGAAAGACACGAAGAACGAACCTTTCGGCATCGGAGGATTCGTAGATGTAGCCAAAGTATATAGCCTGGATCCGACAGCCGGACTGACCGCAGAAGAAGCCGACATGGTAATCGGGGCGCAAGCTAACCTTTGGGCAGAATATATCAAGACATTCAGCCATGTGCAATATATGGTATTACCCCGTATGGCAGCTCTGGCCGAAGTGGCATGGACCCCGGTAGCACAAAAAGATTACGCTGATTTCGAAAGAAGGGCTATCGGACTGACCGACAGGTATGAAGCACTGGGTTATAACTATGCCAAACACATTTTGAATAAAGCAGCAACAACTACCGAAGAGGTTAAAAAAGAACAATAATTTAAATGAATTTATTTTCAAAGATCATGTGGATAGCACTTCTAACAGGAGTGCTTTCCGCATGTACACACAAACCACAGGAAGACACCATCACACTCTATTGTACGACAGACGTACACGGAAGCATTTTTAATTTCGACCTGAAAGAGAACAAGCCTACCAATCAAAGCCTCTCCAACCTCTCACAATTCCTAAAAAACATCAGGCAGGAAGGTAAAAAAGATTATATCCTACTCGACGGAGGCGACTTTTTACAGGGACAACCTTCCAACTATTATTCCAACTTTATCGACACGGAAACCATGAACCTGACTTCCAGGGTCATGAATTATTTAGAATATGACGCGGCGGCCGTGGGTAACCACGACATAGAAGCCGGACACAAAGTATACGATAAAGTAAAAGGCGAATTTCAATTTCCCTGGTTAGCGGCCAACGTAATCGACCTGCGAACCGGAAAACCCTATTTCAAACCCTATACGGTTATCTTCCACAAAGGAATTAAAATCGTTGTTTTGGGCATGATCACCCCCGGCATCCCGAAATGGCTGCCACGCCATCTGTGGAGCGGGATGGAATTTATGGACATGGTGGAAACAGCGAAACACTGGGTTCCTAAAATCCAGGAAGAAGAAAAGCCCGACCTGCTTATCGGATTATTCCATTCCGGATTCGACTACACATATAACGGGGAAAACGAACACACACCCAGCAATGAAAACGCCAGTATGTTGGTGGCTCAAAAAGTGGAAGGCTTCGACGTCGTAGTCCTCGGACATGACCATCAGGAAAAAGTGGAACTCATTACAAACGATGTGGGGCAACAAGTGCAGATCATCGACCCGCGCTCCCATGCTTCCTGTGTCGGGAAAGTGGCCATACATCTTAAAAGGAAAGAAGGGAAATACCATAAAAAATATAAAGCGGAACTGATCGAACTGGACAAACTGGAACAAGACCCCGAATATAACCAGCGTTTCCAGACCGACCTGGAAAAAGTGAAAGATTATATCGATACGAAAATAGGAACTTTCACCGAAGCCGTATCCGGACGGGAAGGCATGTTCGGTCCTTCTGCCTTTACCGACCTGATCCATAATGCACAACTGGCCTGTACGGGAGCCGAAATTTCTTTCAGCACCATATTGCAGCGGGATGCACAAATCAACAAAGGCACGATAACGATCCGGGATATGTTCAACCTGTATAAATACGAAAACGGCCTGTATACCATGAAATTTACAGGAGAGGAAATACACCGTTATCTTGAATATGCCTACGGCCTGCAATACAACACGATGCGTTCGTCCAAAGACCATTTGCTCAATTTCCTTCTGGATGAAAAAGGAGAGCCCATGAACGGCCATCACGGCTTTTATGTACTGGTAAACGACTTTTTCAATTTTTCGTGCGCAGCGGGAATCCGCTATACGGTAGATGTCAGCAAAACACCGGGAAGCCGGGTAAAAATCCATTCGATGTCCGATGGAAAGCCTTTTTATGCCGACAGCACCTATCTGGTTGCGATCAACTCATACCGGGGAAACGGAGGAGGAGGACATCTGACCAAAGGGGTCGGACTGACCAAAGAGGATATGCTCAGCCGGATTGTATCTATCAAGGAAAAAGATGTGCGCTATTACATTCTGGAATATATCAAAGCCCGCAAGGTTTTCACTCCCCAATGCCGGAACGACTGGAAAGTAGTGCCGGAAGCCTGGTTTGAAGCCGGAAAAGAACGGGATTACCAGTTACTATACCCTACGAAATAATTTTTTGCAAAACGAAAAATATTTTTCACAAAGCAGGAAGACCATTCATAAAAAAGCATAAATTTGTTTGTTTATTCTTAATCAATCAAACGGCATTATTTTTTAATCATCAGAACCTAAAAAACACATACAATCATAAAATTCAATACATTAACAATCACGCGAAAATGAAACACATCTACACTCTTATTGTGCTACTTTTCCTAATCCAGACTGTTTTTGCCCAGGTTACAACCTCCGGTATCAACGGACAGGTGAAAGAAGAGAACGGTTATCTCCCCGGAGCAACCGTACTGGCGATCCACCTTCCCTCGGGCACCCGATACGGGACAGTGACCAACATAGACGGACGCTTTACCTTACAGGGAATGCGTCCCGGAGGACCATACGAGATCACGGTATCTTTTATCGGCTATCAAACTGAAAAGCTGGAAAATATCACCCTGAAACTGGGAGAATCTTTTGTGATGAACACCGTGATGAAACCCGCTTCACAAACCCTGCAAGAAGTACTCGTGCTGGGAGAATCGGGCAATTCATCGAAAAACGGAACAGCTACGAACTTTTCCATGCGGCAGATCAATTCCCTGCCCACCGTGAGCCGGAGTATCACCGACCTCACACGCCTCACTCCTCAGGCTTCTGTTAATTCCAACGGAGCGATTTCATTTGCCGGAGCAAACAACCGCTACAATAGCTTCCAGATCGACGGCGCGATGAACAACGATGTATTCGGCCTGACTTCAAACGGAACAAACGGCGGACAGACTTCCGTAGAGCCCGTGTCTTTGGAAACCATCGAACAAATTCAGGTGAATATCGCCCCTTTCGACGTTCGTCAGTCGGGATTCACGGGCGGAGGCATCAATGCCATCACGAAATCGGGAACGAACGAATTTCACGGTACGGCTTATTTCTTCGGAAATAATCAAGGCTTAACCGGAAAAACACCGGGAACACTGCGAGAAGGACAGAAACGGGAACGGTTGATAAAACAACACGATTATCAGTTCGGTTTAACCGTAGGAGGTCCCATCCTGAAAGATAAATTATTTTTCTTCGCCAACTACGAGCGGACCGATAAATCTTATCCCACGTCGAACAACCTGAACGACGGATCGAATTTCTCGGAAGAAAAAATCGATCAGATATTAGATCATCTGAACACACTCACCGACGGAACTTATTCCGCCAATTTCGACAAGCAGGATGTTTACACCCGTTCCGATAAAGCAAGTGTGAAACTGGACTGGAACATCAACGACCGCCACAAATTAAGCGCACGATATAGCTATGTAGGAGCTAAAAAATTAAGCTTCCCGCGTTCCGCCGGTAAACTATACGCTTCCGATGCCGCTTTTGAATTCAGTAACAAAACAAATTCCTGGATTGTGGAATTGAATTCCCGGATCAAAGACGCCATGAACAACGAATTGCGGGCTTCTTATGTACGTGTTCGCGATTCCCGCGATCCGAAAGGCGATCCGTTCCCCAGCATCACGATCAAAGACGGCAGCAACGATGCCATTACTTTAGGAACAGAATATTCTTCCATGGCTAACTCCCTGAATCAGGATATTATCTCGCTGACCGACAACTTTAGCTGGCTGGTAGGTAACCACCATTTAACCTTCGGAACACACAACGAACTTTATTTCTTCAAAAACCTGTTTATCCAGAATTTGTACGGTTCCTACACGTTCAATTCAATCGACAACTTCCTGCAAAATAAACCGGATCAGTTCTTCTACGGCCAGTCCAACATCGAACGCACCGGAAAGGCCGACTACGCACCCAAATTCGGAGCGATGCAATTAGGATTTTATGTACAGGACAACTGGAACATCAGCAACAATTTCAACCTGACCTACGGTGTACGTATCGACATCCCGTTGCTGCTCGACCGCCCTACCGAAAATCCGGACTTCAACAACTCCGACATTGCGCAGGAATATGACGTAAAAACCAATGCCAAACCGAAAGCCAGACCGATGTGGTCACCACGTGTGGGTTTCCATTGGAATCCGGATGAAGACCGCAGCCATTTAATTCGCGGTGGCGTGGGAATCTTTACCGGACGTATTCCGTTCGTATGGTTAAGCAACAGCTTCTCAAACACAGGTATGGAATTCCTGAAGTATGCATTTTACAGCAATTCTTCACTTCCGAGCGGAATTTATTTCAACACAAACCCGCACACTCAATATGAAATGCTGCAAAATGCGACGGCGGCAACCACAGAAGTGAATATCTTCGATAAGAAATTCAAATTCACTCAAAACCTGCGTTTCAACCTGGCTTATGAATATACCTTCAACTTCGGTATGAAAGCCACTCTGGAAGGCTTATATTCCAAAACATTGAACGACATCGTATATAAAGACCTGAACATCCAGCAAACCGATGAAACCGTAGCTTCTACCCTCGGCCTGGATTTCGACGACCGTCCAATGTTTAAAAACAAGGTAAACCCGGCTTACACCAATTTTATGTACCTGGGAAATACGCACAAAGGCTACACCTATAACTTCTCACTGAAACTGGATAAATCGTTCGCTTTCGGATTAGATGCTACGGCAGCCTATACCTTTGCACAAAGTAAATCCGTCAACTCCGCAGGATCGTCGGTGGCTTTCTCCAACTGGCGGTACAATGAAACCATTGGATTTCCGAACAGCCCGGAACTGGGATTTTCCGACTTTAACATCCCTCACCGGGTCGTTGCTTCCATATCGTATAGCAAAGCCTATGCGAAACATTTCAGGACAACGGCAACCCTGGTTTACACCGGACAAAGCGGAACGCCCTACAACGTGACGTATTACGGCGACCTGAACAACGACGGTTCCAACGGTAACGACCTGATCTTCATCCCTACGGATGCGCAGATCGACCAGATGCAGTTTTCCACCAACAATACCGATAAAACGGCAGACCAGCAACGTGCCGACTTAAAACAATTCCTGGGAAATGATAAATATATGAAGAAACACCGGGGAGAGTATTACAAACGTAATGCCGCCAACCTCGATTTCGAACATCATTTCGATTTGCGTATCCTGCAAGACTTCAAGTTCAAAGCCGGAAACCGCACCCATACTTTCCAGGTATCGTTCGACGTGCTGAACATTGGAAATATGTTCAACAAAAACTGGGGTAAAGAAAATTATTTGAGCAACAACACTTATTCTCCCATCAGTTACGATGCCAGGACGAAGACCTTCCAATACCTGGGAGGGGGCAACTACCAACCGGTTACCATTTCCGATTTTAGTTCCCGTTGGAGAGGCCAGTTAGGAATTAAATACATTTTCTAAAAACAAATAGTTAGAAACAAAAACTCCGCCGGGATTTCCGGCGGAGTTTTTTATGATCCGATGCCTGAAACGCAATCACGAAAACCACGCTTCTACGACATACAATAAAGTGCTTCGAATGGTAATCGGTTATCTAATATCCGAGCCCGGTTTGATTTCCTTATCAGGAGAAACGAACGACAGGCTTCCGTCTGCATTTTCTGCCATCAGAATCATTCCCTGTGACAAGATTCCTTTCAACTCTTTAGGAGCCAGATTCACCAAAATGCTCACCTGCTTACCCACCACTTCTTCCGGAGTATAATATTCGGCTATGCCGGAAACCACCGTACGGGTATCGATGCCCGTGTCGATGGTCAATTTCAGCAGTTTTTTGGTTTTTGCCACTTTCTCGGCTGCTATAATCGTGCCTACGCGAATATCCAGCTTAGCGAAATCGTCGAAAGATATATTTTCTTTGGCAGGCGCAGCTTTCGCACTTGCCATTTCATTCTCTTTTTTGGTGGCCTGCAACCTGTCGATCTGCTGCTGGATAGCCTCGTCCTCGATCTTTTCAAACAACAATCCCGCTTCATGAATCTGATGTCCCGTAGCCACGGCATCCGCCCCCATCTTATTCCAGGGCAGCGCTCCGATATTCAGGAACTCCCGCAATTTAGCCGCGCTAAACGGCATAAAAGGCTCGGTCAGGGTGGAAAGGTCGGCAGCGATCTGCATACAAATATTCAACACGGTTTTCACCCGGGCCTCATCCGTCTTGATCAGCTTCCACGGCTCGGTATCGGCCAGATACTTATTTCCCAAACGCGCCAGATTCATACACTCTTTCAGTCCCTCACGGAAATGGAACGTATCCAGATTCTTTTCCACCCGTTCTATGATCTGGGGAATCTCCGCCAGCACTTCACGGTCATAATCGGTCAATTCTCCCCGTTCCGGCACAATCCCTCCGAAATATTTATGAGTAAGCACAATCGTGCGATTGATAAAATTACCATAAATCGCTACCAATTCACTGTTATTCCGGGTCTGGAAATCTTTCCATGTAAAATCGTTATCCTTTGTTTCCGGAGCATTCGCTGTCAGCACATAGCGCAACACATCCTGCTTGCCTTCAAAATCACGGAGATACTCATGCAACCACACCGCCCAATTCCGCGAAGTGGAAATCTTATCCCCTTCCAGATTCAGGAACTCATTGGCCGGCACATTATCCGGCACGATATAGCTTCCCTCCGCTTTCAGCATAGCCGGGAAAATAATACAATGGAACACGATATTATCTTTCCCGATAAAATGAATCATCCGGGTTTCGGGATCTTTCCAATACTTCTCCCAATCGGGAGTCAAATCTTTGGTCGCAGAAATATATCCGATCGGGGCATCAAACCACACATACAGTACCTTACCTTTCGCCTCGTCCAAAGGCACAGGAACTCCCCAATCCAAGTCACGGGTCACGGCACGGGGCTGCAAACCATTGTCCAGCCACGATTTACATTGGCCATACACATTGCTTTTCCACTCCTTATGCCCTTCCAATATCCACTCTTTCAGCCAGCCTTCATACTGATCCAAAGGCAAATACCAGTGTTTGGTTTCCTTTAACTCCGGTTTATTCCCGGTGATCGCCGATACCGGATCGATCAGGTCGGTAGCGTTCAAACTGGTACCGCAAGCCTCACACTGATCCCCGTAGGCCCGTTCATTTCCGCAATGGGGGCATTTCCCCACAATATAGCGGTCGGCCAAAAACTGCCCTGCCTTTTCATCGTAGAACTGCATAGACGTTTTTTCAATGAATTTACCTTCATCGTATAATTTTTTGAAAAAAGCCGACGACAATTCATGGTGGGTACGGGAACTCGTACGGGAATAAATATCAAACGAAATACCGAATTCTTCAAATGAATTCTTGATAATATTATGGTATCTGTCCACAATATCCTGCGGGGTTACGCCTTCTTTCTGTGCCTTTATCGTAATGGGAACACCATGTTCATCCGAACCTCCGATGAAAACCACATCTTCACCTTTCTGCCGCAGATAGCGCACATAAATATCCGCCGGCACATACACTCCTGCCAAATGCCCGATATGCACAGGCCCGTTAGCATAAGGTAAAGCCGTTGTAATCAGATTTCTCTTGAATTTCTCCATATATTTTCGTCTTTGAAATGTTTTATACAAAATCAGCGTACAAAGGTAAGAAATAATTGACAACAGAAAACCTTCTGTGTTTCATCTTTTGGATGTGCCTATTCTTTTCCTTTTGGCAAAAATTCGCTACCTTCGCATAAACAAAATGGACCATCTAAACCGCCACGATTATGTTACGTCCAGCCTATTTGCAAGCCGGGGATAAAATAGCTCTGGTTTCACCGGCAGGCTTCATACACCGCCAACACCTGGAGAATGCCTGCCACATCCTGCAATCCTGGGGATTAACCCCCATTGTGGGAAAACACGCAGCCGCCCAGTTCGACTCCTTTGCCGGAACGAATGCCGAACGGCTGGAAGATTTTCAATGGGCGCTCGACGATCAGGAAATCAAAGCTATATTTTGTACCACAGGAGGCTACGGCAGCTTGCGGATTATTGAAAATCTGGACTATTCCGTGTTTCAGGGCACCCCTAAATGGCTGGTCGGCTCCAGGGAAATCACGGCTTTCCATTCCCAGCTCAACTTATTGGGAGTTGAAAGTATATATGCCCCCATGCCTTCCGATTACCCGATATTGCCTCCGGCAGCCTTAGAAAATTTACGCAGGCTTCTATTCGGTGAAAATCTGGAATATTGCATCGAAAACAATCCGTTAAGCTGTCCGGGAATCGTGCAGGCCGAAATTTCAGGAGGCTGCATCAGCATGACCAGACGCCTGCATGCCACAACCCTCCAGCATAACTTTAAAGGAAACATCCTTTTTCTGGATTTGACCACGGCGATGCTCGAAATGGAAAGCCTGCTTACCTGCATGAAATTTTCAAAAATATTCCAGCACATACAAGGTCTGGTGATTACCGACACCCTGCCGCAATTGAGCGATGAAGCGGTGAGGCTGATCAATGAAATCAGTGCCAATTATAACTATCCTGTTTGTGTCGGTTGGCCTGTCTCAAACAATCCATTGATTCTCGGAGCTAAAATCATTCTCACGATAAACGAAACTAAAACTAAAATCTATTACGTCTGAACAAAATTATCTAATATGGAACAACACCTGCTTGCCATTAGTTTAAAAGCAGTATTAGACTACTGCGACTCATATACATATTATTCACAAACCGGTTATAAACCTTTGATCGGCGTTTCCGCCAACCTCAGCGAGGGACAATCCTGTATCAACAACGACTATACGAACTCCGTGATTGCGGCGGGCGGTATACCTGTCCTGATTCCGGTGACCACCGACCCCGTTGTTCTGAAGGCCACAATTGCACAACTCGACGGGTTATTGCTGACGGGTGGCGCGGATATAAACCCCGTTTACATGAACGAAGAGCCCCTGCCGGGCTTAGGAACGGTGAGCGGGACCCGCGATCAATACGACTTATTTCTGCTGAAAGCCGCCAACGACCGCCAGCTTCCCGTATTCGGGATTTGCCGGGGACATCAGGTCATCAATGTCCTTTTCGGAGGAACCCTGTTTCAGGATATTATTTCCCAAATCCCCAAGCCGCTGTCTAAACACAACCAGACGGCAGAAGGCTGGGTGGGAACCCATCAGGTATTGATAGAGCCGGATTGCCGTCTGGCCACGGTTTTTCAGGAAGAGGACGAAATCTATACCAACTCTTTCCACCACCAAACGATAAAAAATGCCGCCAAAGGTTTCACGATCACTGCCTATTGCATCGACGGCATGAACGAAGGACAGGAAGCCGATCCGGAAACCGGGAAAGAGATTTTCAGCGTGCAATGGCATCCGGAACGGATGGCATCCGCGAATGCAAAAATGCTGGGGCTGTTCAAATACCTTGTGGGACAAGCCTCCCTGTTTCATGAATGCAAACAGATACACACCCGGTCGCTGATCGTCGATTCACACGTCGATACTCCAATGTGGTTCAAAGAAGGTTTCACCATCGCACAAAGGGAGAACACCTCCAAAGTCACCTTGCCGAAAATGGAAGAGGGACTTGTAGACGCCGTGTTCATGGTTGCTTATCTTAAACAGGGGGAACGCGACGACGCATCCCTGGCAAAAGCCACTCAAAAAGCCACCGAACTGATCGGGCAAATCAAACAGCAGGTATCGGAAAACTCCGGCCTCGTTGCCCTTGCTTTGAATCGGGAAGACCTGACACGCAACAAACGGGCGGGGAAAAAGACTATTTTCATCGGTATCGAAAACGGATATGCCCTGGGAAAGGATCTGAATAACATCGCCCGCTTCCGGGAAATGGGCGTCAGCTATATCACCCTGTGCCACAATGGCGACAACGACCTGTGCGATTCGGCGAAGGGTGCGGGCGAACACAACGGGCTTAGCGAGCTGGGACGCCGGGCTGTGGCGGAAATGAACCGCCTCGGTATTATGGTCGATATTTCCCACGCTTCAGAAAAAACAGTCTGCGACGTACTTGCCACAAGCAAAACCCCGATCATCGCTTCCCATTCTTCTGCAAGGGCACTTTGCGACCATCCCCGCAACCTGACGGACGAACAATTGCAAGCCATTGCAGCCGCAGGAGGCGTAGTGCAGGTATGTTTATATCACGGATTCCTGTCGGAAAACGAAAAAGTCAGCCTACTGGATGCTGTCCGCCACATCGATTATATGGTTAAACTCATCGGCGAAGACCACGTGGGAATCGGGTCGGATTTCGATGGCGACGGAGGAATACGGGGTTGCAATGCAGCCAACGAAATGATTAATCTCACCAGAGAACTGCTCCGGTTAGGCTATTCCCACCAAACGTTAGAAAAAATCTGGGGAGGCAACCTGCTCAGGGTGTTGGAAGCAGCCCGGCGATTCGCCGGACAGGCCTGAACAGCCGTAACCAACCCGAACGGATAGAAAAGAATTTCCGGTGATCCTGATCGTAAAGTGGGATCACCGGATTTTTTTCACCTCTATTCCCCTTCGCCCCTCTCTTCTGAAAACCATAAGCCTTACCTCAAACCGCCTCAGATGCAAGCATCCGGGAACAAAACAAGAGCATCCCAGCAGACCTCCTTCCCCTTCCGGGCGAAAAATCTAAATATTTTAAAATACCCAACAGACAGGAAACACACATTTCCGTTATCCGGAATATTTTTCTAATTTTGCTGATCGGTTCCCCTATACAAACGATCCTTGAAAACAAGTAACATGATAAACAAAAAATACATACTTCTCCTGCCTGTTTTGGCTCTTCTATACACAGCCTGTCAGCAAAACGGCGTCTATGAAGATTATAAAAGCATCGACGGCGAAAAATGGTGCAGAGAAAATGTAATTGAATTTGAAACCGTTATTCCGGACAGCGGAAAATATATCGTCAATGTATGCCTGCGCCACACTACCGACTATGAAATGGCGAATTTATGGTGCTTTGTTTCCACACGCAGCCTGCTTGCCAAAGAACTGAGAGACACCCTAAACCTGAAAGTGGCAGAGCCCGACGGACGATGGCTGGGCGATGGCAATGCGGTAAAAACACTCCGGCAACCTTTAGGAAAAAATCCGGTGACCCTCCCCAAAGGCAACGTCACCTTCCGGGTGGAACAGGGCATGCGGATAGAATGCCTGCAAGGAGTGAAAGACATCGGATTGGAAATACTGAAAGTCACTGATTGATATGGCAAAAAATAAACTGGCGAAATTTGCGGAAATGGAAACGCTGGAAAATGTATTCCAGCCCAAACATGCCGAAGTGTTTCGCACCGAATACCCCCTGAAAGGAAAATGGAACAGCGAAGTGTTCCACAATTCCAATCCCATTGTTTTAGAAATAGGTTGCGGCAAAGGAGAATACACCGTGGAACTGGCGAAACTGTATCCGGAAAAAAATTTTATCGGACTGGACATTAAAGGGGCACGAATGTGGAAAGGAGCAAAAGAAGCGCGGGAAAACGGGCAAAAGAATGTAGCCTTTTTACGGATTTATGCAGAATTGCTTGAATCGGTATTCGCTTCCGGCGAAATAGCTGAAATCTGGATCACTTTCCCCGACCCTCAAATGGGTAAAGCCCGCAAACGGCTGACGGGAACACGTTTCCTGTCGCTCTATCAAAAGGTGCTTCAAAACAACGGAATCATCCACCTGAAAACCGATAGCCCGTTCCTCTACACCTACACGTCAGAAATGATCGGGCACAATCAGTTAGCCGGACAAGTAAACACCGACGACCTTTATGGATGCGGGATGGACGATAAAATTCTCGGAATCAAAACTTTCTATGAAAAACAATGGTTATCCAGAGGTAAAAAAATAAAATACATCCGTTTCACGCTGCCAAACGGCATCCCATTGGAAGAACCGGACGTAGAAATAGAAAAAGACGACTACCACAGCGAAGCGCGCTACATGAACAATGAAATCGTCCCGGAGAAAAGAGAAAAGTAGAATGGATATGAAAAAGGTTTTAATCGCCATGAGCGGCGGGATAGACAGTACGGTTGCAGCCATGCTATTGCAAGAACAAGGCTATGATTTAGTGGGGGTAACTTACCGCACTTTCGACAGCATCTCCAAAGGATGTATGGAAAAAGAAAAAGGATGTTGCAGCGTGGACTCTCTTTTTGAAGCCAAACGCATGGCGCAGGACCTGGGATTCGAACATCATATTCTGGATATACGCCAGGAATTTAAGGACACGGTCATCACAAACTTTATCGACGAATACCTGCGCGGACGCACGCCAAACCCCTGTGTGGTCTGTAACTCCACCATCAAATGGGGCAAGATCATCGAAACGGCGGACGAGCTGGGATGCCAATATGTGTCCACAGGGCACTACGCCCGTATCGGTCATCAAAACGGGCGGTGGTATCTGCGGAAAGGAGCCGACGAATCGAAAGACCAAACCTATTTTCTCTGGACGCTGACACAGGAAAACCTCGCCCGGACTATTTTCCCATTGGGAGAACTGACCAAACCGGAGGTACGCCGGATCGCTCTGGAACATGGCTATGAAAAGCTATCCAAAAAGGTGGAAAGCCAGGAGATTTGTTTCATCCCGGAAAACGACTACCGGGCTTTTCTGGCCGAACACGTTGAAAACTACACTGAAAAATACGGGCCGGGGGATTTTACAGACACCCAAGGGAACAAACTGGGCACCCACAAAGGCTATCCGAACTACACCATCGGCCAGCGCAAAGGCTTAGGCATCGCTTTAGGCCAGCCCATGTTCGTGGTGGCCATACACCCGGAAAACAACATCGTTGTGTTAGGCACAAAGGACGAATTGCAAGGTAAAACCTTCTATGCCGGGAAAATCAACCTGATGAAATACGCAACAATCCCGGAAGGGCTTGAAGTGACGGCTAAAATCCGCTACCGCAACCAGGGCGGCAAAGCCTCGTTATATCCGGAAGGCGACCGCATCCGGGTGGTGTTCCACGAAGAAATGGATTCTATCACACCTGGGCAAAGCGCGGTGTTCTATGAAAACGAAGACATGGTGGGCGGTGGAATCATAGAATAAATTCTTTCGGAGCATAAAAAACGGTTACCTCCCTATTCCCCCATATCTGTCCGGCAAAAGCACCCGAACAAAACCGGATTTTCTTTCAGGTATCTGTCCGGCAAGCAGGAGTATCCACCGGAAACCAATCGTTCCCTCCCTCCGCTTCTTCGTATCATACAAAATAGGGCATCCCGCATAAATCACCTCCCTTCTTTTTTGCAGTCCGGAATTTTCTTGATAACTTGTAACGGCGTTTTTCTAAATTCACCGAAGGCATCAGGACGGGAACGGACGGCTACAAATAAGCATACATCCAAAACAGCACGCCATTTTAATCCTATGATTTCGGAACGGGCACTTAACAAAAAAAATATGCGGCACTATTGGATTCTTTTTATTGCACTGCTGTGGTGTCAGGACATGCCTGTCCTGGCTGCGGCAAAAGATTATCAGCACCTGGACTCTCTCCGGCAACTGACAAACCAAGTGTATTCCCCCGGTGTTCAGCCGGAATGGATCGGGGACTCCCCCTATTTCTGGTATAAAAACCGGGAGCGGGAAGGAGAATTTTTCTATCTGGTAAATGCGGAAACAGGGGAAAAACAACGCGCAGCCGAACGGAAAGAACTGGATTCCCTGATTCCCGAAGAATGGAAAAATAGCGAACGGCAAACCGACAAAGGAAATCGGAAAGAAAGAAGGCACGACGGGCAGGTATACTCCCCCGACGAACAATGGATAGCTTATATCAAAGATAACAATGTTTACATCCGCCCCGCCAACGGGAAACAAACGGACGAAATCGCCCTGAGCCGGGACGGTGCTCCGGGATACCCCTACGAAGAACGCCTCCGGTGGTCGCCCGATTCTAAAAAACTTGCGACGGTGAAAACCCGGCAGGTAAACTGCCGGAAAATTCCTTTATTGGAATCCGCACCGGAAAAACAACTGCAACCCGTGCTGCATTGGAGGGATTATGCAAAACCGGGCGACCTGCTTCCCGTTTCCCTCCCGGTATTGTTCGATGTGGAACAAAAAAAGCAAATCCCCTTAGACACCCGCCTGTATGAACATCAGTTCAGCCTGACATTCACAGGCTGGAGGCAGGATAGCCGTGCTTTCACATTCGAATTTAACCAGCGCGGACACCAGCGGTATATCGTGGGAGAAGTCAACGCCGGGAATGGCGCAATCCGTCATTTGATAGATGAAACTTCACCCACCTTCATTTCATACATCAACAACTATCGTTACGACCTGAACGACGGAGCGGAAATTCTCTGGCTATCCGAACGGGACGGCTGGCGGCACCTCTACCTGATCGACGGGAAGAGCGGGGAAGTGAAAAAACAACTGACAAAAGGTGAATTTGTAGTGCGTAAAGTGGACTTTGTGGACGTGGCAAACCGGAAAATTTATTTCATGGCTTCCGGAATGAACAAAAAAGAAGACCCTTATAACCTTCACTATTGCTGTGTTGACCTCGATGGAAAGGGATTCTCTGTCCTGACCCCGGAAAATGGTAACCATAAAGTTTATTTTTCCAAAGACCGCCGCTTCTTCGTCGACGTATATTCACGTCCGGACTTACCCCCGGTCAGCCTGCTACGCCGCACGGAAGACACAAAAATCATCACAATATTGGAAAAATGCGATGTCAGCAACCTGGAAAAGGCAGGATGGCAAATGCCGGAAGTATTCTGCGCCAAAGGCAGGGATGGCAAAACGGATATTTGGGGAACCATCTACCGCCCTACCCATTTCGACCCTTCGAAATCGTACCCGGTCATCGAGGATATATACGCCGGCCCGCACGACTCACATGTAGGTAAAGATTTTCAGGCAATCAGCTGGTTTATGTCCTCACTGGCGGAATTGGGATTCATCGTCGTGAAAATAGACGGCATGGGCACAAACAACCGTTCGAAGAAATTCCACAACGTTTGCTGGAAAAACCTGAAAGACGCGGGATTTCCGGACCGGATACTCTGGATACAGGCGGCCGCCCGGAAATATAAATATATGGACACGGAAAGAGTGGGAATTTACGGTTGGTCGGCAGGCGGACAAAATGCTATGGCAGCCCTGCTATTCCACAATGATTTCTACAAAGCGGCAGTTTCTTTCTGTGGCTGCCACGACAACAGAATGGATAAAGTGTGGTGGAACGAATTGTGGATGGGATACCCGGTAGACGAATCGTATAGCCGTTCTTCGAATGTGGACAACGCACACCTGCTGAAAGGCGATTTATTACTGATCAACGGAGAATTGGACGACAATGTAGACCCGGCATCCACCTTGCAGGTGGTGAACGCACTGATAAAAGTGGACAAACCGTTCGAACAGCTCTATATGCCCGGAAAAGGCCACGGCTTAGGAGGCAATTATGAATTTAACCGGCTTTGTGATTTTTTTATCAAGAACCTGCAAAAGAAATAAAACATACGGCAAAGACGACCACCTAAAAAGTTCCCCGGACTTTGCCATACCTGTCCGGTTTCATCCGGAAAACAGGCATTTTCACCGATAGAAACCCCGGCCCGCCGACAGCAAACCGCCGGAAAGCTGAAGTTTCAATCGGAATCTATAATATTATTTTTTCAATTTATCCTCAACGATCTCCGTGATCACTTCTTTCAGCGTAGTTCCCATGCACCGCACCATCTTGGGAATAAAACTGTTAGCGGTCATTCCCGGAGTGGTATTCACTTCCAGCATAATCACCTCATCTCCCTTTACAAAACCATCGATTCTGACAATCCCCTCGCAGCGCAGCAAATCATAAACTTCCGATGCCATCGACTGAATTTGATCCGTGATCTCTTCTGAGAATCGCCCCGGAATAATTTCATCCGACTTGGTTGCATCGTATTTCGCCTCAAAATCAAAAAACTCTTTCTTAGAAATAATCTCGGCCACCGGGAAAATCACTTTCTTACTTCCCACTTTATAAAGCCCGCAGGTAAACTCGGTACCGTCGATAAAGGTTTCCACCAACACCTCGTGGCATTTGCTGAACGCTTCCTCCATCGCCGCATCGAAATCCGCCGCCGTCTTCACTTTCGACACGCCAAAACTCGACCCCTCCGCGTTAGGTTTCACAAAACAAGGCAAACCAACAGCGTCCAGCACCGCCTCTTTATCATATCCCTGTCCCCGGGTCAGCATCACAGGCTCGGTCGTATGAATACCGAAACCGCGCAAATAATTCGTACAAGTGTATTTATCGAATGTAATAGCCTCGCAAAGCGTGCTGCATGTGGAATAGGGAACTCCCATCATATCCAGGTATCCCTGCAACATTCCGTTCTCCCCCGGCACTCCATGAATGGTGATGTAAGCAAAATCGAACGCGATTTTCTGCCCTTCCAGCATAAAAGAAAAATCATTCTTATCCACATCATACCGCTTCCCGTCTATATCCACCTGCCATACCCTTCCCTGCAAAATCATCAAATATTTATTATAACGCTCCCCGTCCACTTCCGAAAAAACATGATGACCTGATTTTATAGATACACCGTATTCGGAAGAGTTGCCACCAGCAATAACGACTACATTTTTTTTCATAATTCTTTAATATCTTAATCGATTTATAACCAGACAAATAAAAAACGACAGGACTCTTGGAATGACCCGCGCCCATACCGGATAATTTTCACAAAAGTAAAAGTAATTTTTGCATTCGGTAAGACAGGCTTTCAATTTTTTTTCAATCCCGGCAGAACCGTTTTTCAATATTCAATTATTTCGTACCTTTGCCGCTCACAAATTATTAAAACCAAACTGAATGCCAAACATTTCACAACGCGGAATAGATATGCCCGCTTCGCCCATCCGAAAATTAGTACCGTTAGCCAACAAGGCTAAAGCGAAGGGAATCAAAGTATATCACCTCAATATCGGTCAGCCCGACGTGGCGACACCGGAGGTCGCGTTACGAGCGGCGCACAATCTCGACCGGAAAGTGCTGGAGTATTCTCCCAGCGAGGGAATCCGCAGCTTCCGTGAAAAACTGGTGAAATACTACGACAAATTCAAAATAAACGTCAGCGCAGACGACATCATCATAACCACCGGAGGGTCTGAAGCCGTATTTTTTTCATTTATGGCTTGCCTCGATCCGGGCGATGAAATCATTGTGCCGGAACCGGCCTACGCCAACTACATGGCATTCGCCATCTCTTGCGGAGCCGTGATTAAAACCGTTCCGTCCACCATTGAAGAAGGTTTTGCCCTTCCTTCCGTAGAAAAATTCGAAGAACTGATCACACCGCGCACCAAAGCAATCCTGATCTGTAATCCGAACAACCCGACAGGTTATCTTTACACGCAAAAAGAAATGAATCAGATCCGGGACTTGGTCAAAAAATACGATCTATTCCTGTTTTCCGACGAAGTTTACCGGGAATTCTGCTACACAGGCGCACCCTATATCTCGGCATTCCATCTGGAAGGCATTGAAAATAATGTAATCCTCGTGGATTCCGTATCCAAACGTTACAGCGAATGCGGCATCCGGATCGGGGCACTGATCACCAAAAACAAGCAGGTAAAAGAAAACGTTATGAAATGGTGTCAGGCACGCCTGAGCCCCCCATTGATCGGGCAGCTCATTGCCGAAGCTTCTCTGGACACTCCGGAAGAATATATGCTCGACGTTTATAATGAATACGTGGAACGGCGGAAATTCCTGATCGACGGACTGAACAGGATTCCGGGCTGCTATTCCCCCATTCCGATGGGAGCATTCTATACCGTGGCGAAACTTCCGGTGGACGATGCCGATAAATTCTGTGCCTGGTGCCTGGAAGAATTTCAATATGAAGGGCAAACCGTATTTATGGCTCCGGCTTCCGGTTTCTACACCACTCCGGGCTTGGGCAAAAACGAAGTCCGTATCGCGTATGTCCTGAAAAAAGAAGACCTTGCCAACGCCCTGATTGTTTTGGAAAAAGCATTAGAAGCCTACAACAGCAAAAAGGCAAAATAAAATTCAAACCGGAGAAAATATGAACTTTCTCCGGTTTATCCACACCACTTCAACGCCGGGAACATCCCGGCTTACAGCAGTAATTAGATGAAACAACCGACTGATCTCACCCAGGGAAGTATCTTTCAAGGGTTATGGGTCATGGCAGTCCCCCTGATCTCAGCTTCTTTCATCCAAATGGCGTACAGCATGACCGATATGTTATGGCTGGGACATTTGGGAACAACCAGTGTGGCCGCCGCAGGAGCCGCCGGATTCTTCACCTGGCTATGCAACGCATTTTCCCTGCTGACCAAAACCGGGGCGGAAATCACCGTGTCGCAGTCAGTCGGGTCAAAGGACTTAAAACGGGCGAATATATATGCCAATCAGGCCGTCAAGCTCTCGGTATTGATCGCCTTCATCTATGCCTGCCTGATCCTGATCTTTGCTCCCCGGTTAATCGGGCTTTTCGATTTCGAAGCGGAAGTAACGGAACAGGCGGTAGGCTATATGCGCATCGTCGCCCCCGGTCTGTTCTGCCAATTCAACAACAACACCTTTAGCGGCCTATACAATGGACAGGGCGACAGCAAAACCCCATTCCGCATCACAGCAGTGGGATTGGTTGTAAACATCCTGCTCGATCCCTTATTAATTTATGGCTATGGCCCTTTTCCGGCAATGGGCACGGCAGGGGCAGCCATCGCCACAGCGCTCTCACAGTTTGTGGTATTCAGCATCTTTGCCAGAAAAGTATTTTCCTTCCGGTTTACATTGGGAAAAATCAGGTTATTTACAGCTCCCAACAAACAATTTGCAGGCAGGATTGCCCGGTTGGGGTTACCTGTAAGCATCGAAAACGCCATGTTTTCCCTTTTCTCGCTGACGTTGGCCACGCTGGCAGCCCGCTGGGGAGCAGTAGGAGTGGCCACCCAAAGCATCGGTTCACAGATCGAAGCGATTTCCTGGATGACCGCTGCCGGATTTTCCACGGCCTTAGCCTCGTTCACCGGACAAAACTACGGAGCGGGAAACTACGAACGCATCCGGAAAGGCTATCGCATGACCTTACGGATTTCCTGTTCGTTCGGAGCGGTTGCCGCCATCCTGTTCTGGATATTCAACAAAGAAATATTCAACATCTTCGTCACCGAAGAAGCCGCTATTCAGGCAGGCGGAGACTACCTGAGGATATTGGCACTCTCGCAATTATTCATGGTATTGGAGGCTGTCACAGCCGGAGCTTTCAACGGTTGCGGCAACACCACGCCCCCGGCATTGGTCAGCATCGTATTTACAGGGGCACGTATCCCTATGGCTTATTGGCTGACGACATTCCCGGCATTGGGGCTGAACGGGATTTGGTGGAGCGTCACCCTTTCGAGCATCGTCAAAGGCACGGTATTGCCTTTGTGGTTCGTGTATTTTCAACGGAAAAAATTGAATTTCTCCACGAAATAAATCATCGCGGGAAAAAACTGCCTGCCATACGGAGTAAATCTCCCATGCCCCGGATAAAATACAGGATTCGTGAGCATGTCCAGACGGACGATTTCCCGGTTTCATCCTCCCGTGAAAAATTAAAGAATTTTTTCTCTAATATTTTGCTCGATTCTAAAAAAGAAGTAAATTTGACGTCGGTATAAAAGCCCATGGAAAGAATTTTAGTATAACAATAAAAATTATAACAAAATGAAAGTAACAGTTGTTGGAGCAGGTAACGTTGGTGCAACATGTGCTAACTGCATTGCAGAAAAAGACATTGTAAATGAAGTAGTTCTTCTCGACATCAAAGAAGGTGTTTCAGAAGGTAAATCCCTGGATATGTGGCAAACCGCCCCGATCAACCTTTATGATACCCGCATCAAAGGTGTAACCAATGACTACCCAGCAACAGCCGATTCCGAAGTTGTGGTGATTACTTCAGGCCTTCCCCGCAAACCGGGAATGAGCCGCGACGATTTAATTTCAACCAACGCAGGTATCGTAAAATCGGTTACTGAAAATGTTATCAAATATTCTCCGAACGCAAAAATCATCATCGTATCCAACCCGTTGGACGTAATGTGTTATTGCTCATTCCTGGCTGCCAAAATCGATTCTTCTAAAGTATTCGGAATGGCAGGTATCCTCGATACGGCACGTTACCGGGCGTTTCTGGCCGAAGCATTGAATGTATCTCCGAAAGATATTCAGGCTCTTTTATTGGGAGGACACGGCGACACGATGGTTCCGCTTCCCCGCTACACCACAGTTGGCGGTATCCCTGTAACTGAATTAATGGATGCAGACACCCTGCATGCAATCATCGAAAGAACAAAAGTCGGTGGTGGCGAATTGGTTAAACTGATGGGAACTTCTGCATGGTATGCTCCCGGAGCTGCTGCCGCTCAAATGGTGGAAGCTATCGTTAACAACCAAAGACGTGTATTCCCGGTATGCGCCCTATTGAACGGCGAATACGGAATGAAAGACATCTACCTGGGTGTTCCGGTAATCTTAGGCAAAAACGGTATCGAAAAGATCATCGAAGTGAAACTCGACAAAGAAGAAAAACAATTGCTGGAAGAATCTGCCAAAGCAGTAAAATCGGTAATGAACGTGCTGGACGATATGAAAATGTTCTAATCGGAACTTTTTCACAACAGATAAAAACAGAGGCATACGCCTCTGTTTTTTTATATATAAAAGGTTAATATCCCTTTTTTATCTTGTCATTCCCCTGATATTGTTTAAGTTTGTGACCGAATCGTGGGACAAGAATCTATGAAACGGAAAAAACACCTGAAAGCCTGTCATTTCGAAGAACAGGCAAAACACATTTCCTACCGATCCCCCAAAGCCGTCATTCCAATAGAAATCGTTGAATTGGAAAGCAACAGCTATCACCTGATCACCCCTTTCGAAATAAACGGAGTCAAAGGGGAAGCCATCATCGATACGGGAGCTTCGGTCACCGTGATCGACAATCAGTTGCTGGAGGGGAACGAAATAGAAAAAACCGGAATCCAAATACAATCGGGAAGCGTCACCGGACAAATCGAAGATGTGAAAGTGATCCGGATACAGGAAGTGAAAATAGGCGGGCATCCATTCAAAAACATGCTATTGGCCGCGATAGACCTGGATTATGTTAAGGAGATGTATAACCGGCATCTGGAACGAAAAATTATTGCGCTATTAGGTTGTGATTTTTGCGTAAAACATTGCGTTGTGATAGATTATCAAAAGAAAATCTTAATCTGCCGCAGGTAATTTGAAAAAATATTATACTTTTGCGCATTAATATTGGTGAAAAGTATTAATAAAATTAAGTAATATATAATCTATTGTAAAAATGCAGAATAAAGGAGCGATTACATTACTTGCTATTGCTTTGGCATTAGTAAGTATTTACCAGTTATCTTTTACCTACAAGACGACAAGGGTTGAAAAAGCCGCACGTGTATATGCGCAAGGCGACCCTGACAAGGAAAAGGCATACCTGGATTCTATTGCAAACCAAGAAGTTTATAACTTTCTGGGACTTGCCAAATTTACTTACAAAGAATGTAAGGAGTTAGAACTGAACCTGGGTCTTGACTTACGGGGCGGTATGAACGTTACGATGGAGGTTGATGTTGCCGATGTTGTTCGCAGCTTAGCCAACTATTCTCAGGACGAAGCCTTCAATCAGGCGATCCAGGAAGCCGTTAAAATGCGTAACAGCAGCCCAAAAGATTTCGTAACCCTTTTTGGCGAAGCATTTGCAAGAATAGCACCGAATGCACAACTTGCATCTCCTAACATCTTCGGAACGGTAGAACTAAAAGATAAAATCAAAATCGGAGCTACCAACAAAGAAGTTCTGGACGTTGTACGTGCAGAAGCCGACGGAGCGATCGACAATACATTCAATATTCTGCGTACCCGTATCGACCGTTTCGGTGTAGCACAGCCTAACATCCGTAAAGCCGACATCTCCGGCCGTATCGTAATCGAGCTTCCGGGTATCAAAGATGCACAGCGCGTTAGAAAACTGTTGCAGGGAACTGCTGCTTTGGAATTTTACGAAACATTTGATAATGGCGATTTCTACAAATATCTGGAAGCTGCCAACGAAAAAGCACGCGACCTGAACAAAGCGACCGAAGTCCTGAGTTCTGCCGATTCATTGGCATTAGCTGCCGTTAACACTGCCGAAACCACGACAGCTGCAAACGATACGACGGGTAACAGCCTGATCAGCGGTTTAAGCGACTCTCTGAAAGTGGCTGACCAGGCAGAATTTATGAAGCAAAACCCGCTTTTCGCTTTATTGACTCCGAATATCGACCGCGAAGGACGTATCAATCAGCAAGGCTCGACAGTCGGTCTGGCACGCCTGAAAGATACTTCTGCTATCAATAAATTACTGGCATTACCGCAAATCAAATCTGTATTCCCGAGAAATGCCAAATTGTTGTGGGCAAGCAAACCGGAAGGGGATGTATTGGCATTGCATGCCATTAAAATCACCACCCGCGACGGAAAAGCTCCGTTGGACGGAGGTGCGGTAGTAGATGCCCGCCAAACATTTGACGACCGTAGCGGAGGTGCCCCGATTGTTTCAATGAACATGAACGGCGAAGGTGCAAAAGTTTGGGCACGTTTGACCAAAGAAAACATCGGACACAGCATCGCTATCGTATTGGATGATTATGTATGTTCCTCTCCCACCGTTAATTCGGAAATTAAAGGAGGTAGCTCACAGATCACCGGACACTTCGATGTGAAAGAAGCACAGGACTTAGCAAACATCCTGAAATCAGGAAAACTGCCTGCTCCGGCACGTATCATCGCCGATGAAATCGTAGGACCGTCTTTAGGTAGCGAATCTATTCAATCGGGTATGTGGTCATTTGTGATCGCATTCTGCCTCGTATTGCTTTATATGTTATTCTTTTATAGCCGGGGAGCTGGTTTAGCCGCCGACATCGCTTTATTCACCAACTTGTTCTTCCTGTTCGGTGTGCTCGCTTCTATCGGGGCGGTATTGACACTGCCAGGTATTGCGGGTATCGTATTGACGATGGGTATGTCCGTGGATGCCAACGTATTGATCTACGAACGTATTCAGGAAGAGCTGAGATCGGGCAAAGGCATGAAACTCGCTGTTAAAGAGGGTTACAAACAAGCCTACTCTGCTATTATCGACGGTAACGTGACCACCTTATTAACCGGTTTTATCCTTTATTACTTCGGAGAAGGCCCGATCAAAGGTTTCGCAACCACATTGATCATCGGTATCTTCACCTCTCTGTTCTGCGCAATCTTTATCACCCGTTTGATTTTAGACAGCGCTGTAAACAAGAGCGAAAACGTAAAATTCACCACTCCGTTCACGGCAAACTGGCTGCGCGATATTAATTTCCCGTTCCTGCAAAGACGCAAAGTGGGTTACATTGTATCGGGAATCATCACCGTGATCTGTTTGGCTTCTTTGTTCACCAAAGGTTTGGATAAAGGTATCGACTTCGTTGGAGGTAGAACTTATACCGTTGTATTCGACAAACCCGTACAGGTGGAATCCATCGCTGAAAGTCTGGCCGTGGTTTACGGTAGCGCACCGGAAGTGAAAACCTTCGGTGGAGACAATCAGGTTAGAATCACCACAAAATATCGGATTGCAGACGAAGGAACAGAAGCGGACGATGAAGTGGAAGCTTTACTGTATGAAGGATTAAAATCTTACTTGCCGGACGGCACGACAAAAGAGGAATTCCTCACCGAAAACCGTCAGATGTCTCAAAAAGTAGGACCCGCCGTTGCTGAAGACGTTACCAGAGCCGCTATTTGGTCGGTTGTTTTTGCCCTACTCGTCATCTTTGTTTACATCATGGTACGGTTCTCAAACTGGTGGTATGGAGCGGGAGCCGTTCTCGGTCTGGCACACAATACGATTGTTGTATTAGGGTTATTCTCGTTGCTTTCCGGCTTGTTGCCCTTCTCCTTAGAGATCGACCAGGCATTTATTGCGGCCATCCTGACCGTGGTGGGTTACTCCATCAACGATACCGTGGTTGTATTCGACCGTATTCGGGAATATCACCGCTTATATCCGAAACGTGACGACATGGATACAACCAACGCAGCTTTGAATTCTACGCTCCGCCGTACATTCAGTACCTCGCTCTCGACCTTGGTTGTATTGTTGGCCATCTTCATCTTCGGTGGTACTTCAATCAAAGGATTCGTATTCGCATTGTTGATCGGTATCATCGTAGGAACCTACTCTTCACTGTTCGTTGCCACACCGCTGTCATTCGACTTTAGAAGAAGATTCGGAAAAAAGGCTGAGATCATAAAAAAATAAATCGCTCCTTTTAATATATGAAAACCGCCCTCCGGGGCGGTTTTTTTATATACTCCCAACTTTCCTCTCCTTCTATCCGGGAATATTCCCCGGCTTTTTTATATTTGTAACAAAAACATACCATATATGCGCCAAATCCGGATATGCCTCGGTAGCTCCTGTTACTCCAGAGGGAACAACACCCACCTGGAAGCAATAAAAAAATACATCGCTGAAAACCATCTGGAAGCAGAAATTTCTTTCAGCGGCCATTTATGTGAAGAGCTATGCAACAAAGGCCCGGTACTGACGATCGACGGAAAAACCTATCAGGAAGTAAACCTATCGGGATTATATAAAATTTTACAAGAAGAATTCCCATGCAATTAAAACCCATCTACACAGAACCGGAAAACTGCCAGGATTGTTACAAATGTATCCGGGAATGTCCTGTAAAAGCAATCCGTATCGAGGACAACAAAGCCTATATCATGGAGGAACGCTGCATCTATTGCGGCCACTGCACCCAGGTATGCCCCACCGGGGCGAAAAAAGTAAGGGACGGTATAAGCCGGGCACAAATGACGCTGGAAAAGTTCCCCAAAGTCATTCTTTCCCTGGCTCCCTCTTACGTCAGTGAATTTAAAGACATCCCCGTTCCCCGGCTAATTGCGGCCATCCGCCGCCTGGGATTTTTCGGCGTATCTGAAACAGCTTTAGGCGCAGAAATCGTATCTGCAAAAGTCAGCCGTCATTTGCAGGAATCCGCCCCGGGTACATACATATCCACCACTTGTCCTGTCGTTGTGGAATATATCCGTAAATACTCCGCTTCCCGGCTTCCTGCGCTCACTCCGGTACTCTCTCCCATGCTGTCGCATGCCAAGCTATTAAAATCACACTATGGAGAAGATATAAAAGTGGTATTTGCCGGGCCTTGCATCTGTAAAAAGTTAGAAGCAGACAACCACAAAGAATTAGTTGAAGTCGCCCTGACCTTTAAAGACCTCGCCCAATGGTTTGAAAAAGAACATATCCTTCCGGTACAGGTGGAACCGGAAGCTGAAGACATATTTATACCCTATCCCTCCGGGCTCGGCACCCGGTATCCTATCGAAGGAGGAATGTTATCCGGCATCACCACCCCCGACAAAACGGTGACTAAAATGGCATTTTCAGGATTAGACAACATCGGGAACCTGATCGATGCAGCGGAAGATTTCCCCAGAGACACGACCTTATTCCTCGAATTACTGGCCTGCAAAGGTGGATGCAGCAACGGCCCTTCCCAGTTATCCGGGCTTTCACCCGCCACCAAAAGATACCTCCTGCAAAACTACCGGAACGCCTGTCCCGGCAATCCGGTGAAAGACTATGGGCATCTGGATTTTTCAGAAACTTACATCGCCAATGAAATAAAAACACCCCAACATTCGGAGGTGGAAATCGTCCAGGCTTTAGCCGCTATCGGGAAAACTGCCCCTTGCGACGAACTGAACTGCAGCGGTTGCGGCTATGATTCCTGCCGGGATTTTGCCGTAGCGATGCTCGAAGGAAGAGCCGAAGAAAATATGTGCGTGTCATACATGCGCAAAGTGGCGCATGGCAAAGTCACGGTTATGCTTCAAAAAATACCTGCCGGGGTGATACTGGTGGATGCCGACCTGAAAATATCAGACATGAACCAATATTGTGCCAACCTGTTAGGTGAAGACATCCGGATGATATACGACGTTTCTCCCGGCTTACAGGGAATGGTGCTGGAAAAGGTGTGCCCTTTCAGCGATCTGTTCCATTCCGTACTCTGTTCCGGACAGGAAATAAAAGAAAAACAAATCCGGGAAGGCGACCGGATATGGCTGCTATCTATCTACAATATACAGCCTCATCATTTAATTTTCGGACTTTTACAGGACTTACGCGAACCTTACGTCCGTAAAGAATGGATTCAGGAAAAAATACAGGAAGTGATACAGAAACACATGTCCACCGTACAGCAGGTGGCTTGCCTATTGGGCGAAAATGCCGCATTTTCCGATACGATCCTGCGCTCGGTGATAGAAACACTGCAAGACAATCACGAAAAAGGAATAACCGATGAATCAATATCCGACAGACGAAATATTTATTGAAGTCGATTGCTCCCAAAAAAACAAAACCGGAAACCCGGTATGCGGTGATTGCTTCCGGTCGCAAAAACTCGACCCTGAAGGCAGAATCATCACAGTCCTCTCCGACGGGTTGGGAAGCGGAATCAAGGCCTGTGTCTTATCGTCCATGACAGCTATAATGGCGATGAACTACACGGCCCTGAACGAAACTATTCTCCAAACAGCCCTCTCGATCATCCACACCCTGCCGGAAGACAGGGAAAGGAAAATCAGTTATTCCACTTTCTGCATCTTCGACATCGGTCTTTCCGGACAGGTGAAAGTGATCGAATACGAAACACCTCCGGTCTGCCTGTTTCGGAACGGACAGATCGTAGAAATCCCCAAACGGCACATCCCGGTGGAACGTGCCGATTTGGAAAACACTTACCTTTGGGTATCGGAATTCCGGCTTGAAAAAGAAGACCGCCTCATCTGCTTCACCGACGGGGTCAGCCAGTCAGGCATGGGAACTCCTCAAATGCCCTTCGGCTGGGACACGGGTGTGATTCCATATATCGGGAAAATCCTGCAACAGCACCCCGGAATCTCCGCCAAAGAGCTATCGGGTAAAATTGTAGCCCAGGCGGTAAAAAACGACGGCTTCACTTCGCTCGACGACACCAGTTGCTGTGTGGTGTATCGCCGCACTCCCCGCAACCTTCTGATCTGTACGGGACCTCCCTACGATCAGGGAAAAGATAGTTATTTGGCCGAGCGGGTAAACCATTTTCCGGGAAAACGAATCCTGTGCGGAGGGACAACGGCAAATATCATTTCCAGGGAATTAAAACGCCCCGTGAGCGTAGAACTGGACACCGCCGACAAAGAATTACCCCCTGTTTCCCACATAGAAGGCATCGACCTGATCACAGAAGGCATCCTCACCCTGAGTAAAGTGGAACGTCTGCTCACACAAGGACACTACAAACGTCCCTACGGGCCTGCCGAACAAATCATAGAACTTCTTCACAACAGCGACCGCATCATATTCGTCGTAGGAACCCGTATCAACACGGCCCATCAGGACCCTAACCTTCCCGTGGAACTGGAAATAAGGCGAAATGTGGTAAAGAAAATTAAATATTTATTGGAAACAAAATATCTGAAAGACGTAGAAATTAGCTATCTTTGAAGCCGCTAAACAAAATGGTAACGGATAACGGACGATTGCTGCCATTTTTCCTATATTCGCAATCCGGGCCCGAAATCTTTAATCTAAAATTTTCCTTATGCTGTACGACAATTTTGCAATGCTCACGAAACGGGAATTGTTAATCCGTATTGTTAAATTATTAAAAAACGACGAATTAGTTTCCCGGTTAAAATACCTTCCGGTGGAAATGCGTCCCCGCAACAAACGTCCCGTGAGGTGCTGCATTCACAAAGACCGCTACATCCTGAAACATAAAATCATCTCGATACTCGGATTCGAAATTACAGACGAGGAAATAGATTTAATCCACCTGTCGGATTTTGCACGCATGGCTATGGCGAATAAAAACGCCAAAGAAAACATCTTATCGGTAGTAAACGAAGCTTGCAGCGCCTGTATCCAGTCGCAATATGCGGTGACAAACCTCTGCCGGGGATGCGAAGGCCGGCCCTGTGTGATGAACTGCCCGAAAACAGCGATCTCCTTCATCGGGGGAAAAGCCAATATCAGCCGGGAAGATTGCGTGAACTGCGGGTTATGCCAAAAAGTATGTCCTTACCATGCCATTGTCTATACCCCTGTTCCCTGCGAAGACGTATGCCCGGTGAAAGCCATTACCAAAGACGATATGGGAGTGGAACACATCGACAAGGACAAATGTATCTATTGCGGGAAATGTATGCAGATATGCCCTTACGGAGCGATTATGGAACGCTCCAAAATTATCGACATCCATAAAACATTGAGCAACCCCAATAAACAAATCGTAGCCATTCCGGCTCCTGCCATTTACGGGCAATTCAACGCATCGCCCGGTCAGGTGCTCTCTGCGATCAAGCAAATCGGATTCGACGATGTGATCGAAGTAGCCTTAGGGGCAGAAATCACCATAGAAAACGAAGCCAAAGAATTACAGGAAAAAATGCACGAAGGACAGGCTTTCATGACCACATCCTGCTGTCCGGCTTATACGGGCTGGGTTGAAAAACATGCCACCATGTTAAAACCCTTTGTTTCGGAAACCCGCAGTCCGATGGTCTATGCCGCCCGTTATGCCAAAGAAAAATATCCGGACGCAGAAGTCGTATTTATCGGCCCGTGCCTGGCAAAACGCCATGAAGCCGACTCCGTTCCGGAGGTCGATTATGTAATGAGTTTTGAAGAATTAGGGGCATTCATGGTGGCTTATGACATCGATGTGGCGAACTGCCCGGAAAAACCGCTTAATGCCAGAGTAACCAAATTCGGCAGGGGCTTTGCACAGGCAGGAGGTGTTCGCGCCGCAGTGGTCAACACTGCCGGAGACGGATTCACCACCACGGCAGTCGAAGGACTGGATAAAAAGAATCAGGCCTTATTAAAAGCAATGGTCAAAAAACCGGAAGCCCAATTCGTAGAAGTCATGGCCTGTGACGGAGGTTGTATCAACGGACCTTGTTCGTTAGCCCCCCTTACCCTCGCAAAACGCCAAATCAAAAAAGTACTGGACAAATAATAAAACAAGCCCGGAGAACCATTCTCCGGGCTTTCTATTTCATTCCAATAAAGATTTCCTGTTCTCGGCTTTCAAAATAAGACATTCGCTATTCCGCAACGCCCACCTTCCCTGACTGTCCCGAAAGCCTTTCTTACATATAAAGGTCGCGTTCCCCGGAAGCGATCCGGTTATAATAAGATAAAAACGTCGGTAATAACTTTTTATCACTGAAAAACGGCATAGTCTCGATAGCCTTCAACTCCCGTTCGATCAATTGTTCCCCTATCCGCCGGGTTTCAGCCGAAGCATAATCATTCAGGTACTCCCGGAATGTCAGCACCGCATTCAGCTTACAGAACTTTCCTTCCACACCCTTTCCCAGCAAAGTCATAATCTTATCTCCCGTCCTGCCGCAACGGTAACCTGCGGTACAAAAAGAAGTGATGTATCCGTCCGTAGCCAGCTCACGTACCACCTCATCCAAACTGCGTTCATCCCCCAGCATAAACTGCACCTTATCGGGATTCTCATCCTGCCTCTTTTTCTGCGAATAAGCCCCGATCCCGATCTTACTGGAAGCATCTGTCTGGGTGCATCCGTAACGGATAATCTCACGCCTCAAATCGGCCCTTTCCCGCGCAGTCACAATCAGCCCGGTATAAGGCACAGCCAGACGCAAAACGGTGACAAGACGCTTACAAGCATCGTCCTCCACCAAATAAGGCGAATTTTCACTCATAAAAGAACCGGGAGCAGGCTGCATACGCGGGAAAGAAATCGTGTGAGGGCCTATGCCGAACTGTCTTTCCAAATCATGTGCATGATGCACCAGCCCCATCACTTCGAAACGCCAATCATACAAGCCGAACAAAGCCCCGATCGCCACATCGTCGATCCCTGCATCCATAGCCCGGTGCATAGCATACAACCGCCACCGGAAATTCCCCTTCACCGTATGCGCAGGGTGTAATTCGGCATATCGCCCCCGGTGGTAAGTTTCCTGGAACACCTGATAAGTACCAATCCCGGCACGCCACAGTTTTTTCAGATTTTCAACACTCATCGGTGCCGCATTGATATTGATACGGCGGATATTATTAAACCCGTTCCCGGAAGGAGTTGTCCTTTTGGTAGCATAAATCGTAGCCATAGAATCGGCAATATAATCGGCATCGCTCTGCGGATGCTCTCCATACACCGCAATCAACCGCTTATGCCCTTCATCGATCACCGCCTCCGTTTCCCGGCGCACCTCCTCCATCGTCAGCACATGCCTTTTTTCCTCACAATTCTCGCTCCGGAAACCACAATAAACGCAACTATTCACACAAAGATTCGAACAATACAAAGGCGCAAAAAATACAATACGGTTATCATACACACGTTTTTTCACTTCCAAAGCCGCTTCCCGCATCTCTTCCAGCAAATCGGGATCGGTCACATTCAACAACACGGCGGTTTCTTCCGGTGTCAGTAAATTAATCCCCAACGATTTTTTCAATATATCGCGTACATGCTGCGGATCAGGATTTTTATGCATTTCCAGATTCCTGAAAATACCCTCTTCATCAATAAAATCCTTTCCGTTAACCAGGTATTTTTCTATCTCGGCAGGTTTCACCACCTGCTGCGCCCATTCTCTTACATTCATCTTATAAACATTCTAATATATCTTTACAAAGTACATCAATATTTCGGACTTGTAAAAACTTCCCTATCGTAATTTTAGTTTATTTTTTCAATCGATCGATAAATAATATTTATCAAACAAAATTCCCGTAGAATGGTCTAAATTCTACGGGAATCTGTATCTGTTATCCGCAAGGCTACTCCCTCACCGTCAGCCCCCAGGCATCCGCATACTGGGGATACTGCTTCCGGATACGCCTCACTTCATTCCAACATTCCTCATGCGTATCGAACGAAGCGGCACTAACCCGGTACATCCCCTGCTCATTCCGTAAAATCGAACTATTTTTAAAACCCATAAAGAGCAAACGCTTCTTCAAAGCCTCTGCTTTCTCTTTGCTCTTAAAGCTACCCACAATCACATAGCAAGCCCGGATCTGCAACTCGTCCGAAGTCACCTTCTCTTCTTTCAGGGGAACAACCGTAGTATCTTTTGGCAAAGTATCCCGTTTCAACGTATCTTTTGGTAACGTATCTTTTCGCGGCAACACCGTTTCCACCAGCACCTCCGTCGGAACTTCCTTCTTTTTCTTCTGATGGTCTTTATGCCCGAACAAAAGGTTGATACCCACCCGGGCATTCATCATTCTGGTATTCGTATAATTAGCCGCCAATGAATTATCGGTCATGGCATACAACTGGAACGGTCCCAATTTCGCGGTAATACCTGCACCGATATTGGCATAATTACCCCGGGTTACGGTATAAGAAACAGAAGCGCTCACATTCCGGATCAGGCGGGCATTGACAGAAGCCGTCAAAGCCGGAATAAACATCTTATCCACCAGCGTGGCTTTAAACAAACCGCCGACATTGAACGTTTTATTCAACTGATAAGTGGCTCCCAAATGAAGTTTCGGGCTTAACATCGTATTATAGCTCCCTCCTCCCGGTGACAAACGGAATGTGGTATCCATCTTATCGAGCAAATGGTCGAAAGCATCGTCCAAATCCTCATAACCATCCTTATTCTGATTGATACTATTGGAAATATCCACACCTTCCCACACAAACTCTGTATCCTGATGAAAATTATAGGTATTGCTCTTATTCCCCCAATGGATAAAACCCAGATCGGTCAAACTGGCAAACAGATTAATCTTCTCATTCAACTTATATTGTCCTCCCAAATCAATGGCGAAACCGGGATTATGAGCATTCAGGAACGAAGAAACACCGAGCCCGTCCGTATTCAGGTCAAAGCTATCCCACTCCACGAACCCCTTATCATCCAAACCATACCTCACCTCTGCCGGAGAAGACACCCGGATATTCTGGCGCGACCGCAAAAGCAAAGTCCCGTCGTCCAAAGTCCGTACCCCCATATCCGAATCGGTCATATGCACATTGGCAACCCCCATCAGGAATTTTGCCCGTCCTCCCACAGTCAGCTTATTGTTCACCTCCTTCGACAACCCCAAAGCAAACTCCAGGTAAGCACTTCCATTCAACCCCAATCGGCCGAAATCCATATTCGGATGGCTGGCATTACCCTCCTTCAAAAAAGTAAGTAAATCCTTATTAAACCGGAGCATAAAATCATTCCGCTGGGTAATGTCCAACGTGGCATACCACTTTTTAGCCTTAATACCGAGAGAAAAAATTGAATTTTCGTTATTAAAATTAACGAAATTCCTCTTTTTCAACCCTTTATAAAACTTATCAATATCCACATACACGGAATCTTGCCTCTTCACAAGCAAATCCTCCACCGCAAACGAAGAATTGAGATAATTCACAGAGATACCGCTAAGTCCCGGTAAACCGATGAAAACCTTGTATTCTGGCTGATAAGCCGGATTAATCCGGTAACGCTGCGGAAAATTAGATAAAAAATAAGACGTATTATTACCGTCCTGTCCATTCACGCTGCCCACAAATGACAAAAAAATCAAGGAGAGCAGGATACTACACTTAAATTTCATACTTCAAATAAAGAATTTTTAACGCATGCACATTTACGCGGTAAATGTATGTTAAATAACCAAGATATTCAATAAAATTGTGCATTTATCTCACATCTTTTTACAAATTCCTGACAATCCGCTCCAGTCCCGTCCGTTCCTGGGGCATATCTTTGAAAAGATCGTGAAAACAAGCCTCGTCCATTTCCCGCCAATCCTGCTCCGTCAAACCAATCGTCTGCGGCTTGGGGAAAAACTCCGGAACACGATGCTCCTTCGCCCTCCTGTTCCAGGGGCACACCTCCTGACAGGCATCACACCCGAAAATTCGTCCTCCGGCAAGCCGTTTCAACGCCTCGGGATACTCCCCCTTATTCTCGATCGTCTGATAAGAAATACACCTCCGGGCATCCACCTCATAAGCCGTCAAAGCCCCGGTCGGGCAAGCCTCCACACAACGGTTACACCGCCCGCAATAAGAATCCGTGAACGGCTCATCATACACATCGAAAACAGCCGTAGTCACAATCACACCGATAAAACAAAATGAGCCCAACTCCCGGTTAAGCAACAAAGTATTCTTTCCCTGCCACCCCAACCCCGCACGGCGCGCCCACTCATGCTCCAGCACCGGAGCGGAATCCACAAAACACCGTCCTGTCACAGGCTCCATTTTTTGCAGCTCCCCTAACAAACGCCACAACCGATCCTTAAGCACAAGATGATAATCCTTTCCCCAGGCATACTTCGCTATCCGGGGAATCCCCGGGGCCTGCTTCCGTGCCGTATAATAATTCGTCAGGGTAACGACCACCGATTCGGCCCCCTCCACCAGCAAAGCCGGATTCTCCCGTTTATCCAGATTCCTCGCCATATAGCCCATCTCCGCATTCTTTCCGGCCTCAATCCACCCCCTCAACCTCGCCACTTCATCAGACAACAATGCGACAGGAGCAACTCCTGCCGCATCAAAACCGATTTCCCGGGCTAAATCCTTCAATTTCTGCAATTCCATTCCGAAAGCAGCCTTCTTATATATCGTAACCCAATTCCAACTTTGCAACCTCACTCATCCGGTCGGGAGTCCATGCGGGCTCAAAAACCAGATTCACCGTAACACTATCAATCCCCTCCACCTCCATCACCACATCATGCACCTGCTGCACAATCTCGTCGGCAATCGGACACCCCGGAGCTGTCAATGTCATATGAATCAACACCTCCGAAGGCTTCGGGAACTCAATATCGTAAATCAACCCCAAATCCCACACATTCACCGGAATTTCAGGATCATAAACCGTACAAAGTTTCTCTATAATCAAATCTCTTACTAAACTTGCAGCCATGCCTATTCATTTTAATAACCAGAATCTTCGTAAAACAAACTCATTGATTAGCGTAAGCAATCCCATACATCTTAATTTGTTTCACCATAGACAACAACCCGTTCGAACGGGTGGGTGAAAGATGCTGGGTCAATCCGATCTCATCGATAAAATGCATATCCGCTTTCGCTATATCCTCCGGCTTCTGTCCGGAAAACACCCGGATCAACAGCCCCGCAATACCTTTCGTTATAATCGCATCGCTATCGGCCGTAAAATACAATAATCCGTCCTTCATTTCCGCATGAAACCACACTCTCGACTGGCAACCTTTAATCAGATTATCCTCTGTCTTATGCGCCTCGTCCATGCCCGGCATGCCGGAACCGATCTCGATCAGATAAGCATACTTATCCATCCAATCGTCAAAAACCGCAAATTCATCTACGATCTCTTTTTCTATTTCTTCTATGGTCATCTTCCTATCCTTATACAATAAAAAACGCCTTACAAATTCCTATTCCGGTCAAACCCCGAACATCATCGCCACCTTTTTCAATCCGGCACAAAACAGGTCGATCTCCTCCCTCGTATTATACATCGCCAGCGAAGCCCTCACCATTCCGGTCACCCCATAATGCTGCATCACCGGCTCGGCACACAACTGCCCCGTCCGCACGGCGATTCCCATTTTATCCAATAAAATCCCGACATCGGAATGATGAACATCACCCAAAGCGAAAGAAAGCACCGACGACTTATGGGAGGCCTCTCCGAAAATTCTCATCCCCGGCACAGCATGCATCTGTTCCAAAGCATACTCCAGCACCGGATACTCATAAGCGGCAATATTTTCCAAACCAATCCCGTTCACATAACGGATCGCTTCCCCTAAACCGATAATCCCTATAAAATCAGGAGTTCCGGCCTCAAACTTAAAAGGCAACTCATTATAAGTAGTCTTCTCAAACCTGACCTCCTTGATCATCTCTCCTCCTCCCTGCCACGGCGGCATCTGTGTCAGCAACTCTTCTTTACCATACAACACCCCGACACCCGTCGGCCCATATATCTTATGCCCGGAAAAAACAAAAAAATCACAATCCAAAGCCTGAACATCCACACTCAAATGCTGCACGGCCTGCGCCCCGTCGACCAATACTTTAGCCCCCACAGCATGAGCCTTACGGATAATCTCCTGCACAGGATTCACCGTTCCCAGCACATTCGACACATAAGCCACCCCCACCAACTTCACCCGTCCAGCCAGCAACTCATCCAAATGCGTCAAATCCAACTCCCCGTTATCCCGGAAAGGAATCACTTTCAACTTCGCCCCTTTCCGCTCACACAACATCTGCCAGGGCACGATATTCGCATGATGCTCCATCTCCGTCACCACAATCTCGTCTCCCTCCTTCACAAAAGCCTCCCCGAAAGAATGAGCCACCAAATTTATACTCTCCGTCGTCCCCCTGGTGAAAACCACCTCCTTATCGGAAGCTGCATGCAGAAATTCCCGGACGAGTTCCCTCGCCTCCTCATTGGCATCCGTACACTTATTGCTTAAATAATGAACCCCCCGGTGAACATTGGAATTATACTTCAAATAATATTCCCTCATCTTATCCACCACCTGCAACGGCCGTTGCGTCGTAGCCCCGCTATCCAGGTAAACCAACCGTTTACCGTATATCTTTTCTTGCAATATCGGAAAGTCTTCCCGTATTTTATCTATATCAAACATAAACTCCGCAAATAATCCCTTACTAATCACGCAAAGATATGAAATATATTCAATATATGAATATCCCCGCTCCTTTCAATCATAATAACTTTGGATTATTTCAAGCAACATCAATTCTTCAAAAACACGCCATAACATTTCCCACAAACACCCTTATATGAATATATTCAAACACAAACAACTTGAAAAAATATAAAATTTTCTCTACAAAAATAAGGCATACAGAATGTATTCCCTTTCAATACAAAAACAACACATAAAACATAAATATTAATTTGAATTATTTTTTTAAGAAAAATAAAATATATTTGTATAACATTTTATTGACATATATTATATATTAAACACATATTATGATATGCATAATATGTGAATAAAATACCACTAAATATATCTAACATCAACAACTAAAAATTAAATCTATGAAAAAGAAAGTTTTAATTTCAATTGCTTTACTGGCAATGACAGTGGTTGGGATAAATTTAAGTCGTCCTGACTCTACAACAGGAGTTTTTTTGAAAAATGCAGAAGCATTAGCCAACAACGAACAGACTAATGAATGGGAATCGAATTACAAATATTGCCGATGCAAAAATGACGACAATGGAGGCAAAAGCTGTTATTCAGGAAATGCAATATCTCTACGTCCTTCCTGTGGGAAATCCGACATAGGCGCCTCTCTCGACTGTCGCAGCAACGATAGCCAATGCCGGGATTAAACTAAAAACATCACAACTTCAAACTGTATTGAATAGGAATCCAATACAGTTTGAATAAACAAGATATTCCACCTATGCAGAAAATAGTATTTTTATTGTTCCTGGCAATGCTTTACAGCTGCCACCCCGTCCCTGATAGCCGGAATAAAATCGACTATCGAAACATTCCGAATCAATCCGGCAGAGCAAACGGTGTTTTCTCTGAAATCACATTAGATAGTTTTTCTATCTATATGGGAGGGGACAATTTAACATCGATGGAAGGAGATTTTTTTATCCAAAAAGATACCATCTATTTTGGAGATCAGCAGTTAGCCAGCATATTTATGTATGACACTGCCGGACGTTTTCTCTCCTCCCGCCTTAAAAGGGGAAAAGGTCCCGGAGAAATTTTCGGACTGCATACGATGACTCCTCTGCCGGAAGGCTATGCCATTATAGATCAGCAATGGAATGTTTACCTTTTCGACAGGCAATGGAACAAAGAAAACCAATACCGTATCAACTGGCAAACACAAAAATCATATAAAGCCCTGCTCGACAATCCCGATCCCAACGAACGGGCTATCTATGAAGTGGAATACACAAAAAATAATTTGCGCCCTTTCGGCGATAAAAACTTAATATTTCCCATCGTAACCGAACACGAACGTTATAATAGCTATGGAGGCGAAAATGCCCGTCATTTCTATGAAAATTCATACACCATCGCGATTATGGATATAGAAAACGGAAACATTATCAAAATGCTCTGTAATCGTTCGCCCGTATATAGTCACTACAGATACCTGCCTAACTTTAAATATGTATTCTTCGATACCTTTAAAGACACATTGTTTTATTCTTTCGAAGCGGATACATTAATTTATAGAATGGGCATCAACGACACTATTCCTAACGTATCGTTCGGCCTTGCTGCCCAAGGGCTAAACACGAAATATACGGAAACCCGTGATTTGAAAGAAGCCGATGAAAACTTTGCATCAGACCGGAAAACATTCGGCTATTATAATTATCTGACTTATATCCCTGAAAAACAAATCCTGTTCAAAGGATTTTCCACAGGAACTCCCCTGCAAAAACATGGAATACAAATTTATCGGAATACCCGGCTGATCGCAGAAATAACCGTACCCGACAATTTTAAAGTTTTCGGATATTCTGCCCCCTATTATTATGCAACCGGAAAACCGGACTACAACGATGACCGTATGAAAATTTATAGGTTCAAATTAAACTTATAAAAATGAAATATCTCTGGAGTATAGCATTTCTTACCTATCTATTTTTTCCGTTTTTTTCAAAAGGAGAAAATCCTGAATCCTATTCTATTCAGGTTATAGACACAAAAAATAATCCGGTCGTTGGCGTATATATAGTGCAACACCCACAGCAACGGCTTATCGGCAGCACCAACGGTAATGGAAATATAGAGATCGAAATGTCTGACTTCTTACCGGAAGAGAAACTCATATTTCAATGTATGGGATTCCATTCAGATACTTTAATCATAAAAGAAATTAAAACACGGACAACCATCATTTTAGAAGAAAACAGTATCCAGCTCCCGGAAAGCGTTGTATCCGTCACTCCCGTCAAACAACTTCTGGCACAAACCCATAAACAATTACAGCAAAAATATAAAGCCAAAGAAAGCACATGCAGATATTATGGAAACGGGATATATTCCAAAGCAGTGGAATGCAATGGAAAAACCGTACAGCTATTCCACGAATACGGTTTATTTTTGACAAGCGGCAACTGTCCTCAAAAGGACAAATTTGATCTGGAATATCGTTTAAATTTTATCCCGGTCTACACCGCAAGAAGTTACGATTTAAACTGTTCAGGTAGCGACACGTTAAAATATATTTCAATTTCGGGCAACAAAAAACGGGAAGAAATACGATTCGATGCCACTTCCAGAAAGATATTCAATATCATGCGAACGATTTATTTATACGCACCCTTGTTCGTCACTCCTGAATATTTTGAATTTAAACTCACAGATATAGACAGTTCTTACTATACCATACATTTTTCGACCAAACCCGAATGTTTTCCCAAAAAAGTAAAAGGTTTTTCCAGAGGGATATTACAAATCGACCGAAAAAATCAACAACTGCGAAACATTACATTGGAATACTTTGACTATTACCTCTATACATTAAGCTCCAATCCCCCAGAAAAAGTCCCCTATATAACTAAAGTCAAAGCGCAATTCGCTTACGACCAGGAACAACACGCCTATATCGATCAAGCGACGTGCGAAACACAATGGAAATATAAAGCGGATTATCAGGCTGACGTTTATTCCATTGAAACTCCGTCACGCCCATTTGCATCCAAAAATCAATTGGTTGAAAAAGAAAGCTGGAAAATAGAAAACTATCAGCCGATTCCGAAACAATATCAAAATACCGAAATTGCCGTGCAATCGGATTATGCGAGTAATTCCGCAGGAACTTACACATCGTTATTTATAGAAAAATACCCTAATCCTTTTGCAACTCCGGAAGCTCAGGCTTCTTTAAGCCGATATTGCGAAATAGAACAACAATACCAAAAAAATAGCGATAAACTTTATTGCACAGAATTTCAAATCACACACTGGGATTCAGAATTCCTTCGTAAAATGAAACTTGCCAAAAAGAATCTTTTAAACTATTTCTATCAAGATCCTTTAACCCCATAATCTACATAAACACATTCATCTATAAAATTGCAGATATGAAAATACTTTTCCTATTTCTCATGATCTTATGTCTTTCGTGTAATTCCCGGAAACAAGAAATAAACCGGACCATAAAGGAGTGGAGTAACAAGACGATTATTTTTCCACCATCCTTACAGACAAAAGTTTACGGAAAAGACACCAATGCTTATGAACTATTAAATAGAAAATACAAAATATTGTTACATGTCGATTCCACTGGCTGTTCTCCATGTAAACTCGGCTTACATTCGTGGACAAAACTCATCGAATCCTACCGTCCCTATCAGGATAGCGTTTCGTTCATTCTTGTGGCCCACGTCCTTAATCCCAGAAAAATGGAAATTATATGCCGAGAAAATCAGTTTACCTATCCGATATTTTATGATATTGACGGAAAAATGGACAAAGTAAACGCATTTCCTCAGGACGAAAAGTTCAGATGCTTTTTGATTGATTCCAACAACAAAGTGCTTGCCATCGGCAATCCGACACAAAATCAAGACATAAAAAAGCTCTACGACAATCTGATCCTAAACCCATAAAACACCCGTATTTCCCGGTCACGGCTTCGGACACGAACCATGCATTCACAATACCCCATGACTTTGTAAAACCATACAAATTCTATCACACAAAACATATTTCCCTAAAAAACCAACAGATCGGTCATTCCATAAAAAAGGTGGCATCCCGTTTTCCCGGGATGCCACCTTTTAAAATATAAACTTACTTTTTAATTCTCTGTCTTTGCCGTATTGCACAAATGGCAATTATAACATTTAGAAAGTTCACCCCGCAAACGCTTCTCGACCAGGTCATCGATTTTCACCCGTAAAGGCTCTAAATTTACCCGGCGGATAATATCGTGGGCAAAGCCGAACATCATCATCATCTTAGCCTCTGCCAGACTGATGCCCCGGGAACGAAGGTAAAACATAGCCTCTTCGTCGATCTGCCCCACGGTAGCCCCGTGGCTACATTTCACATCATCGGCATCGATCACCAACTGCGGTTTGGCATTAATACGGGCGGCATCCGATAGCAATAAATTATTATTGGCCTGATAAGCTTCTGTTTTCTGTGCGTCCGGACGCACACGGATACAACCCGTGAAATTAGCCAAAGCGGCATCGTCCAGCACTCCCTTAAAATGTTCGTTGCTATTACAATGCGGAGCTATATGGTCGATATATGAAAAATTATCCACCACCTGCTTTTTATCCAAAATATATAAACCATACAAATGGCTCTCTCCTCCCTCCTCATTCAGGGCCACATACATATTATTACGGATCAATCCCCCGTACAAGGTCACCATATTACTTTCAAATATGGAATTACGATGTTCTGAAACGAACAAAGAATTGATTTGTGAAGCGCCTAAATGCTGGTTTTGCACCTGATAATAATCCAAATGAGCATGATCACCCAGATAAACCTCCGTTGCATTATTCATCAGGAAATGGTTATCCGACAAAGTATGGTCGCACACCAACACCGTAGCCCTGGCGTTTTTTCCTAAAATAATCAGATTACGTTGAAAGCCCATTAAATCCGCTTTTGCCCGTAACAGATTGATAATTTGCAAAGGCCTTTCCAATACCACATCGTCTGGAATATAAACAAACACCCCATCCTGGGCGAAAGCCGTATTCAACGCCACTAACCCATCCTTCCGGGCAGCAGGGGCATATTTATTATAATGTTTGTGGAACAGGTCGGGATATTTTATACTGGCTTCCTGCAACCCGCACACCACGATTTCCTCCGGCAAATCTTCCCGGATATTTCCTTCGAACCACCAACCGTTCGTGGTCAGCACGGGATAGGTCACCAAATCGGTAACTGCACAGCGGAAAGCCTCATTCAGATCCACATCCTGCCGGATGTATTTCAGAACAACCCGGTAATCACGGTCGAATACAGGCAATAAATTGGCATAAATATAATCCTCGGTCTTCTGAGGTATCCCTCCCAATCTTACAAATTCCTCAAACGCCTCTTTCCTGTATCCGTTCATCACGCTGCTACATCCCTGTTCCAGCAAAGAACGCCCTTCTTTGAACAAGGAAACGAAGTCGTTATTTATTTTTTCAAGTTCACTCATATATTCAATTTTTGATTCCGGACTTATTCCCCACAGAGCATAAATCGTAAATCATCAACTTTCTTACAATCCCTTCACCTCTTCTTTAATCCAGTCGTAACCGTGTTTTTCCAATTCCGCTACCAACTCTTTGCCGGCAGTTTTCACGATCCGCCCGTCATACAACACGTGCACCACATCCGGGACTATATAATCCAGCAAACGCTGATAGTGAGTAATCACAATCGTCGCATTTTCCGGTGTTTTCAACTTATTCACCCCATTAGCCACAGTCCGTAAGGCATCTATATCCAAACCGGAATCCGTTTCGTCAAGGATTGCCAGTTTCGGCTCCAACACAGCCATTTGGAAAATCTCGTTTCTCTTCTTCTCTCCTCCCGAAAAACCCTCGTTCAAAGAACGGTTGAGCAATTTACTATCGATCCCCACCAATTCCATTTTCTGACGGATCATTTTCAAAAAATCCCCGGCAGGATAAGGAGGCTGTCCGCGATATTTCCGGATTTCATTAACTGCCGTTTTCAAAAAATTCACGGTACTCACACCGGGAATTTCCACCGGATATTGAAAACTCAGGAAAATACCTTCCCGGGCACGGTCTTCAGCCGGAAGCTCCAACAAATTTTTACCGTTGAACTCCACTTCGCCCTCTGTCACTTCAAACTTATCCCTCCCGGTCAAAACAGCCGACAAAGTACTCTTTCCGGCTCCATTCGGCCCCATGATCGCATGGACTTCTCCGGCTTTCACTTCGAGGTTTATCCCCTTTAATATTTCTTTCCCGTCTACAACGGCATGTAAATTCTTGATTTTTAGCATAATCGTTCTATTGAAAATTTGTAAAATGGAATCACAGGTTTCCTCATCTCCTTTTCCCCATTTCTCCAAATATATAACCTAATTTATGTCGTCCTTTCAGCCCCTCAATTTATCCGACACTGCCTTCCAAACTGATTTGCAGCAGTTTTTGAGCCTCTACGGCAAATTCCATCGGCATCTTATTGATCACATCCCCGGCATAACCTTTGATAATCAATCCCACAGCATCCTCCGTAGAAATTCCCCGCTGATTGCAATAGAAAATCTGATCTTCCCCGATCTTCGAAGTCGTTGCCTCGTGTTCCACCTGCGCCGTCGAATTTTCAATCTCCAGATAAGGGAAAGTATGTGCCCCGCATTTATCGCCCAGCAACAAAGAATCGCACTGTGAATAATTACGGGCATTCTGGCAACTCTTGACCACCTTCACTTTTCCCCGGTAAGAATTACTGCTATATCCGGCAGAAATTCCCTTCGATACAATACGGCTACGGGTGTTATTCCCAATGTGGATCATCTTTGTGCCGGTATCCGCCTGCTGGTAATTATTGGTCACGGCCACCGAATAAAATTCACTCACAGAGCCGTCCCCTTTCAGGATCGTACTCGGATATTTCCACGTGATAGCCGAACCGGTTTCCACCTGTGCCCAAATCAGCTTCGCATTTTCGCCCCGGCATATTCCCCGTTTGGTCACAAAATTATAGATACCGCCTTTCCCCTCCTTGTCGCCCGGATACCAGTTCTGCACCGTGCTGTATTTCACCTCTGCATTTTTTTCCACGATAATTTCCACAATCGCCGCATGCAACTGGTTTTCATCCCGCTGCGGAGCGGTACATCCTTCCAGATAGCTCACATACGATTCATCTTCTGCAACGATCAGGGTACGTTCGAACTGTCCTGTATTTTGCGCATTGATACGGAAATAAGTGGACAACTCCATCGGGCAACGCACTCCTTTCGGGATATACACGAACGATCCGTCACTGAAAACGGCGGAATTAAGTGCGGCAAAATAATTATCGTTATAAGGAACAACCGTTCCCAGGTATTTTTTTATCAAATCGGGATGATTTTTCACCGCTTCCGAAAAAGAACAGAAGATCACCCCCCGCTCCGCTAACGTTTCTTTAAACGTAGTCTTCACCGAAACACTATCCATCACGGCATCCACCGCTACCCCCGACAACGCCAGCTGTTCATTCAAAGGAATGCCCAGCTTATCGAATGTCGCCTTCAATTCCGGATCCACATCGTCCCAATTCTTCGCCTCTTTCTGTTTCGGGGCGGCATAATAAACAATATCCTGATAATTAATCTCCGGTATATCCAACTGCGCCCATTTCGGCATTTTCATCGTCAGCCAGTGACGGTAAGCCTTCAGCCGGAACTCCAACAACCATTCAGGCTCTTCTTTTTTAGCGGAAATGATCCGGATAACCTCTTCATTCAAGCCCTTTTCGATCGTTTCCGTCTCGACATCGGTAACAAATCCGTATTTATATTCCCCCCCGGTTACTTCTTCTAATATATTATCTTGTTCTTTAGCCATATTATAACAATTGAAAAACGAATAGCTTCGATTTCTGGTCTCCGCTTATCCTTGCAAAAATACAAAATATATTCAACACTCCAATCCTAATTATCGCCCGCTCTTCGGTAGATATTATTTATTACGTGATAATCAGAAACTATGATCCGGAATACATTGAAATTCTTTTGTTCTGTTTTCCTTTTACACTACCTTTGCCGTCAAAGCAATAAAATTCAGAAAAACACAACTTACATGAGTAACGAAGAAAAAAAATATACGGAGCTTTCCACGTTAGGGGAATTCGGACTAATCGACCACCTGACCAAAAATCATAAATCTCAAAATCCGTCCACCCTCAAAGGTGTGGGGGACGATGCCGCCGTTCTTGATTACGGTAATAAAAAAATTTTGGTCAGTACGGATATGTTGATTCAGGGCGTACATTTCGACCTGACCTATACCCCCCTGAAACATCTGGGCTACAAAGCGGTTGCCGTAAATGCCAGCGATATATACGCCATGAACGGGACGCCGAAACAGATCACCGTTTCATTGGCACTGTCCAACCATTTCTCGGTGGAAGGGGTAGACGAACTTTATTCCGGCATTTACCTGGCATGCGAACATTATGGAATCGATCTTATTGGAGGGGACACCACCTCCTCCCAAACGGGAATGTGTATCAGCATCACCATTATCGGAGAAGCCAATGAACAGGATATTGTTTACCGGAATACGGCCAAAGAAAACCAACTGATCTGTGTGAGCGGCGACCTGGGAGCCGCTTATATGGGACTGCAATTGCTGGAACGGGAAAAAGTGGTTTTCGCTGACAACAAGGAAGCACAACCGGATTTTACCGGGTATGAATACATTCTCGAACGGCAATTGAAACCGGAAGGCCGCGGGGATATTTTAAAATTATTACGGGAAAAGAACATCCGGCCTACGGCGATGATCGACATTTCCGACGGGCTGGCATCGGAAATCATGCACATTTGTAAGGATTCGGGAGTGGGCTGTAACATCTATGAAGAAAAAATCCCGATCGACTACCAAACCTATAAAATGGCGGAAGAGTTGAATATGAACGTGACGGTCTGTGCCCTGTCAGGCGGTGAAGACTATGAGCTTTTATTCACCGCACCGCTGGAAGATTTCGAAACGCTTTCCGCAATACCCGGCATCAGCGTGATCGGACATACCTGCAAAGCATCCGAAGGCTGCTACATGACCACCCGTGACGGAAATACCTTTGAGCTGAAAGCACAAGGCTGGACAAATTTCACCGCTCCGGAAGAAAAATAATTACATGCCCATGGAAGGGGGATTCCCTCTTTCATGGCCCAATAAAATAGACACATCATGGCAAGCGATTTAAAAACGATTTTGACAGAAGTGCAGGAAACCAGCCGAACGGGAAACCGACGGGAACTTTCCGCCACCCTCCGGCAATTGCTCGGTAATCGCCGGGAATATTACTGGCAAAGTGTCGAGGAAGAACTGCTGGACGATTACGCCGACGCCCTATACAAAATGCTGTTGCTGGAACTCGACGAGGAAGAAGAAGACAGCATCGAGATTGCGGAATTGGCTTATATGGGTATTTGCACCGTATTGCAGCAAAGCGAAGCTCCTTCCCCGGAACTCTACAAACGGCGTTTATTGTTGCTGCACTATTTCTGCGATTATTTCACAGACTCGGTGATCGAAATATTCCTAAAAAAATACCGGACAGACAACTTATTACAAGCCAGAAATTTAGCTATTGAATGTTTGGAAAAAATGCAATTGTCGGATATGTTCTATCTGGAAGAAAACGAGCCCGATTTTATTAACCGGGACGAACAACTGGCAGATGCCTGCAATGCGATAGAAACGGATGTAAACCTTTCGGAAGAAGAACAGCAGGAAGCCGACCTGCTGCATAAGGTAATATATGCTTATCTCAAGGCTAAATATAAGAACAGAGAGCTTTAGGCCCTCTGTTCTATCCCTTGCGAATTAATAACGATTATTAAATCTTCTTTCTCCGCCCCTCGGTGAGAATGAACGTCCGCCTCTGTCGCCACCTTCTTCTCTCGGTCTTGCTTTCTTAACAACAATAGTTTTACCCTGAAATTCTGTCTCATTAAGGGCGTTGATTGCGTTCATGCCTTCGGTTTCATCTTCCATTTCAACAAAACCAAAACATTTTGAGTTTCCAGTTTCCCTGTCGATAATGACTTTGGCTGAAGAAACAGTACCATGCTCTCCGAAAAGAGCAGCGAGATCGTCACCAGTTGTGGCTGAACTCATTTTTGCAACAAAAATATTCACAATAAAAAAATTAAAAATTGATTAAACATGTAGAAGGGTACGTAGTGATCTATTTTTAGTTACAAAAACACAAGACTAAGATTCTTCTATGATTACAAATATAAATTAAATAATTCATAATCAGAAAAAATATCGTTTTTATTTCAAACGCAGAAAATTTTCTCTACTTTTTCTTTAAATATTATTTGCACTTTCAGATTAATTCCATACATTTGCACTCGCAATCAAGCGATGGTGCCATAGCTCAGTCGGTAGAGCAAAGGACTGAAAATCCTTGTGTCCCTGGTTCGATTCCCGGTGGCACCACAAAAAGAAAAATCCCTGAACAATGTTCGGGGATTTCTTTTTATCAGCCTCTCCCTTTTTTTCCAATTTCACCTATCCCCCCCGATAAATACAGGCCCTTTATTTATCCGTTAGCATACATCACGCACTCAAAAAATCGAAAACAACCCTTTAGTCCCCATATATATGCTATCCGGTTTTTAAAATATAGAACAAGGGGCATAAGATAAAAAGCATCATCTGTGCCAAGCAGTACCACCGTCCCCGATACTCCCCCGTCAGCTACGGGCTGTCCAATTACGCGTTTTTAAATACAAAAACGAAAGCAATAGCAACAAGCCACCGTAAACATATTCACTGGTCCAGGCCACAGAAACATTCATTTTCATATACATCACCAAAACCACCACATAAAGAATATACACCCCCATCGTTATGGCCATAATCCGCATGGATTTGTTCGTATTCCCCGTACCCGAAACAGCGTTGAATAAAATTAAGCCGGGAACAGACAGGAAATATCCCACCAACATGATATACATTGTCGGCATGGCCTCCCGGACAAGTTCCCCATTATTGGTATAAACCTGTAATATAGCAGAGGGAAACAGCGCAGCCAACAACAAAAACGGGATTCCGATTCCATAAGCCAACCGGATCGCCTTTTTACAAACATCCCAAACTTCATCTTTTCCCTTTCCACTCCCCAGCAAATTACTTACCATTGAGCTTACCGTATCGGCGAAAGCAAAAATCACCATAAAAAAACAGGTATTTATGCTCCTCATAATGTTAGCGATAGCCAAAGACCGTTCTCCTAAATGTTCGATCGCCATAAAAAATAAAAACCATTGTGACGGAAACAGCACTGACTGCAACATGGTCCAGGAGGCAATGTTCCAAATCCGCTTAAATTCCGAAAAATTAAATCTTAAATTCCGGAACAACCCATATTTATCCCGGTCTATTTTCAGCCAGGTGTATACGGCATAAAACAACAAAGAAACCAATTCGGCCAATGAAGATCCGATCGCGGCCCCGGCAATTCCCAATGCCGGGAATCCCAATTTTCCGAATATCAGCACATAATTAAACACGACATTGCTCAGCACCATCACCACAGAATTCAACGTCAGGGTCCGAGTTTCCGTAATTCCGATGTAAAAGGCGCGGAACAAAATAGCGAGGAATGAGAAAAAGAAACCAAACCTCCTCCATTCCAGATAAGAAACCATTGCTTCATACACCTGTTCGGAGGATACCCAATATCTCAAAACGGACGACACGAAATATTCACTGGCAAAAAACAGGATGGTTGCCAGAAAAAGCAGGAAACAGGCTCCCTGGGTAAACAAACTCCCGATCTCTTTATAATTTCCCTCCCCGTTCCTCCGCGCTATTAAAATTTGCACACCTATACTGAAACCGAAACCGAGCATATAAACGGCCATATAGAAAACTCCTGCCAATGCCGAAGCCCCCAATTCGATTTCACCCACGTGCCCCAAAAATGCAGTATCCGTGATATTGATCAAATGCTCCATAAGCAAACTGATCAGGACAGGATATGCAATAATCCATATTTGTTTATAACTAAAATTCATAACATGATCGATGATAAAACAAACCTACTCCCCTGCACTTCATTCAGGATTCAATTTGTAAAAATTAAACATAGGAAATCATCCCTTCTGAAACGAAGAGAAAAATATGCCTTCCGGACATGAAACGGTGAAAGGCAAGGGAAGTCGCTATCTTCGACGGTTATATCTCATGCTTATAAATTCATCTGTCACCACAAAAGTAATCTTAAAGCGGATACTTTCCAAAAGTACCCGTTTTATTCCTCTCCTGTTTTCCAAAGTACCGTGATCCTCACCCTTGTCCACTGGGATTCTAAAACCTACTTACCCGGAAAACTTTTTCTACACGCTCACTGGCAAAGTAAAGCCTCCAATTCGGCCACCGACTCCACAAGACGGTCGGCTCCTGCCGCCATCAATTCATCCCGGTCGCCATATCCATAAAGTACCCCCACCGTTTCCAGCCCGAATACCTTTGCTCCTAAAATATCGAACTTACGATCTCCCACCATCACCACTTCTTCCCGGCTGGAAATTCCATTGGCTTCCAGCACATAACGAATTACATCCGCTTTGTGGTTACGTTTACCGTCCAAGGTGGCTCCACCAACAAAATCGAAATATTCGCGCAAACCGAAATACGACAAAATCTGCTCTGCGAAAAATTCAGGCTTAGACGTAGCGAGCATAATCCGTTTTCCTTTACTCCGCAAATGCCTGAGTAATTTTTCCATCCCGTCATACACCATATTTTCACGCCAGCCTGTCACTTCAAAGCGTTCCCTATATTTTAAAATAGCCTCTCCGGCTTGCCGCTTCGTAAATCCGTAGAACTCCATAAACGAATCCTCCAACGGAGGACCGATAAATTTATAGAGCTCCTCTCTTTTCTGTACTTCTATATGAAAGTGCTGCAAGGCATATTGCACCGACTTTGTGATACCTTCCTCCGGATCGGTCACCGTACCGTCCAGATCGAACAAAACATAAGTATATTTATTTTCCATAAAAAAGAACGGTGGCGCATCGGGATGTGCCACCGTGTAAAATTTATATAACTACTTTAACATCAATTCGATTTGCTGATTGATGAATTCCATTTCATCAGGACTCAGCGCAACATCCGCGGCTTTAGCGTTTTGTATCGCCTGCGCCGGATTTCTCGCCCCGACCAAAGCTACCGTCACCCCCGGGTGATTCACCGTCCAACGGATCACCAATTGGGCAAGAGTAACACCCTTTTCATCGGCCAGCGGTTTCAATTTATCCAAAAACGCATTCGTATGCTCGATACTGTCGTCTGTGAAAAACGGATTATGCTTCCGATGATCGCCCTCTGCAAAAAGGTAACCCGGTTTCATTTTCCCCGTCAGCAAGCCTCTTTCCAAAGGACTGTACACAATCACCGCCTTCTCATTTCTCATGCAATAAGGAATGGTTTCCCGGTCTGTGCCCCGGTTCACCATGCTATACGGGATCTGGTCGGACACCAGGTTGATTACTTTCCCGGCATCTTCCATCAATGCCGCGTCATAATTACAAACTCCGGCATACCGCACCTTCCCCTGTTCGATCAGGCGTTCCACCGCCTCGAATGTTTCACTCAAAGGAGTGGTGCTATCCGGCCAATGAATCTGATAAAGGTCTATGTAATCGGTTCCCAGACGGCGCAAACTATCCTCGCATTCTTTCATAACGCTCTCTTTGCCCGCATATTTATAAATATCTATATCTTTCCCCTGATTATTTTTACTTTTAAAAGCGAATTCTCCCTTTGCCAAATCCCAGCGCATTCCGTACTTAGTCAATATCTGCACCTTATCACGCGGAATCCCTTTGATAGCTTCGCCTACCACTTTTTCACTCTCCCCCTGCCCGTATATCGGCGCAGTATCTATGGAAGTCACCCCCAACTCGTAAGAAGCCCTGATCGCTTCAACTGCTGCCTTGTGGTCTGCTTTCCCCCACATCCATCCACCTGCTACCCATGATCCGAAAGTAACGACGGACAAGCTTAAATCCGTATGAATTAATTTTCTGTACTCCATAAATTTATCATTTAATCATTCTAAAGTCTGACTATATTACGAAAATCAAACGCAATCCGGTTGCTATTTTACATAATTTGACACAGGTTTAAACTCCACGTCCAGAGATTCCCCCTTTTTCAGGGCACATTCCATATATCCGGATGAAACGTCGAACTGCTCCCGGCTACTTCTTACCCCCATAGCATAAGCAGGGATTTTCACCTTCAATTTCACATCAGTTTCCGCCCTGAATTTCGCCTTCGCCAACATTTTCCCCTTCCATTCGACATCCACCACCACACCTCCGCGTGCGCGCAATCCCTTAAAGCGGCCTTCCGACCAGGAATCCGGAATGGCAGGTAATAGCTCGATGTACCCCTGCTGACTTTGCAATAACATTTCCGCAATTCCGGCACAACCTCCAAAATTCCCGTCGATCTGGAAAGGCGGATGCGCACAAAACAGATTAGGATAGGTACCGCCCCCCTGGAAAACAATTTGCCCGTCTATCATCACAGGCCGTAAAAGTCCTTTCAGTAAGCGATATGCCCGGTTTCCGTCGTGCAAACGTGCCCAAAAATTAATTTTCCAGGCTTTCGACCATCCGGTTGCCTCATCTCCCCGGCGTTCCAAAGTTTTACGAGCCGCTTCCGCCAATTCCGGAGTTTCCATCGAAATCTGGTTAGCCGGGTAAAGCCCGAACAAATGTGAAACATGTCGATGATGCACATCCGTTTCCCGGTAATCCTCCAGCCACTCCTGCAAATAGCCCCCGTCAGGGCTGATCTGGAACGGAGGCAATTTCCCGATCGCCTCCCTCAACTGTCCGGCCAGTTCCTCGTCCATAGCCAAAATACGGGCGGCCTCGACGGTATTGGCAAACAACTCCCTCACAATCTCGATGTCCATGGTCGGCCCCATACAAACAGAAACAGGACGGTCGCTACCCGGCATATAAAATGCGTTTTCCGGCGAAGAAGAAGGAGAAGTCACCAGCCATCCGTGTTTAGGCTCGATTACCATCGACGACAAAAAGAAACGGGCAGCCTCCCTCATAACCGGATAAACCTCCTTCAAATAAGCCTTGTCCGGACAAAACAGGTAATGTTCCCACAAATGACGGCACAACCAGGCGCCTCCGGTATTCGTCGCTCCCCAGGAAGCCTTTTCACCGGGAGCGGTGAATTGCCAGGGATTGGTCATCATGTGGGCCACCCAGCCATCCGCACCGTAAAAAGTCTGAGCGGTCACCTCTCCGGACGGCACCAATCCCTTCGTCAGCTCAATCAAAGGCAAATGTAGTTCCTGCAAATTCGCCACCTCTGCCGGCCAATAATTCATCTGCAAATTAATATTCAAATGATAATCCCCATTCCATGGCGTTTGCACGGTATTCGCCCACAACCCCTGTAAATTCAAAGGCAACGAATTTTCACGCGTTCCCGAAATCATCAAATAACGCCCATATTGGAAATAAAGGGCGGCCAAAGCCGGTTCATCCTGTTCCTGAAAACGAGCAAGCCGCTTATCGGTAGGCAAATCCTCCTTCGCCTGTCCCAAATCCAATTCCACCCGGTCGAATTTCTCCCTATATTTACCCACATGAGCTTGCTTCAATTCCTTATAGGGTTTCGTTTCCGCTTCCTTCAGCAGGGCTGTAACAGTTTGCCCGTAATCGGGATTCTGAAAATCTGTCCCGGCAGAAATCAAAATATAAGCCGTAGTCGCACCATTCACATGGATCACAGCCGAGTCGGCAAACAATGTGCCGCGACCTCCTTCAAGCAACACTTTCATCTGGGCCATATAGCGGGTTCCCTTGCCATTAAAGCCATTTTCAAGCTGACCCTCCATATACACAACCTGATCGTTGGAATAGCACGAAAACCGTTCCGGCCGATCCAGCGCAACATCGAAATTCAGCTTACCGTCCCGGTTGGCAGTCAGTTTAACTACGATAAGATCATCGGCATGCGACACAAAATACTCTCTCTTATACCGGGTTTTTCCCAATTTAAAATGGGTCCAGGCCACCGCTTCATCCAGTGCCATTCCCCTTTCATAATCGGAATATTCAAGGCCGTCGGAATCTCTGAAAAAATAATCTATATTCAAATGGCCCAACACCTGAAAAGAACCATAAGGAGCATTCGCCCCGTTACCCTCCGCCGATCCTACTCCTCCACAAGTAAAATGCTTATACATCATTTCTTGCGCCTCTTCGTTTTTCCCCTCGGCCAAAAGCTTCCGGATTTTAGGCAAATACGTTAAAGCCTCCTTATTACGGGCATCTTCCATCCCCCCCGACCACATGGAAATATCGTTTAGCGTGATTTTCTCCTTAAATACGCCTCCGTCGGGCATTGCTCCCAAACGTCCGTTCCCCAGGGGAATGGTTTCCTCCCATTTTTGGGCAGGGGCACTGTACCAAATCCTTAACCCGCTGGGAGCAGGGCTTTGCTGGCAAGATAAAATATTAACCAGAACGATCAGGCAAAAAAGTAGTTCACCTATCTTCATACGCAGAAAATTTTTGGTTTCTTCAAAGATAACATTTTCTAAATAAAATAAATTTTAATCTTTTCTTAAATAAAAAGAGGGAACAACCGTGTTGTTCCCTCTTTCGTCCGTAAAAAGACTTTATATTAAAATTTATAAGCTAAACCCAGCGAAGCGGTATAAGCATTTGAATGATACCTGCCGCTAAACACTTCGGACTGCTTGGTCACGACATTCGTGAAATTATAAGAACCGTCCCGGCAGAAGCCCTGAATATACAGGAATGCAAAATCGATCTGGAAATTTTCCACCGGTTCGAAAGTCAAACCACCCGAAAAACCCATTTTATTCATACCCGGAGTTTCCGGATTATAATTATCGGAACGGATAGGGCTTTGGTCGAAATAAACACCGGCACGCACATCCAAACGCTCGGTTGCGCTGAAACGTCCGCCCACCCGGGCTATGATTGTATTTTTATAATTCTTTTCGGCCTTAATGGAATAACCGTTCAGCACATTCTGGGTAAACTGAACATTCAACGAATCATAAGCCTGCCATCCCACATATTGTAGATCGAGAGCCACTTCCCACCGTTTCGTAGGACGATAGCTCACCCCTAAAGTGGTGTTGGAAGGCAAAGGCAATTCTGCTTTAAATGTCCCCTCGTTCAAAGGAGGAACAGCCATCTCCGGATTCAATTGTCCCAATTGTGCAAACAATTGTTCGATCTTCCAGCTGGCATAATTCAACTCGGCTTCACCGGATTTCACCTTCATTTTAATCCGGGAACGATAAGATAAACCCAACGTCACTTTTTCAGAAGCATCGAACATAATTCCCACATTGAAACCGGCCCTGACTTTCGCCTTACCGTTCAAAGTGGCCGCAACCGGAACAGCTCCGTCAATCTCCCGGATAGTACTAACGATCGGCCCTTTGATCGCTTCCGGAATATTCGGATTCATTTCAAGCCCGGTTCCCAGCAATTGAAACTCCGCCGGGCTAAACAACGCGCGCGACAATTCCACCTTACCGATAGCCAAGTCCAATCCCGCCCCGATACTCAAACGGTCGCATATTTTATAAGAAAAGGTAGGCTGTATCACATAAGACCTCAAAGAAATATCCTGAATCAAATTCGATCCTTTCCAATCTTTCGGCCATTTCAAAGAACTGCCATAAGGAGTAGTAAAAGATATTCCGGCAGCAAAATTATCATAGATACGGAAACCGGCATAAACATACACCGGAGAACTCAGGGGATTATCGGTTTTCTCCGAATAATCGCCTTTCGTATATTTTGCATTGGCCATAACGGCAGATATTCCGGCAGAGAAATCAAAAGCCTTATCCATAAAAACCAATCCGGCCGGATTGAAGTGCATACTTTCCGCCCCCAGCTTCATTCCGGTTCCCACATGCCCCATTCCTGTTTGTTTTGTACTCAAGACATTCACCTGATACCCTTCGGCGAATACCGGAAAAACCATTCCGCTCACCAGAAGAGATAAGAAAAATTTCTTCATAAAATCATTTTTAGTTCATAATAAGCAATAGTCCTACAAGATGTAAACAATCGCAAAAAAATTTGAAATGGCAAAAATAAGTACTTTCCCCCCGGCTTGTTTCTACTTTACGGTATGCAGTCCCAACTTTATCCTCCCGAAACAAAAAAAATAAAAGATAAAAAACAGGAATCCGGCCGGATATAGCCTTATCTTTGCTCTCCGAAAGAATATACGTCACACGGATAGATTAGTTCAGGCTATGATAGAATTTAAGATCACAGACGAATATATTGAGCTGATTAAATTGCTCAAAGCCACCCAGGTTGCAGAAAACGGCGCAATGGCAAAAGCTCTGGTAGAAAATGGAGAAGTTCTCCGCAACGGAGAAATTGAAACCCGGAAACGGGCAAAAATCATTCCGGGAGAAATCATTGCAGCATTGGGCGAAACCATCAAAGTGGTATAAGCCTCCCTCTTTCACCCGGTAAAGCCTACCGGGTAAAAGAGGCGACGTATCCCCCTGCTTTACTCAGGTTTATCTTGATCGTATCTGTTTTCACAGCAATTCCGTTTCCCTGTTCCACATGATGCTGGTTTCCCTCCACATCGGCAACACAAGTATAGGAATAGTTCCCTTTTCCAAGGAAATCCAAAGGCAACTCTATGGTTTTGGCATACTCTGAAATCACGGCCAAAAACCATTTTTTTCCGCTACGCCGGGCAATAGCCACCACATCACCGATTTCCGAAACATCCAGCACCACACTCTCGTCCCACACCGTAGGGATCGACATAAAGAACTCCCTGGCCGGATGTTCCAAATATTCTTTAGGATTTCCGCCATAGCACAAAAAAGGCGAATCCATCACTACCAACGTTGCAATCTGGTGGGCTTGCGTGGTTTCCCCCATCATATTTTTCATAAAGGTGAAAGGAGTATAATCCGCATGTCCCACGACAAAACGGGTGAAAGGCGTCACCGTATTCTGATCCTGCCAGGCCGAACCGTATTCCAACCCCAGTATGCCTTCACGGGCCACCTCATTCGGATAAGTGCGGGAAAGTCCGGTCGGCTTCGCACAACCGTGAAAATTCACCATAAGCCGGTAACGGGCAGCCTCCTCCAAGGTCTGAGTTTGATAACGGACAACTTCTTGCGTTTCCCGGTCGAAAAAATCAATCTTAACTCCGGCAACACCGATATGACGGCACTTCTCAAAAAATGCCTTACGCCGTTCAGGAGTTTGTATCCCTGCAATTCCTTTACGGTCGGGGTAGGCTTTCCAAATAAAAGTTTTTACCCCCTTTTCCTTTGCATAATCCACCACTTCCTTCAGCTTTTGCCAGCTTTCCTCTTCCGTTTTTCCCCAATGGCTCCAGCCTTCGTCCACCAGATTGTAGTCCACTCCTAACTCTGCGGCCCAATCGGAAAACAACTTCATATTCGCAATAGTTACAGGATATTTGGCTAACCAGCTCCACACCGATTTTCCCGGAACGATCCAATCTTTATTATTCCGGAACACCTCTGCTTCCGGAGCCGATACATCCGTTATAATATCATTGTTTACCAACGAATTCAAATCCCCGATCATCACAACCCTCCAAGGAGTGGCCACTTCTCCCTCACACCGGGCCACACCATCCAGCCGGACCCTGAAAGTCTGCGGATCGACAGCCTGTAAAGCCATCCCGGCAAAATCCCGTAATCCGGCCTCTGAAATCAAAGCATATAAATTTTCATCGCACTTCACCGTCACGGGAGGCCCGGCTAATTGCCCTTCCTGCAAATTTCCCGATAAATATTTCCGGTAAGCCCCTTCATAAAACCCGATAGAATTTTGCGCCCATAAGGCCTTTCCCACAGGCAGAGAAAATGTAGTGAAATCGTCCACTTCACCTCCCTGTCCGGCAAGGTAACGAAACGCTACGCCGTTTCCCGCCACCCAAACTTCTATACGAAACGAAAGTTCCCCATTATCCACGTCATAAACGGCACAATGATAAGTGTTTTTAGTCCGGGAATGTGCTCCCCGCGTTTCATAGTCCAGCTTTTTTTTGAAAGTTTTAACAGGACGAAGACCTGTGCAACGGTCGCCCAAAGTGTCTTTCCCTATTCTCCACCTGACCTGCGAAGCAGCAACCACCTCACGCCCATCGTAGGCCACCGTATACTTCAATTTTCCTTCTTCGATAGAAATTCCCCAGGCCACCCGGTGATCCGGAGAATAAAGCCGGAAAGAATCAGCGAAAACGTTTTCGTATCCACCGACATAAAAAATACAAAGCAATAAAAACACCCGAATATTCATAAAAAATAGATTTAGTCAGCACTTTTTTTGAGCTTTCAAACGCTCCTGCTCGATCTCAAAAGCAATTCTATGGCTTTCCAGCGACGATTCGATATGGGTAAGCAAAGCCCGGCCATTTCCCAAACGGACTGCCTGAATAAAATCATGCACAATATTCAAATCGGCTCCTCCGTGAAAATTACATTCTCCGGCACTAAACGAAAAATCGAATACCTCGTCCGGCTGGTCTGCCTGAAAATGCCTTACCGTTAACGTGTGTTCATCTCCGAACACTTCTCCCCGGCTAAACATACAATGGGTTTTCCGGGCGGACTCCTTCGTAAAGGCATCCATAGAAAAATTGATCGTCACCTCGTCTTCCATAAGCATGGAAACCACCTGATGATCGACCACATCGTTATCGCAATGATATACACAGCGCCCATAAGGCCCGGTACGCAATTCATGCATAATCACCTCGTCCGCATCCGTATTTTCCGGCATATCGAAATGCCGGAGCCAGCGTTTCCGCCGAAAATAAAGATCAATGGCCGAATAAGGACAATCCCGTTCCACGGCACACCCGTCCGTGCACCTCAAAGTGCTGCCGACAGGGGCATTGCTTGCCTTAAACCATTTCAAACTGCCATAAGAACTAACGCCCAGGCATTGTTTCCCGGTAAGCCACACCAATAAATCCAAATCATGACAAGCCTTCGACAAAATCATGGGATTAGTTTCACTTTCTTTCCGCCACAATCCCCTCACGAAAGCATGTGTCATCCGCTCTATTCCCACAGCTTCCACATGATTCACACTGATTAACTCCCCCAAAGAGCCTCCGGCCACAATCTCCCTGAGTTTCATAAAATAAGGATGATAACGCAGCACATGACAAACCCCCACGATTCTTCCCTTTTGCCGCGCGCTCAACACAATGTCTTCACATTCCCGGAAAGACTGGGCAATCGGTTTCTCGAGTAAAACGTCATACCCTTTTTCCAAAGCCAACATCGTGGGCTGATAATGCAAGTGATCCGGAGTACAGATAAAAATAGCATCCGCCATTTTTTCCCGGCCTAAAAACTCCTCCCATTCCGTATAACAATGTTCAGCCGATACCCCGCAACGCTCAGCCAGGTGTTCTCTTCTCACCCGGTTAGGCTCAACCACAGCAACAATACTCATTTCTTCAGGATGCAGCAAAGCATACTCTGCATACGCATTCATCCGATTGCCTGCACCCAAAGCCACCACTGTCACTTTCCGCTTTTCCATATCGCTTGCTCCTATCTATTTGAATGGAAATATATTCTTTGCCCGGATTAATAAATTTCCAGCATTTCTTTCATCGACCCCAGATAATATTCACGCCATCCCTCTGTGATTTCATCGTAAACTTCATCAGGGATATGAGCATGTCTCAATTCCAGCAAAGTTTTTCCGTTTTCCTTTTTCAGCTTAATCTCCACCAGCGATTGCTCCTTCTGCTCTCCGAAAAACCACTCCTGCACCAAACGGCGGTTAGGAACAACTTCCAGGTTCACCCCGGTAATATCCCCCTCCCACAACGAAAACACATAGCCGACCTCCGCTTTCATATCCGCAGGATACCCGCTCCATATCTCTATCTGAAAAGGATTTGTCAAAGCAGCAAACACCTCTTCCGGATCGGCCGCAATAACCAGTTTATATTCAAAATCCATACCTTATATTATGATTTCTGACAAAGATACATTTTAGGCGGGGAATTTCAAATCTTTAAAGCCCCTCAAAATAAGCGACATTCAAAAAATGTTCCTCTCATCCGGTCCGCTTACCTCTTTCTCAACTCTTCCAAATACCCGGCGGGTGTCCCGGCACAAATCAATCCAATTTCCGGAGCAAGGGATTGCACCGCTTCCAACACCTCGATTTCCGGATAATAGACAGGATGAACAAAGTTCAGGTATTTCAATACCCGGAACGCATTGAAATGGTCGAAGAAACGTTTCACGAACTGCCTCTCAGAAGCGCAATTCGCACTAATTTCAAGCAAACATTCTTCCATGCCCGTATGAATCAGGAAATCACGAACGCCTTCGGCCTGCTGTCCGAAATAGGCACGAATCCGCCCGGAATCCCCTTTATACAAACAGGTTATCCCGTCAAAAAAAGATTTTAATACCCGGAAAGCTTCGAAATGGTAAACCCGGTACTCTCCGTTATGATCGGCAATCGCCCGGACAGCCCGTCCTGTCCCAAAAGGCGTACGCTCTGAAAACCGGGACGAAGGAAACACGCACACCTCCGGCAAATGGGCAAACCGCCCGGTGGAAATCAGCTTTTGAATGAAATAAAAATCTTCCCCCGCCTGCCGTTTATTCATGCCTCCCTGCAACACATAATCGGCGGCACGCACGGCAAAAGCCGAACCGATACAAGTATAGGCATAAGGATGTCTGCAATATTCCAGGGCTTGCTGATAATAGCGCAAATACAATTCATACCGGATAATTGCCTGCCGTAAAATTTCGGAACACTCTTCCCCTTCATAACGATGCGCATAAGCCAGAGTAATCCCCGCAACCCGGCTATTCCGAAATTTCCGGATAATTCCTGTCAAGTATCCGGGTGCAACCAAAGTATCCGCATCCAGCGAAGCAATAGGGCACTCCATCCGTCCGTGCCGGAAAAAATAAAAAGCAGCCTCATCCATTGCAATCTTACGGGCTAACCCCACTCCCGCCCATTTAGCCGGCAAATCGAAAGCTTCGATCACCTCCATCCAAACGCGGGACATCGGATGCCGGGCTATCCACCCCTTCAACTCATCCGCCAATCTCCGGTTACGTTCCTTCAAGGCCCCGTCCTCCGCTTCCGAATGGTTCACCACCACTAAAACGCCTGCTTTCTCCCACTCCGTCTGGCATCCCCCCAACGATTCCAATGTTCGAAAAATCTCCCAATCGTCTAAAACAGGCACAATGACAATCACATCCAGATCGTCCGGGAAAGAAACCGGCAATCCTGTTTTATTCCGTTGAAAATATTTTTCCCAATGCTCCATCCAGAGGTTTTATAAAAAAGAAGACAAGAAAAAAGGCTGATTACTCAGCCTTTTTCATTCGTTATATATCTCAAACTATTATTTCTGATGTTCTTTATCATATTCAGCATTCAAACGCGACACCACGTCTTTGGTAATGTCGAAACCGTCCTGCGCATAAAAAACATTCCCGCCGTAAGTGGTGCTTAACACGATATTAAAACCTTTTTCCTGATTATAGGTTGCCAGGAAAGAAGTGATCTTATCGAATAATTTTTTATACAGATCATTTTGTTCCCGCATCATCTTATCGGACATCTCCTGTTGCAGGCGTTGAAAATTCTGCTGCTTGATCAACAGCTGGTCTCTGGCTTCAATAGCCCTGGCTTCGGAAAGGAAACCGTTATTCTGTAACTTACGCTGAAATTCATTCGCTTCCTGATCTAAGGATTTAGCTTTCACATTCAACTCTGTTCTTCTATCTTCCTGCTTCTTCAAAAAAACTTCATTCAATTCTAAAGCCAACTTATAGCTGCTCATCAAAGAATCGGTATTTATATAGACAATTTTTGTTGCGCCACCGTTTTCTGCAACAACCGGAGCAACCTCTCCTTGTTCGCAACCCTTACGACCGGAAAAATGCAATACAAATAAAACAATGACAGCGATCAATAATACGCCGTTCAACACAATAGAAAGATTCTTCATAAGAATAATAACTTTGTTAATACTAATTGAATCTGCAATACACCTAAATTGCTGTACAAAGATATACTTATCTTCCCTTATTTGTTTTCGTTTTTCCTTTTTTCTATATAATAAATCTTTTTTAACAAGTCCACTTCCCCCGGATCCAGCCAAATTTCCTGGTCTTTTATCTTCTTTTGAAAACGTAATTGTTTATATGCCGAAATACTTTGCGTACCGACAGCCAGCCCCACATCCACATGCCCGCGCATCTCCACGCTCCGGGCATACTGGTTCACCATCATCCGCTGGTTCATATCGGCATCCATTTCTTTCACAGGAGCGTAAGCCTGCTTCATCACTCCCGCCATATTATTCCGGGCATACATCAGTTTTTGTCTGCGCTCTTCCCCGAAGCGGCGGACGATAATGGCTTCAGACAACATCAGGGTGTCGGGCGTCATAAAAATACCCAGCATATACTCTTTATCGGTCAGGGAATCGGGCACAACAACGACATAAGGTTTAAAACCGACGTAAGTAAAGCTCACGGTATCCTGCCGTCTCACCCGGATCGTAAACAACCCGTCGCTATTGGAAAGCGTTCCGCGGTTACCGTGATGACAGGTAACATCGGACATCGGCCGATCTGTTTCCGCATTGATAATAATACCGGAAAAAGTAATCGTGTCGGCAACAAACACCCTCTGGGCACTCACACCGCCCGCCCAAAGGCATATCCATAAAATGATAAATTTAATTTTTACCATTCTCTTTTGCAATTTCCGTATGCTGCAATATATTCAAGAGTAATTCACGGGCACGAAACAACTGGGCTTTCACCGTGCCTAAGGGAATAGCAAGAGTGTCCGCAATTTCTTCATAAGAAAATTCATCGAAATAGCGCAACTCGATCAAACGCCTGTAACGTCCTTTAAGCATCGCCACCTTCTCACGCATAAAATCGGCACGTTGCAAACGGATGGTTTCTTCGTCAGGAGTACGGACATCCGCAGGGATGCTGTTAATATATCCCCGGTCTTCCGGATTAATATCGTCCACATCCAGCGACACGGTTTGTGCCCTGCGTTTACGTATAAAGTCGATCGTATTATTGGAAGCGATCTTAAATAGCCACGTACTGAAAGCAAACTGGGGAGAATAATAATTCAGACTGGTGAAAGCCTTCTCAAATGCCTCGAACATCAGGTCTTCGGCATCTGTCCTGTTATTTACCATTTTCAGTATCATGAAATACACGGAATCCTTGTATCTCTTGAAAAGTTCACCGTAAGCCTTTTCGTCCCCGGCAATTGCATTCTTGACTATCTTATAGTCATGTAAGGCTTTTTCTGATAAATTATTGGCTATCTCCATTTCTTACTTGTAAATATAGAATACAAATTAAAGTACCACTTGTAAAATAAACCAAAGATACTTACAATGAACGAAGTTAAGAATAATTTCTTTTGAGTCAGATGTTTTAGATATACATTTATTACTATAAAATCCATTAAAAATGTTAATAATATCAACATCGCAATGTACTTATGTAAAACACCTGTCAATAACAGATAACCGGAAATAGCATACAGTAAAAAAAGCACGATAAAATCGACACTCACCCTCAACTGTACCCCCAATGGCCATGTTCTCTTCACTGCATAATAATACATACAGTCTTCCTGACAAAATTTTTTCCGGCAATCTTCTATCACAACCCGCGCCTCAACATCCTTAACAACTTTCACTTCTCCTTTCTTTGAAAGTTCTTTTACCATTTCGCTATCATACCCCAGATAAATCTGGGAGTTTTTCGAGAAACCCCGTTTCTCCATATAATAGCTCTTGCGATATGCCATGTTATATCCGTCGCCGATAACATACATCCCTCCTTTTATCAGCAACATCGTACGCAAAAAACGTAAGAAACGGAAATAACGGTATATTCTGCTACATTCTTTCCCGGCTTTATAATTGGCAAAACCCAGGACAACCGCCGTATTCTGGTCGAAATATGACTGCATGGTTTTCACCCAGTTTTTAGTTGCCGGGACACAGGCAATTTCTGAAAATAACAATACATCATACCTGGCAGCCAATATTCCAATATTAATGGCAATCTTTTTTGTGTTCCTGAACTTTGTGTCCGGGAAAATACGTGTTGTACGTAAATGCGGATATTTTTGTTGCATATCCGCCAAAAAATCCTGAGTTTCATCCTCAGAACATTCGTCCACCACGATTACTTCATAGTTATTATAATCCTGTGTCAAAAAAGCTTCCAGATTCTTCTTTAAGAATTGAGCCTTATTGTTGGAAGTGATAATAACCGAAACCCCTTGTTCCCGGGAAGAGGAAGGCGCATTTCTTTTCGACAGCACCACGACACTACGATAGATCACATAGATCAGATGGCAAGCAAAAAGAACAGCAACACCTATCAGAAAATAACGATTATACCCTAATCCAGCCCAAAATTCTCCAAAACTCATCATGTATATTAAAATTTATTGTACGAATCTTAACCTATTCAATTTCACAACATTTCAACTGCCCGAGAAAAATTCTGACAAATATAGTCACTTATAGATGATTTTTTTTGCATTTAAGAATATATTTTCTCAATTTTAGTGTGGATTTTACTAACATAAACACTAAAAGCCATGAGTCAAAAACCTAAAGGAGTTATAGGGATTTTAACGGGCGGAGGCGACGTCCCCGGCCTGAATCCCGCCATTAGAGCTGTCACAATCCGTGCATTAAGAGAAGGTTACAAAGTGATCGGAATACGCCGGGGATGGCGGGGGCTGGTCGATACCGTCCGTGATAAAAAAGCCGATAATTCCGGCAACTTCTTTGAACTGACCGAAGAAATCGTGAACAAGGCCGGGCGGACGGGCGGGACTTTCCTGCATACCTCCCGAACCAGAGCTTCTCACGTGCCTAAGGCCGCCGTTCCCGAACATTTAAAAGATAAATATTCGGAAGAAATAAACGATCTCACACCGGAAGTTTTACAAAATCTGGATTTTATCGGTATCGATTATTTAATTCCGATCGGTGGCGACGACACCCTGAGTTACGGTGTACGCCTGAGTCAGGAAGGAGTGAAGGTCGTGGCAATTCCCAAAACGATGGACAACGACGTGCCCGGAACAGATTATTGCATCGGGTTCAGCACCTGCATCACCCGCACGATAGAACTCACCCACGAATTACGTACCTGCGCCGGGTCACACGAACGGCTTTTAGTGCTCGAAGTCTTCGGGCGATATGCCGGATTTTCCGCCATGCTTCCCACTCTTGCCGGAGCAGCTAACCGCTGCGTGATTCCGGAATACCAGTTCGACATCGAACGGCTGGCAGAACTCATGTTCCAGGACAGGAGGTCAAATCCGAGTAAATATTCCGTTGTCCTGGTGTCTGAAGGAGCCCAGTACCGGGGCGGGGACATGATGTTCCAAAGTCACGAAACCGATATGTTCGGACATAAAAAATTAGGCGGTATCGGAGACTTCGTTTCCAATGAACTGAAAAATCTATCCCCCCAATTCAACAAAGGCGAAACCGTAAACATCATCAACCAAAAATTAGGATATATGGTAAGATGCGGTGATCCGGACGCTATGGATTCGATTGTGCCGATGGCCTACGGAAATCTGGCCTTAGACCTGATCCTGAAAGGAATGCACGGACGATTGGTTATCCTGCGCAACGGGCGGTATGACAACGCGCCGATCGACATCATCACCAGTACCAAAAAGTTAGTGGATGTTGGCAAATTCTATAACACCGACCGCTTAAGGCCACAATATAACAGTTTTGAGTTCATGCCTCAGATGATCTTATAAACCATAAAAAAAGCTAAAGGCCGGATAGGAAATCCTATTTTTAGCCTTTAGCTTTTTCATTTTCCCGTTTTTTACAGAAGATCACTTAGTTTTTTTAGGAGTATTCACCGCTGCTTTCTTTGCGGCAACAGAATCGGGGGCAATACTATCGACAGCCACAATCACAGTTTCCGACTCGATAATCGTCACAGAATCCTGAGGCTGTGTTGCAGTCTGCTTAGCCTGCTCTCTCTCTTTCTCTTTTTTCTTCTGCGAATTCCCACAGGCAGCTACAGAAAGTACAATCGCTGCAATGGCAATATAAGTCCAATTAAAACAACCTTTCGTTCTCATTTTCCTCTGTTTTAGTTTTATATATTCATGAGGGTTTTACGGCTTCCCTATTATAAAAGTTTATGAAAATTGGATTTTTGTATAAAATAAGACTCACAAGGCAAGCATTTTAAGGCATTCCAGGAAAGGCTCGACACACATTCTTTTTATTCCTTACCCCCCCTTTTCCCACCAAAGAGCAAAAAACAATTCTATCTCCAAACCTGCCACAAATCTTTTACACCCAATCTACCCGCCCAATCAATCGTGCCTTTACCCGGGTAAAGCAAAAGCACACCCCTCTCTTTACTTTTTAAGGCAAAAAGTAGAAATTTTTCTGGTTTTATTATACCTTATAAACGAAGATTAAGACAAATGTAAATGAATTTTTCAATAATTCAACGTAAAAACATTTACATGTAAATAAAAATATACAAGATGTACCCTTATGGATGATATGTCAATTAATCAAAGGCTTAGAAATTACTTGTTTGAGAAAAAAATTTCTCAGGAGGAATTAAGGATAAAACTGGGGCTGAAAACAAGGCAACAAGTAAGCAATTGGCTTAATTGTCACGACCATATCCCTGAAAAACATCTAATCGGGATACTCTTATTATTTCCCGAACTTAATGCGAACTGGCTACTCCGGAATATAGGCATTCCCACAATCGACGGACAGCAGCTCCGCCAGATAAACCGTAACGAATACGGCTTTTGTGATGAATGTCTGGAAAAGAAAAAAGAGATCGAAGTTCTAAAGGCTATGCTAAAAGAAAAAGATGAAAAAATCAGCACAGCTTGTAAAGAAATCGGGCGGCTGGAAGAAAGACTTAACAACCTGACTCACAATTCAGAGCCATCCAAACCGCAAAAAAGGAAATAAAACGATTCACCGAAAAAGGAATTTCTTCCCGTCACAAAATCAGAAAAATACAAGAGAAAGGACTGGATTTTTTAAAATTACTTTTTATATTTGTTGCACCATTTTAAGAAAGAAAATGACAAAAAATAACAACATAGCCCAATATTGGCGTTGGCACCGATCAAACTTCGTAATAAACAATGAGGTTCGGTGAGTCTATGTTACTCCTATTTGAAACGCCTGATGTTTATTACGAATATCAGGCGTTTTTTTATGCAGAAATCAAAACACTATAAATATACCACTTATGGAAAAATTTAAAAAAATCACACTGACGGAACAGGAAATGCCCACTCAATGGTACAACATTGTTGCCGATATGAAAAACAAACCGCTGGCACCCCTGAATCCGGCAACGAAACAACCGGCTAAACCCGAAGACCTGATGGGTATTTTCGCAGAAGAACTGGTGAAGCAGGAATTTTCTCAGGAACGCTATATTGAAATCCCCGAAGAAGTTCAGGATTTATATAAGATTTGGAGACCGACTCCGCTGGTGCGTGCCTACGGACTTGAAAAAGCCCTGGACACCCCTGCCAAAATTTATTTCAAGAATGAAAGCACCAGCATGGCAGGCTCACACAAACCCAACACGGCCATTCCACAGGCTTATTACAATTACAAACAGGGAATCAAACGACTAACCACAGAGACCGGAGGCGGCCAATGGGGATCTGCCCTCAGCTTTGCTGCCCGTTATTTCGGGATCGACTTAAAAGTGTTTATGGTGAAAGTAAGCTACGAACAAAAACCTTACCGGAAACTGATGATGAACACCTGGGGTGCCGATGTCATCCCTTCGCCCAGTCCTCTCACCGAAGCCGGACGGAAAATATTGAAAGAACATCCGAATTCATCGGGTAGTTTGGGTATGGCCGTATCGGAAGCCGTAGAAATGGCAGCCCAGGATCCGAAAACCAACTACACCATCGGCAGTGTTCTAAACCACGTACTGCTGCATCAAACCATCATCGGCGAAGAAGCAATCCGCCAGTTGGAAAAAGCGGGCGAAGAAGCCGATGTCGTAATCGGATGTTTCGGTGGCGGCTCCAATTTTGCCGGAATCGGTTTCCCGTTCCTGCGTCAAAACCTCACCGGAGGCAAAAACATCCGGGTCGTTGCAGTAGAACCCCAATCCTGCCCCAAACTAACCCGGGGACAATTCCAGTATGATTTCGGCGACACTGTCGGGCTTACTCCCCTGATTCCCATGTACACATTAGGTCATAACTTCGAACCGGCAAACATCCACGCAGGCGGCTTACGTTACCACGGAGCCGGAGCCATTGTCAGCCAGCTTTTAAAAGACGGACTGATCGAAGCGGTAGATATGCCTCAATTGGAAACTTTTGAAGCCGGAATCTTATTCGCCCGTACGGAAGGAATCATCCCTGCTCCCGAATCCACCCATGCCATCGCCCAGGCAATACACGAAGCCCAAAAGGCAAAAGAAGAAGGAAAAGCAAAAACCATTCTCTTCAATCTTTCAGGACACGGCATGATCGATCTTTATGCCTATGAGCAATATTTTGCAGGTAAGCTCCAAAACTATTCGCTCCCGGACGATGAAATCAATCGCTCTTTAAGCGAACTGGAAAAGATCATCTGATTTCCGCCTTTCTTAAATAACCTAACTAACACCTAAGCCATTGGCTTAGGTGTTAGTTTATACACAAAACACAACGTCCCATATTTCCTTTTCATCCATTGCAACGGGAATAGAAAAACTTACATGAACAGATTATTTCCAAAATTTATAACAATTTTTTCATCACCCGTTTCAGAAACACCCATAAAAAAGAAGACAGAAGTGTTTCGGACAACTACAAGGTAACAGCCAGACATAAAATACCCCCAAAAGTTTTGTGTCTAACTTTTGGGGGTAATCAATGCCGGGTTCTTTTTTATTAAATCTTATATTTCATTCCCTCCGTTCACCTAAAATGGAAAACATTCCTTAGTAATATCTATCGGCGATACCATCCCCCCCTCACGCCAACAAGGGCAAAACCCCACACTTACTCCTCTTCCTGGCTACAATACCTTTTGATAATATTATAGGCATCGGCAATTCCCAATTCTCCGGCCTTGCTCAGATCGGCGTTGGCAAGAGCTTTCTTACCGACATATATATATAATATACCCCGGTTATAATAAGCTTCCGCAATATCTTTATCCTGCCGGATTACCTCCGTATAAGTGGCAATAGCCTTATCGATTTCCTCACTTTTAGCGAAAACATTAGCCATATTATAGCGGGCAAAGACAAAATCGGGATCTATTTCAAGGCACTTTTGGTAATCCTGCAACACCTGCGAATAGTCGATTTTCCGGCTTTCCCGCTTTACTTCACCCACAACTTTCGGCGTTTTATCATCGATCGACTCGATATAATCGTACATATGCATTTGCGCCGCAGCCCGGTTAAACAAAGCCAGCAAATGACGCGGGTCTTTTTCAAGAATAGCCGAGAAATCTGCAATAGCCTTCGGGAACTCTCCTTGTTGTAAATAGAATGATCCCCGCAATAAATAACTATCCAAATCCCCCGTTTCGGCAATCTGCTGAGACAATTTTTCCATATAAGGCGCAACAAAATCAGCCGGATACAACACCTCTTTATTGGCCAGCGTAATGGCAGGATCGTAATTATGCGCCTGATTATAACTCATGATATGTTTATTATAATACTGAACTTTTCCGCTACGCAGAGAGTCCAGACTCAAATATTGCACCCAAAACACATCCTGTAATTCAACAATCACATTCTTATCCTGTACACGCCCGTTAATCACATCACGCACTTCGTCGTTTTTCGCGTTAATATCGATCAACTTCTGGAAGTTGGCAGTCGTATCCACCAAAGCGTTACGGTCACCCGCTTTCATTTTCCGGTAACGGTCCATCACTTCGGAAGCATGATAACGGTCTTTATCCGCAGCATCATAATCTTTCAGTTCGGCACTTACCGCTGCACGCGCCAGATAAGCCTTCACAAAATCGGGATACAGGCGCAGGCTCTCGCTGAAATCATCATAAGCCCCATACAGGTCGTTGATCTGCATCTTTAGCAATCCCCGGTTAAAATAAATCAGGATATTATCGGGATTCATATCCACCACCCGGTCCAGGTCGGCAATAGCAGCATTGGTTTCCCCCACCTCAGCCCTAAGCATGGCCCGGTTATAATAGGCATAAATATAGTTACTGTCCAGCTCGATAATCTTAGAATAGTCGGCCATTGTTTCCGGGAATTTCTTCATATCATACCACACCATCGCCCGGTTCATCAATATACGCTTATTATCGGGATTCACTTTTAAAGCCCGGTTAAAATCCTCGATCGCATAGTGATAATTCTTTTGCTTATACCATAAATATCCTCTCAATCCATAAGCAGCATCCGAAAACATATTCAGTTTAATCGCCGCATTACAATCGGCCATCGCCCCTTCTGAATTATCCAGTTTTTCCCGGATTACAGCCCGATTCAAATAGGCGGGCAACAACTTATCGTCGATCAGCAATGCCTTTGAGTAATCTTTTTCGGCAGACTGCAAATCGCCCATCTCGGCTTTGGTAATTCCCCGGTTCGCATACACATAAGCATTGCCCGGATCTATTGCAACAGCTTCCTCGAAATCCTTCAGCGCCTCCTCGAACTTTTTCAGGTTCTGATAGGCGATTCCCCGATACACATAAGCATGAAAATAGTTAGGATTCAATTCGATAGCCTGCGAAAAATCCTGGATAGAACCTTCATAATCATCCAGATTCAGTTTGGCCAATCCCCTGAAAAAATAAGGCTCCGATAAATAAGGCTTTACCCGGATAATATTATTGAAATTATCTATTGCACTTACGTAATCGTCGAAATATATTGCATTTTTACCTACTCTCAGCATGTTATTGGTGTTCCATTGTGCATAACCGCACCACGAACTCATCAGCAGGAAAAAGAGTATAATTATAGGTTTCATCGGTAATTCCTCAATTAGATTACTGGCATAAAGATATATAAAAAAATGGGATGCCGAAGCATCCCATTTGTCAGATAATATTGAAAATAATTAATAATTGGTTTTATCATCCGCTTCTATACCCGGAACGAATCTCCAGGTGTCGTCGAATTGGCCATAATCCGTAGTGGTACCCCCTAAAGTCACATAACCATAATCACCGATGGAGAATGCCACAGCAGCTACACGGGCAGACATTTCAGTCGGCAATTGGTTCACTTCGTCCCAACGGTCTATTTTCGGGTCATATTCCCAGGCATATCTTGTCAAAGTTCCGCCGGTAACAACTCCGGTAGCGACATAACCACGAGTTTCACCGTTTACCTTAGCAACAAAAGAAACAGCATGGGCACGGCGGATCGATGTATAATCATCATCAAAATCCTCGTCGGTAACATCCATAATTTTGTTCAACTCAGTCCAGGTGGTACCGTCGAATTTCAACATATCGGTAGCCATTGACGTTCCCGATTCGTAACCCAAACAAATATAAGCGGTATTTTCAATCACGAAAGCAGTTCCACCGTTCCGTTTTCTTCCGTGTGAGTCTTGTGATTTGAAAGTAGTTCCATCATACGACCAAAAATCATTCAGGTATACTTTATCGTTATTAGTCGATCCGCATCCGAAAAATCCGATCTCCTGACCGTTAACAGTCAATGTGAACGCAATCCCATTACGTCTTGCTTCCCCTCCGAAATCATCGGTCACTTTCGACCATGAATTCGTTTGAGAGTCGTAACAATAAAAGTCTTTATAGAATTCTTTAATGGTAGAGCCAGCAACCGCCGGTTTATAACCTGTACCCACGTATGCCTTTGTTCCGATCGTAAAAGCAACCGCCCCGATACGCCCGCCGTATTCTTCGGGGAAAGGAGCGACATCCTGCCATGAAACCCCATCACTGGATTTTACAAAAGCATAAACCGGTTCAACATCCTTATCGTAGCCAAGTCCCACATAAACTTCATCGCCAATTTTAAAAGTTACAGCACCTGCAGCAGCAACACCCTTAATCTGGGCAACTTTCTGCCAGTCTCCGTTAGTGTCGTCACTCGAATGACAGCCTGCGAACAATAATCCGAAAACTGCGATGCACAAAAGAAATCCTTTTTTCATAATACTAATTATCTATTCTTATTTTCTATTTAATTTTACTTCAGATTACGGTTGTCGTTTTTTCAAAAGTAAGGCAAAACTACACATTTTATATATAAATCCAATAAAACCAATGAATAAAATCGTTCATACAGGAATAAATATAGAACATTTAACACATTTCCCCCGAAGCCGTAAATTCCTCAAAAAAAAGCTGTAAATCGTTAAGCAGGCCACGCGAATAGAATAAATGCTACACCAAACATAGATTTTCTGAAAAATAGTTTTACCTTCGCAACCTATAAAATCAAATTGCAGATAAAATGCGGATACTGTTTTTTTTAGCTATAACAGCACTTTTCTTTTCGTGCAACAATAATTTGGATTCCGTTGGGCAGGACTTGATAGGAAACGACAACTATGTCGACCTGAAAGAATTTTATATCAATGATATTGCGACGGTAAAACTGGACTCCTTTGTCACATCCTCAGGCTATTCCGATGAGTCCATAGCATTGAAAGAGTTGGTCATGGGTAAATATTACGACGATTTCAGCGGAACGACGCAGGCCATTCCCTGTTTCCAGATTGTTCCCAGTTATCAGCCCTCCCTCGGGGAAAACCTGACCTTAGATTCCGTCACCCTGAATTTCACTTTCGGAGGAAACATCTGGGGCGACACCATCCATCCCAAACTTCAGAAATACTATCTGTACCGGTTGGATAAACTCCCGGACTTAAACAAAAACGATGAATTTCTATTGTTTAATACTTATCCGTTACCTCCCCATACCGAAATTTTATCGGAACTGCAATTCTATCCGTTGAAAGATAATATCCGGAAAAGTTACTTCAAACTCAACACTGAAAAAGGGCTGGAATGGGGAGATATGCTTTTCGAAGCCATGATGTATAATGGAAAAATATTCAACGACCTGCCCTGGTCGTTTCTGAATGAATTCAAGGGACTGGCGATTATCCCGGACGACAATAACGATTGTCTGCTAAATATCCGGGCAGCAGCGGACAGTCTATACCTCCGTTTCCACTATCATAAATCGACAGAAGAAGCAACATTCGATATTCCTTTTGGACAAAGGGAATTTATGTACAACTCTGTGGAAACACAAAATGCTCCCTTATTCCAGGGCTTAACTTCACAAAAAGAAAGTGTTACCTTCCAGGAAGCAGGGATTTCCCTGGTTCAGGGTTTAGCAGGCTATATGACAAAAATAACTTTGCCGCGCCTTTCGATCCCGGAGCAATACTCCACGATCATCCGTGCGGAACTGGAACTTACGCCGGAAATATTCCTAAACCCGAATATTGCCATGCCGCCGACAATCTACACATTTTCCTCCAATGACAAAAACGAAGTATTGTCTATACTCTATAACAACGCCTCTTCCCAGACAAGGGTAGTAGGATCATTAGTGCATGATGAGACAAGTAGTTCTAAAAGTAAATATATTTTCGATCTCACAGACTATTACCAACGGCTCTTATCCAGCAGCCAGGACAATCTGAACGACCGCCAGATATTGTTGCGTATTCCGGACTGGACCACCTCGTTTAACCGGGCGGTTATCACAGAAATACCGAAATTGAGAGTATATTACGCCTACTATAATAAATAACCATATTTGAGAACCGCTATATATCCATGATGAATAAAATTTTCCTTTGCATCGCAACCTTCTGCTTTTTAGTAACGGTTAGCTATGGACAAGACAATACGGGAACTCCTTACTCTTACTACGGATTAGGTCTTATGCCTGAAAATACGGGGCCTTATACTGCAATGGGAGGAGTGGCAGCAGCCATGAGAGATGACAACAACATCAACTATCTGAACCCGGCATCATATACCTCTCTGGATAGTAACCGGTTTTATTTTCAATTTGGAATCGCCGGGGAATACACCCACATTTCCACCCACAAAGAAAGTTCAAACTACAAAGTAGCGCAAAATGCCTCTATAAATATGGCATTCCGTATTTATAAAAATTTATACGCGTCCTTTGGTTTCAACGAAAAATCCGACATCGGCTACGATTTGTTGTATTCGAATATCATTCCGGGTAGCGATAACCTGTACTTCAACCAACACATACAGGGAGAAGGAGGTTTGAACGAAGCTTATTTAGGCTTAGCCTGGCGCTATAAAAACCTATCGATCGGTTTGAACTCTGCCTTAATATTTGGAAAAATAGAAAAACAACAAACCTTACAGGCCCAAATCAACAACAGCTATTACATCAGGACAAGTCAAAATATCCGGGTATCCGACGGGCTATTCACCGGAGGTATCCAGTATCTGTTCAATCTTTCCAAAAAATCGAAACTGACTTTAGGAACTTCATTCAATTTTGGTACAGGCTTAAATGCCAGAGAAGAATTTATATCTTATAAGGTAAATAATGCAACAAACTCCTCTGTTATTCTCGACAACAACGAAAAGCTTAGGAAAGGAGACATCAGTTACCCGTTCAGAATTTTAAGCGGATTCAATTACTCTTACAAAGAACGCTGGAATCTCGCGGGAGACTATACCTTTCAAAAGATGTCCGACTTCAAGGAATTTGGAAAAAACCAAAGTCTGAAAGACTTCCACCATGCAGCTTTAGGAGTGTCCTGGCAGCCGGAAAAAATGGGACGGTTCTGGTGGCAAAGAAATAAATATATGTTTGGAACTTATTTCGTACGTTCAAGCGTCAATCTGAAAGATAAAAACATCAACACCTATGCGATCACTCTGGGAACACAGATGCCGGTATTCAGCCGGAACAGTGAACTATTGCTGGGGATAGCCCTTGACTTCGGCATCAGGGGAACAGAAGTGCAAGGACTGATTCAGGAAAAATTCGGAAAGGTCAGAATCAACATCGCTTTCAAAGAAGGCTGGTTTATGAAACGTAAGATTAAATAAAGATTAACAACAAAACGACGCAATATGCGTCGTTTTGTTGTTAATTATCCATACCTTTGCCTTATTAATCTTTACCATAAAAATAAATATATGAAGAAACTTTTACTATCGCTTGCTGCCTTCTCATTGGTACTGTCAGCTTGTGACAACACCCCGAAGTACACCATCAACGGAACAATACAAGGTGACCAAACAGGAAACATCCTGTTAGTAAGTGAAAACGGGAACCAGCTCGACACTCTTGGGAAAGCCGCTATCAAAAACGGAAAATTCAAACTGACCGGACACGTAGACAGCCTCACCATAGCCTATGCCTCCATTGAAGGAAGCAGATATTATGTCCCGGTATTTTTGGAAAATGCCGATTACACCGCATCGATCGACATTGCCAATCCGATGGATAACAAAGTGGAAGGAACAAAAAATCAAGCTGTCATCAATAGCTTCATTGCCCTGAATAAAGAACTGCAAAAAGGAAGAGTGGAAATCCAGCAGGAATATATGGCAGCCAACCAGGCTAAAGACACCGAAAAAATGACTGCCCTGGAAAGCAAAATGGAAGAACTGATCGAAAGCACGGAAGCCAAAGAAGAAGACCTGCTAAAAGAAAATCCCGACACTTATGCAACAGCTTTCCTTTTACTGACTAAAATGGGACAAATGGAGTACGAGCAATTAAATCCGCTCTACGACCTGTTAAGCCCTGAAATAAAAGCCAGCAAACCGGGTAAAGAAGTGGGTGCTTACCTCTCCCGTCTGGCCACAACGGCTGTCGGAAAAATCGCTCCCGATTTCACTCTCGAAACTCCTGACGGCACACCGCTATCCATGCATTCTGTGAAAGGCAAAATCAAAGTCCTCGATTTCTGGGCATCGTGGTGTGGTCCTTGCCGGGCTGAAAATCCGAACGTGGTGGAATTATACAAGAAATTCCATCCCAAAGGACTGGAAATCATCGGAGTGTCTCTGGATGAAAATAAAGACCAGTGGCAGCAAGCCATAAAAGACGATAAACTGGCCTGGAAACAAATGTCCGATCTGAAAGGCTGGCAAAGCGAAGTGGCACACTTATATGGTGTCAGTGCAATTCCCCACACCGTCATTTTGGATGAAAACAACGTTATCATCGCCAAAAACCTGAGGGGAAAAGAACTGGAAGAAAAAATAGCGGTATTATTACAATAAGCCGATACATTTAACAATGATTAATAAAACCCGGGGGTAACGTATTATCGTTACCCCTTTCTTTTTATTATTTTTGTATCGGTTTGACGTTGAAATCTATTAAAACACATGGCACTAAAATTTTGGCTTGCTACGCTATTCTTATGGAGTGTATGGATCGGTAATTCTCAGGCTGCAAAGCAACCGGAAACTGCCGCCCATTGGGTGGATTCTACTTTAAATTCCATGACATTGGAAGAAAAGATAGGACAACTCTTCATGATCGCCGCTTATAGCAACCGGAACGATGTGTATGAAAACAACATCGAAGCCCTGATCCGTAAATACCAGATCGGAGGATTGATCTTCTTTCAGGGAGAACCTGTCCGTCAGGTAAATCTTACAAACCGTTATCAGAAAGCAAGCAAATACCCTCTCATGATCGGCATGGATGCAGAACACGGCATCGGCTGGCGATTAAAAACAGGGATGGAATTTCCCAGAATGCTGATTGACGGAGCTATCGACAACGATAGCCTCATCTACCGTCTGGGCGCATCGATTGCCCGTCAATGCCGGGAGTTAGGAGTGCATGTCAATTTTGCTCCGGTAGTAGACATCAACAGTAACCCCCAAAACCCGATCATCGGTATGAGATCGTTCGGAGAAAAGCGGGAAGAAGTCACCCGGAAAGCCATCCAATACATGAACGGGACACTTTCCTGCGGAGTGCTTCCGGTGGCAAAACATTTTCCGGGACACGGCGACACGGATGTAGATTCGCACAAGGCACTTCCGGCCATAGCCCATTCCTTGTTCCGCCTGGACTCCATCGAACTGTATCCCTACAAGCAAATGATAGAAGCACAGCTTCCGGCGATTATGGTAGCCCACCTGAACGTTCCGGCTTTGGATTCCACCGGAATCCCCGCTTCTTTATCCCCGCGTATTGTAAATGGATTTTTAAAAGAGAAACTCCATTTCAACGGACTTTGCTTCACGGACGCCATGAATATGAAAGGGGCAACCGGGAACCTAAAGCCGGGAGAAGCAGAAGTGCAAGCCCTGTTAGCAGGAAACGACATTTTATTGTTCCCGGAAAACCTCGAAAAGGCCATCACAGCCATCCGGGAAGCGATACGCGACAGCCTGCTGCCGGAAAGCCTGATTGAAGAAAAATGCCGAAAGATTCTGACAGCAAAACAAAAATATGTCCTTCCCAACATACAACCGCTATCCACCGCAGGACTGTGGTCGCGCCTGAACGACCCGGAAGATTTCGCCGTAAAGCAGGAACTTTACAAAGAAGCGATCACCCTGATTAAAAACGACGACTCCCTGTTACCCCTGAAACGCCTGGATACACTCCGGATCGCCAGTCTTAACTTCGGTGGAAAGGCGATCAACAATTTTCAAACCCAGTTATCCCGGTATACAACAGTAAACCATTTCATTTGCCCGTCGAATTTAACCAACGACGACATCAACCAATGGAAAAACAAATTAAGCAAATTCAACTGCATCATCCTCTATAACGATCAGGCGACAAACAATCCGGCCAAAAACTTCGGTTATTCCGATGACCTGGCACGCCTCATTTCCAGTATGCCCGACAAACGGATCATACTTTGCCATCCCGGAACACCCTACGGGCTAAAAAACTATGTCCCCATTCCGATGGATGCCATACTTTTGAATTACGAAAAAAACTTATATGCCGAACAATACGCTGCACAAGCCATATTCGGAGGAATTGCCATACAAGGTAAACTTCCGGTAAGCATCAACTCCCGTTATCCGGCTGGTTATAGCCTGAAAACACTCAAAAACCGCTTAGGCTACCAAAGCCCGGAAATGTGCGGTATTCCATCCGTGCAACTCGCTACAATCGACTCGCTTTGCGAAATGGCTATCCGCATAAAAGCCACTCCCGGTTGCCAGGTTTTAGTGGCAAAAGACGGGTATATCTTCTATAACAAGGCCTTTGGATATAACACCTACGAAAAGGAAACACCCAATCACACCTCAAACATCTATGACCTGGCCTCTGTCACAAAGATCACTGCAACCCTCCCGGCAGTCATGAAACTGTATGACGAACAGAAAATCGACCTTAGCTCACCGTTGTCCGATTATTACACTGCACTTAAAAACACCAACAAGAAAGACCTGACCGTCAGAGAAGTGCTTTGCCATAATGCAGGGCTAAAAACTTTCATTCCTTTCTTTGTGGATGCCGTCGATAAAAAATCATTGCCCGGATCGCTTTTCTCCACAGTAAAAAGCCCCCGCAATCCGGTCAAGCTGAAAGACAGGTTATATGTAAATCTCAATTACCAGTTCAGGGACAGCACCATATCGAATACGCCCAAAAACGGCTACCAATATATGGAACCGGGACTTTATATGTTCCCGGCCTTTCAGGACACCATTCTGAACACCATCCTGAACTCGGAACTGCTACCCACAAAAAACTACGCATACAGCGACCTGGGATTCATTCTTTTAAAATTTGCGGTAGAAGAAATCACCCAAAAGCAATTGGATGAATATTGCAAAGAAACGTTCTACAAAAAATTAGGGATGAACAACACCGATTTCCTGGGAGCAGAACGCCTAAATGCCAAATACATCATCCCCTCCAATATCGATAAATTATACCGTAAAACAGAAATCAAAGGTTGTGTACACGATCCTGCCGCAGCTCTGCTGGGAGGCGTTGCAGGGCATGCCGGGCTTTTCTCAACCGCCGACGACCTCGCTAAAATATCGGAAATGTATCTGAACAAGGGCACCTATGGCGGGGAAACTTATTTTTCACCGGAAACCGTAGATGTTTTCACCCGGAAAAACGACACCTATTCGAATAATCGCCGGGCCTTAGGCTTCGACAAACCCGAAACCGACACCACAAAATTAGGCCCGACCTGCCGGTTGGCTCCTGCATGTAGCTACGGACATACGGGTTTCACGGGCATTTACACCTGGTGTGATCCGGCAAACCAATTGATATATATCTTTTTATCGAACCGCACCTACCCGGACGAATTCAATACGAAACTATCCGAAGCGAACATCCGGACGAAAATACAGGAAGTAATCTATAATGTATTACAGTAAACCTGCCCGTCTTTTATTTCGTAGAAGATTAAAGCAGAAATGGTTACACGTCCGCAAACAAGAGACGGCAAACCCTGACATCCCTACGTTTTATTACAGAATTTTTTCTGTAATTTAGAATCATTTTAAAATAATAAATCACTATAAAATTCAGGGAAAAAAGGTAATTTTGCGAGCAAAACATAGAATTTAACCAGTTATTAACAAATAGAATTAATTATGAGTAATTTTTTGACTTCGTCTATCGGGAAAAAAGTCATTATGAGCCTCTCAGGACTTTTCCTGATCTCGTTTCTTTGCGTTCACTTGGCGCTAAACCTACTGTTGATCTTCGATAACAGCGGGGAACTGTTCAATCAGGGCGCTCATTTCATGGCTACGAACCCGATCATCAAGATCGTTGAGCCTATCCTGGCTTTAGGATTCATTATCCACATCGTCTGGGCGACAGTATTGACCTTACAAAACCAGAAAGCACGTCCGGTGGGATATGCAAAGAGCAGTCAGGGAATCAATGCAACATGGGCATCCCGCAATATGTTTATTCTGGGTTCTATGATTCTTGTTTTCTTGGTAATCCACCTTTACAACTTTTGGTGGAATATCAAATTCCCGTCGCTGGGAACACCGCTGTCAGCGATCATGGTTGGCGGAGTTGAAATGGAAGATACCTACTCATTGGTGGCCGGGTTATTTAAATCGAGCGTTATATATTGCCTGATTTACATTTTAGGAGCAATCCTTCTGGGACTTCACGTAACACACGGCTTTTGGTCGGCATTCCAGAGCATCGGCTTTTGCAACGACATCTGGAGAAAACGTCTGGAATATGTAGCCTATTTCTTCGCAGTAGTATTCGCTGTGGGATTCAGCATCATTCCTCTGTACTTTATCGCAGGATTGGGATGCTAAGATTTTCAGATCGGTAAGATCGGATCGGCAGTCAAATTCAAAAATTAAAATTAAAAATTAAAGTTATGTCAATATTAGATGCTAAAATACCAGCCGGACCTTTAAAAGACAAATGGTCTAACCATAAAGCCCATATCGGTGTTGTAAGCCCGGCCAACAAAAAGAAACTGGATGTTATCGTTGTAGGAACTGGATTGGCAGGAGGTTCTGCTGCAGCCAGCCTCGCAGAATTAGGATATAATGTAACAGCTTTCTGTTACCAGGATTCCCCCCGCCGTGCGCACTCTATCGCTGCACAGGGAGGTATCAACGCTGCAAAGAACTACCCGAACGATAACGACTCTGTATTCCGCCTGTTCTACGAAACCATCAAGGGAGGCGACTATCGTGCCCGCGAAGCGAACGTTTACCGTTTGGCAGAAGTGAGTAACTCGATCATCGACCAGTGCGTGGCACAGGGTGTACCTTTTGCCCGTGATTACGGCGGCCTGCTGGCTAACCGTTCATTCGGCGGGGCTCTGGTAAGCCGTACGTTCTATGCCCGCGGTCAAACCGGACAGCAATTATTGCTCGGTTGCTACGCAGCGATGAACCGCCAGATCGAAAAAGGAAAAATCAAAATGCACTATCGTTATGAAGTGCTCGATATTGTCATCGTAGAAGGAAAAGCACGCGGAGTGATTGCCCGTAACCTGGTTACCGGAGAAATCGAACGTTTCGGAGCACATGCGGTGGTGCTGGCTACCGGAGGCTACGGAAATGTATTCTTCCTCTCGACAAATGCGATGGGATGTAACGTAAGTGCAGCCTGGCAAGCCTACAAACGCGGTGCATATTTCGGAAACCCCTGTTTCGTACAGATTCACCCCACTTGTATCCCGGTACACGGCGAACAGCAAAGTAAGCTGACCCTGATGTCCGAATCTTTGCGTAACGACGGACGTGTGTGGGTGCCGAAAAAAATGGAAGATGCTAAAAAATTACAGGCAGGAACCCTGAATCCGAACGATATACCGGACGAAGACCGTGATTTCTATCTGGAACGCCGTTACCCGGCATTCGGAAACCTCGTACCCCGTGACGTTGCTTCCCGTGCTGCCAAAGAAAGATGTGATGCCGGATTCGGAGTGAACAACACCGGAAAAGCCGTATTCCTCGATTTCAAATATGCAATCGAGCAATTGGGACGTGAAACCATTGAAAAACGTTATGGGAACTTATTCCAGATGTACGAAAAAATTACCGATGTAGATCCGTACCACAACCCGATGATGATTTACCCGGCAATCCACTACTCGATGGGAGGTCTTTGGGTAGACTACAACTTAATGACCACAATTCCCGGTTTATATTCCATCGGAGAATGTAACTTCTCTGACCACGGAGCAAACCGTTTGGGAGCGTCCGCCCTGATGCAGGGACTGGCCGACGGATATTTCATCCTGCCTTACACGATCGGTGATTATCTGGCCAAAGAAATCCAGACACCGAAGATCAAAACCAATACCCCGGAATTCGACGAGGCTGAAAAACACCTCACCGACCGTTTGCGGAAACTGTACGACATCAAGGGAACAAAATCTCCCGACCATTTCCACAAACATCTGGGACATATTATGTGGGATTACATCGGAATGGCCAGAGAAGCCGAAGGCTTGAAAAAAGCTATCAAACTGATCGCCGAACTGAAAGAAGAATTCTATAAAGACCTGCGTGTTGTTGGTGAATTTACTGCCATGAACAATGAGCTTGAAAAAGCCGGACGTGTAGCGGACTTTATCGAACTTGCCGACCTGATGGCACACGACGCATTAGACCGTAACGAATCGTGCGGCGGACACTGCCGTCTGGAATCGGTTACCGAAGAAGGAGAAGCAAAACGGGATGACGAACACTACAAATACGTTTCTGTATGGGAATACAAAGGTGAAAACACAGCGCCGGAACTCCATAAAGAAGACTTAGTGTTTGAAAACATCCAACTTACTCAACGTTCTTATAAATAATTGACGATTTAAATCGAAGAGGCCCAAACGACCTCCGGGATCACAATTGTAATTTTAAAATTAAAGGTTATGGCAGATAAAATATTAAAAGAACTGACACTTAAGATTTGGCGGCAAAAAGATGCCAAATCAAAAGGCGGGTTTGAAACATACAAAATCCATGATATTTCAACAGGAACTTCATTTCTCGAAATGTTGGACATCCTGAACGAACAACTGGTAAGCGAAAACAAAGAACCGGTAGCTTTCGACCACGATTGCCGCGAAGGTATCTGTGGAACATGTAGCTTGTTCGTAGACGGACGTGCACACGGGCCAGACCGTGACGTGACAACTTGCCAGCTGCACATGCGCCGGTTTGAAGATGGAGCCACAATCACCATCGAGCCGTGGCGTTGCGGGGCATTCCCGGTAATCAAAGACCTGATTGTAGACCGTCACGCTTACGATAAAATTCTTCAGGCAGGTGGTTATATCTCCGTAAACACCGGAGGTATCCCCGATGCAAATGCAATTCCAATCTCCAACGACAATGCAGAAGAATCAATGGACGCTGCTGCTTGTATTGGCTGTGGAGCTTGCGCAGCTACCTGTAAAAACTCATCGGCTATGCTTTTCGTAGCCTCTAACGTTTCCCGTTTAGCTTTATTGCCACAGGGAAAAATAGAAGCCGCACGCCGTGCTAAAGCAATGGTAGCTAAAATGGATGAACTCGGATTCGGGAACTGCACCAACACCGGAGCTTGCCAGATGGAATGTCCGAAAGGAATATCTATTGCGCACATCGCCCGGATGAACCGCGAATACCTGAAAGCAAAATTGAAAGATTAATCATAGAAAGTCGATAAAAAGCCGCCTATATAGGCGGCTTTTTTTGTGCCTAACGACAACCTCATCACGCCCCCCAATAACCTTCCTTCCGCTTCCGGAACAGTATCGGACAAAAACATGAAGTTTTTTCACACAAAATCGGAGAAAGCCCGTATCTTTGCCAAAGAATCGATAAAATATGCAATTATTCTACCGGGAAAAAGGAGATAAATCCCAGCCTGCCCTTATACTCCTGCACGGGCTTTGGGGAGCGTCGGAAAACTGGCTGCCAGTAGCGAACCGCCTGACAGGCCACTACCATGTGATTCTCCCGGATCTACCGAATCACGGAGCTTCCCCCCACATCCCCCGGCACGATTACGACACCTTGTCCGATTCTATCTACGAATGGATTATACAATTGGAACTGCAAGTTCCGCTATACCTGGCCGGACATTCGATGGGAGGTAAAACACTCATGACCTTACTATTAAAACATCCGGAAATCACCCGGAAAGCCATCGTCATCGACATTGCCCCCAAAGACTATGCCCGGACACCCGAAACCCGGCTGCATGAAAACCTATGCCACTACCTGCAATCCACCTCTCCCGGCAATTTTCACGAACGGGACACCTTTTTAAGCGATATAAGGGCACATTTCCCGGAAGACGAAACATTCCATCTTTTAGCCAAGAACATTCGTAAAAACAAAGAAACGGGATGTTTTGAATGGAAAATAAATGTAGAATCCATTTGTCCGAACCTCCCCCGCCTGCAAGGCTGGGAAAATCCTCCACAGCATCGGCCTTACTCAGGCAACCTACTGTTCATTAAAGGTGAAAATTCCAATTACATCCACCCCGAAGAAGACACACCTGCGATCAGACGCTTATTTCCCCAGGCCGCATTCTCCATAATTCCGGGCGCTGCACACGCCATTCACGCAGAACAGCCGGAACTACTCGCCGGCTGTATACAAAAATTCCTACAAGAATAAAAATACTCATCCTACTCCCAGATCACGGGTTTCGTGACATAAGTAATCGCCTGGATATTGGCATAACTATACTCGTCGTTTGTCACATCCGTTCCCGGTTCGAAAAGAATGGCGGCAAGGCGCACAATATACTTATCTCCGGATTTCAGGTCACTCATCCGGTTCACATCGCCCGCCGTGTTATCCCGGATAACGATCTGACGTCTGCCGGGAGATTGGATTTTACTCACAAAATAAGGACGGATCAAATCCATATTCCCGTCGAAAACCTCGATCCGGTAATAAATATCAGAACAGTCATAAGGATTCCAATCCACCGTCAACGTACTTACCCCCTGCGGGTTCTGTGCCTGTAACTGCACATCGGACAACGGGCGTTCGGGAATATTGTTCTCATAAATCATATCCTGCAACTTTAAATGACTGTTACTACCGATACGGATATAAAACCGGGCTTCCCGCCGCTGACCGTCAAAATCGATATAATCCTCGCTTTGGGCGGCCCGTTCACACCAATAATATCCTTTATTCTGCATCGGGACCACCGTTTCAGAAGCAGGAATCAGGTTTGCCTCACGCACATTCATATTTCCCCGGATATAAGCCCCGATATGAGTTTTATAGCGATTCCCATCCGTGTACTCATTGACCAGAAAAGCATCGGCGGTCAAATTATCCAGCCAGTCGGCATCGGTTGTATATTCCCTCACTCCCTGGCCGTTAATCACAGCCTCCACATAATCGCTACCGCTCCGCAACACATCCCACACAATGGGTTCACCACTATTATAATCCAAATTGATCTCATTCCCGGAAGAAGTCCATTTCCCCACAACCGCCACTTTCCGTCCTCCGAAATCCATCGACACAAGCTCTCCGTTTTTCTCAAACTTCAGTACCTCCAGCCCATCTTCCTTCAAATAACTGTCTTTATCTCCCCTCCATTGATTATAATACCAATACTTTCCTGTCAAATCGGACATATTCAAAATTGTATCATCCCGGTCATCATCATCCTTACAGGAAAACAACACACAAAATCCGCATGCGATCAACAATGACTTAGCAATCCTCCTCATACTACAAATAATTTTAAAATTTTAATTTTGGCTTTTTAATTAATTATACCTTTGTGCAAGGTACAATTTTTATGCCGAAAAACAATAAAAACAGCCATAGCACATAAAATATACAAAGCATGTCTATACTTTATCCTTTAAAATTTAAACCGATCCTCAAACAAACACTTTGGGGTGGGAAAAAACTATCTGCTAAAAGCACCGATCCCTCGATCAAAGACTCAATCGGGGAAAGCTGGGAAATTTCAGGTGTAGAAGACCACATTTCTGTGGTTTCCGAAGGCTTACTGGAAGATAACACGCTGGAAGAACTGATCGAAGTATACATGGGCGATTTAGTTGGCGACCAGGTATATGAAAAATTCGGAGTGGAATTTCCCCTGCTTATCAAATACATCGATGCCTGTGACAATCTGTCGATCCAGGTGCATCCCGACGATGCCACCGCAAAGGAACGGCACAATGCATACGGAAAAACGGAAATGTGGTATCTGGTGGATGCCGATCCGGGAGCGGAACTGATCCTGGGCTTTCAAAAAGATACCGATAAAAAGGAATATCTGGAACATCTCCGGCAAAACACCCTACCCGACCTACTCAACGTAGAAAAAGTGAAAAAAGGCAATTGCTTCTTTATCCCTGCCGGAACGGTACACGCCATTTGTAAAGGCTGCTTTATCGCCGAAATACAACAAACCTCGGACATCACCTATCGTATATACGACTATGACCGCCGGGATAAAAACGGTAACCCCAGAGAACTCCACACCGAACTCGCCACCGATGTCATTCATTTTTCCGCACAAAAAGAACACGCCATCCATTACCATCTCCACGAAAATCATACCGAAGAACTGGTAAACTGCAATTATTTCACCACCAACATATTGAAATTCGACAAAGAGATTGAAAAAGATTACATGGAAATCGACTCCTTTGTTATATACATGTGTTTGGAAGGAAACTTTTCCGTAGTATACGATGTCGACCAATTCGTCAAAGTGTCGAAAGGAGAAACCGTACTCGTTCCGGCCTGCTTCAAAAACATTTTCCTCATCCCGGAAAAGGAAGCACAGGTTTTGGAAATCTATATCAAATAAACATCATAAATCTGGAAACCACTTTTTTTATTTTGCTGGCGCTTATTTTTTCAATCCCCGGCAATATATAATGACAGACAACATACGAAAAGGCAGGGATTACTCCCTGCCTTTATACAAAACTGCAATATAAACCCTCCGGCTAAAACGGCACTTTCACCAGACAGGTTTTCAACCTATCCGAAGAAACAGCTTAACGGGAGCCAAACACCAACGTACGTTCACCGTCCCAAGCCACAGCCTCGATACGGGTAGAGCCTTCCGGATAACGCACATGAGTGCTGCTATTGTCCGGACTTCCGGTCCCAACCATCGCAATGTCGACCAATTCATCTCCTTTATAAGTTTCAAAAACCACGACATTCCGCCACACGGAATGTAAAATGCTTTTCGTTGCGCCATTCGTTGTTATCCCCTGATTGAACGTACCGCTCACAGCACTGCGCGTCTTAAAGGCATCCGCACTATTGGCAGAAATATAAGAAATAACGGGGGAAGAAGGCATCGGTTTCATTGCCCCCAAAGCCTTCACCTCATCCACGTCCGCCTGGGTGATCGTTACCTGTCCCACAGCATAATCGTCGATAGACCGATCGACAACCCGGAGCAAGCCCATCTGCTCAAAGAACGGGGCCAAATTATAACCGGACGCCTCAATCGAACGCTTCATGAAATTCACATAACGTTCCCCGTTACTCAGGCCCGTACGGTTATCCTGTATAGCCGCCCAATTGACATCTGCCCAAAAATCAGGACGATACCAATCGTTCCCCTCTCCGGCGATCATAAAATAAAGGGTAAGCTGCCACAAGGGCACACACTTCACAAAATGGTCGCCCCTCAAGCCTGTTCCGTTCATAGAACCTTTCTTATAATCCGGGCCTTCCTGAGTCAGATACGGTTCTTTCACGACATGAGCTTCATTCAAATAAGCATTAAAACGCCCTCCGATCACACTTTCAGAATCGCCCTGCTTCCGGTTTATCCGTTCATGATCGAGGCGAAGATTATGCTTATTCCCAATTAAATACTCCACATACTGATTATAATTATTATTCGTAGTCTCTCCCCATCCGGTCATCAACATATGCGGACGGATTTGATTCCCATGCCCCAACTCATGTCCGAACACCCACGTGGAATTGCGTAAAGAAGCCACACTCAACATCTCCTGTTCCGTATTCGGGAACCAGGCCGCAGAACCGCCCCAATTAGGCAAGCCGCTCCACGAACGGGCTGCCAGAGTCCTATTATAAGGAACAGCATTATATTTAAACAACCCCATCATCCGATACTCGATATTCATAATGCTATCATGCCACATCACCAAATCCTCCACATCTAAAAAACAATATTTACGGAAAGCTTCCACCGTATTCACCAGCTGTATACGGTCGCCCAGTACATCCATCATAGCATTGGTGATATTTTGATTCGAGGTAAACCTCCAGGCAAGCTCCAAAATACGTTTCCAATCCTCATTGGAATGTCCCGCACGCTTATCCCAAAAACCGATTTCATGCCCGAACACCACATGCACACTCACTTCCGGAGCGTTAGCGTAATCCGTCCTCCAATAGCGGATATATCCATTCCCCGCCACCGAAGGCTCTATCGCATTCAAACCGGATTTCAGCTTATAACTGGCACTCCCTCCCCCCGAACGGAAATCTTTAATATACAACTCCACCGGAGAATCATCCTCCTTATCCACAAAAACCACATACTTTTCATTTTGCTTAAAAAAGACTCCCATCGGATTATCATATTCACTCCGACTGCCTATTTTCAGCCCACTTCCCACAGTTCCGGGATTTTCACAAGCATGATAAACACGGGAACGGAATTCTTTGGGATAATTCCCCTGCAACAAAGAATGGGCAACAGACCGGACATAAGGATTCGTGATTTTTTCAAGATCGGCAAGAGTAACACCGGGCTCCAATTCCGAAAAAACACGGTCGGAAAAATAAATTGCATCCTGAGTCAGGTCGCCCACATTGGCACTCTCGTAACATTCAAACTCGGCCAACGCCACAGCGCCTCCCCGGCAACTCTGGATACAAACCCGGATTTCCACAGGTGCGGCAATACTCAACTCCGCCTCTACGGAGCTCCCTTGGGTCACGTTAAAATTCTGGATAAACATCCAGTCGGAAGAAGCTGTCTTATACCATATCGAGCCCTGGCTAAAAGTGGAATTTACGTCCCCGTTCGCCCGTTGAACAAGCCGGATATAATCCACCCGTTGCGTTTCCGCCGCTAAAGTATAATCCAAAATCACCGAATCGCCCAATGCCGTACGGCTGGAACTATAATGGGTTTGATAGTTACCGTCTATCGTTCGTTCTGCCGCCTCGCTCCCGTAAGTATTCCCCCTTGTTAAAACAACCCCGGTCACAGCGATCTTTTTATCACCCGGGAACTGTTCTTCCAAAACGGTTGCGGCCTGTTCCACCGGAACGCTGAACACCAATTTATTCGCACGGTCGGAATCTTCCACCAAACGTATCGTATCCCGGCGCACATCGAACAACTTATTTTCTGTTGCCCGGAAAACAAGAGTGTCGGTCGTCACCGAACGGGAATCCACCGTCCGTATCCACACCGTATCATAAACCAGCCTGTAAGAAATGTTAGTAACGACTTCAAGCTGAAAATTCTGTTCTTTGTAATCCAACTGCTTACTTGCAGGCGAACAACGAAGAACAGGATCGCTTCCCAATTGCACCAAAGTAATGACCTGATCTTTCACCCCTGTTCCCGACACCGTAAATAAGGCACTTCGCTCACTCACCTGCTCGTTCTGCTTCACATCAAAACAGATTTTATGAGCAGATTCCGATTTTTCAGCATTCACACTGCACCAGGCATTCGTCGCTTCATCCTGAGGAAGAATGTTCCAGTCCGCCACATTGGTGGTTACGTTTATCAACTTGATAGTAGCTTCTTTCTTCAAATTCACCGTCATATTTTCCGGCAAATCGATGATTAATTCAGGAACGGGAGGTGGAGGCTCCACCGTGTCGTTACTTTGACAACCCAAACCTAACAACAGAATAAAAGAAAGTAATCCAATTCTCATAAGTAGCATAGTTTAGTATTCATTATTAAAAATATTGATAACAAATTTAAATATTTTATAATACCATGCAAATTATTGCCGAAAATTTCAGGCATAAGAGGTCTGATCCCGCTTCCTTTTTTTGTAAATTCCCTTATACATAAAAAAGCAGGGCTTTCGGCCCTGCTTATCCTATTTAACAAAAAGACAGTCAGATAATCTCCATATTGGCCTGATCGGTCAACTTTTCGCAATAATGACATTTCAACACAATCGGCGAATCGTTAATCACAGCAAACTTCGTTTTTACAAATTCATGATTTGTAATACACTTAGGATTCATACATTTCACAATACCTTCCACCCTTTCCGGGACGTTCACTTTCTTTTTTTCGACCACATCATAATCCCGGATAATATTAATCTTAGCAGAGGGAGCAACCAAAGCCAACTTATTTACCTCGGAATCCTCCAAAAACTTATCCCAAATTTTTATAATGGCTTTTTTCCCTAACTTATTACTACGCAGGTTTGTACCAAATGTCATCGCGTTTTCCATCCGGTTTATCCCCAACACGCTAATCACATCAAACAACTTATTAGCCGGAATATGATCGATCACCGTACCGTTTTCTATTGCGCTTACTTGTAATTCTTTTTTAGTCATAACGAATGATTTTAAGTGAAAACCAGTAATTTATTTCAATCCCAGCGCTCTGCTGATAATAGCCTGACGGGCAAACACACCGTTACGTGCCTGCTCAAAATAATAGGCTTTCGGATTATCGTCCACATCCACATCGATTTCATTCACTCTGGGCAGCGGGTGCAATATCTTCATGTTGTCCTTTGTCCCGTTCAGCATCGAGTTTCTAAGAATATACACATTCTTTACCTTTTCATATTCCAAAGGATCGGCAAAACGTTCCCGTTGAACTCGTGTCATATATAAAATATCGGCCTTTCCGATAACCTCATCCAGTTCCAAATGCTCATAATAAGGGATTTGCAATTTTTTCAAATGCATCTTATAAGCATCCGGCATTTGTAAAGATTCGGGAGCGACAAAATGGAACGTAGGATGAAAATGACTCATGGCCTGCAACAAAGAATGTACCGTCCGTCCGTATTTCAAATCGCCTACCATGCAAATATTCAGATTTTCAAGAGTTCCCTGAGTTTTATAAATAGAATAAAGATCGAGCATCGTCTGTGAAGGATGCTGATTCGCCCCGTCTCCCGCATTAACAACAGGATGCGTAGCCACTTCGCTCGCATAGCGCGCCGCCCCTTCCACCGAATGACGCATCACGATAAGGTCTACATAATTATCCACCATTTTAATCGTATCCTTCAGCGTTTCTCCTTTGGAAACACTCGAAGAAGAAGCATCCGAAAAACCGACGATCCGTCCCCCCAAACGATTGATCGCTGTTTCGAAACTCAGACGGGTACGGGTTGAGGGCTCAAAAAACAAAGAAGCGACCACCTTACCTTCCAGTAAACGCTGATTGGGATTTTTCTCAAACTCCGAAGCCAGTTTCAAAACTTCGAGAATATCCTCTTTTGTGTAATCTTCAATAGACACTAAGCTACGTGTATTCATACTATTGTATTTAAAAAGATATTATTGACCGCAAAAAAAAGACCAACATGTCGGAAACAATGTTGGTCTTCAAATACATTTTTATCCATATATCTGCAAGCTCGTCTGAAATTACCGACAACCTGCAAAAAAGAATCTATATGTAAATGTTCTGACTTCATATCAGAACTCAAAAGTAAGTATTATTTTGATATGTAACAAAAGGAAACAAAAAATTAATCCGTTGCCATTTGCTCTATGCGGTCTACAATATCCCTGGCCACCTCCTGTTTCGATTTCAGGTCATAATGATAAGACTGCTCCTGCCTGTCGATCATCGTAACTTTATTGGTATCTCCGCCAAAGCCAGCCCCTTTATCGCGTAAACTATTCAGGACAATCAAATCGAGGTTCTTTTTCTTCAGTTTCAAAAGTGCATTGCAAGTCTCATCCTGAGTTTCCAAAGCGAACCCCACCAACAGTTGCCCCGCCCGTTTCCGCTTTCCCAACTCGGCGGCAATATCGTGGGTAGGTTCCAGTTCCAACACCATAGCTTCCGTTCCCCTCTTGATTTTTTCACCAGCCTTCGATTTAGGAGTAAAATCGGCCACAGCCGCACACGACACGATAATATCGCTACTCTTTGCATGTATCATGACCTGTTCATACATTTCGGCGGCACATTCCACATCTATCCGCCGAATGGCCGGATTTTCAGTTTTCAGGCACACCGGACCGCTCACCAACACAACTTCCGCCCCCCGGCCTGCAAACTCCTCTGCCAACGCAAATCCCATCTTACCGGAAGAGTAATTCCCGATAAACCTTACCGGATCGATCTTTTCATAAGTAGGCCCGGCTGTCAGCAATACTTTCTTTCCTGCCAGATTCCGGCTGTTTCCAGCCAAAAAACGCTTAACAAAAAGCACAATATCTTCCGGCTCGGACATCCGTCCCTTTCCCACAAGACCGCTTGCCAATTCCCCGGACTGCGGTTCGACAACCACATTACCGTATGATCTCAAAATTTCCAGATTATGTTGATTGGCAGGATGCTGATACATATCCAAATCCATTGCCGGAGCGATCATCACGGGACACTTAGCCGACAAATAAGTGGTCAGCAACAAATTATCCGCCACCCCATGCGCCATCTTCCCGATAGTATTGGCCGTAGCGGGAGCGATCAGATAAAGGTCGGCCCATAGCCCCAGGCTCACATGCGAATTCCAGTCACCGTTTTCCGGATTATAAAACTCCACCATCACCGGATGCTTCGATAATGTGGCCAAAGTCAGGGGCGTTATAAACTCTTTTGCCAAAGCAGTCATCACCACCCTGACTTCCGCCCCTTCTTTCACCAGCAAGCGTATTAAAGAAGCCGCTTTATAAGCAGCTATACTCCCGGTGACTCCTAAAATAATATGTTTGCCTTTCAACATAACGATTAAAAATTGAAAAAGCCGCTTTCAGCGGCTTTTATATCAATCCTTCTTAGCAGGTTTCTTTTCGGTTGCCGGATTTCTAAAATAAATCTCGCCGTCTTCAAATTCCTGGGTGGCAATCAGCACCGGTTTCGGAATACGTTCGTAGAACTTAGAAATTTCGATTTGTTCCCGGTTTTCGAAAATTTCTTCCAGATTATCAGTATAAGAAGCAAATTCCTGGAGCTTACGGCTCAATTCATCCTTCATCTCCACAGCAATCTGGTTAGCTCTTTTAGCGATAACGGCAACGGCTTCGTAAATGTTATTATCAGCCTTAGCAGCCAATGTGGCTGTATTTCTGGTAATAGTGTTATTAGGCGCTTTAACTTTTTTAAAATCTACCATAACTGATTTATAATTATTGTTTACGTAAAAACGGTTCAGAATCTCATTAAGATCAATCGTCGAACTTATAGTCTTTCAGATAATCATTAATAATATCATATTTCTTTTTCATATCTGCCGCGAACTTGCTGTTCGGATATTCATCGGCGAAATAGTAATACTCTTCTTTCGCAGCATTATAACGTTCCAGTTTTTTCTCTTCCACACTGTTCGCAGCCATTTCATACTTCGAAGAGAAAAGCATATACATGATCTCTTCCCGGTATTTCGAACCCGGAAAATCTTTCAGGCAATTCTGGAAACTGATAATTGCAGCATTATAATGCTCCCGCTGGTAATAGTTTTTTGCAGCCAGATAAGACTTATAAGCCAGCTTATCCCTCATCTCGTCCATATACCCATTGATCCGTTCTTTCCGTTCGCTTCCGGGATAACGATTCAGGTATAACTGGAATTCATTGACCGCTTTCACTGTAAGCTGCTGATCCAAACGGGGCTTAGGCGAAGCCTTATAATCACAGAAACCGGACATAAACAAACACTCCTCTGCAAAGGGGCTTTCCGGATAAGTGGAAACAAATTGCTTGAACAATTCTGCCGCGTAAGCATAATCTTTCTGGTTATAACTGCAAAAAGCGCGATAATAGGCAATATTCTGCGCTTTAGGCGTCCCGATAAACACAGTACGGATTCCATCCAGCAAACTCATCGCACGCTGATAGTCCCCTTTGTTATAATACTCTACGGCTTTTGAATAAATCAACTGATAATCATTGCTTTTCAACAATTTCTGATATTCCCCGCACGAAGTCAGCAACAATATAACCAGCAAAAATCCTAACAATTTCTTCATAAAATGAGCGCTTTTTTTGCATCATGCAAAGATAGACCATAATTCACAACATGCAATAAAAAAGAGGTTAAAAGTTAAAGTCAAAAGGTAAAACACCACTTTTTCAGGTTAAGCGATGTGCATTTGTCTTATTTTATTACCTTTGCAAAGTTTTAGAAAAAGTATCTACAAATTTTCAAAATAATATCGACGTGGACATTTTTGAAAGAGTAAAAAATCAGAGAGGAAATATTGGCAAATACGCCAAAGAAGCACATGGTTACTTCGCATTTCCGAAATTGGAAGGGGAAATCGGTCCCCGCATGAAATTTCGCGGAAAAGATGTATTGAACTGGAGCTTGAACAATTACATCGGATTGGCTAACGACCCGGAAGTTCGGAAAATAGATGCTGAAGCAGCAGCACAATGGGGAATGGCCTATCCTATGGGTGCCCGTATGATGAGTGGACAAACCTCACGTCACGAATATCTTGAAACACAGTTGGCTGAATTTGTCGGCAAACCGGATGCATTCTTACTGAATTTCGGTTATCAGGGAATGGTTTCAATCATCGACGCCATGACCAGCCGCTTCGACTGTATCGTATACGATGCCGAATCACACGCTTGCATCATGGACGGCTTACGCCTTTCTCCGGCAAAACGGTATGTGTATGTGCATAACGACATGGAAAGCCTCGAAAAGCAACTGGATCACGCTACAAAATACGTTGAAGGTACAGGTGGTGGTATTCTGGTCGTTACGGAAGGTGTTTTTGGAATGGCGGGAGACCTCGGAAAATTAGACGAAATCGCAGCACTGAAAGACAAATATAACTTCCGCTTTTTAGTGGACGACGCACATGGCTTCGGAACAATGGGCCCGACGGGTGCAGGAACCGGAGAACATTTCGGCGTTCAGGATAAAATCGACCTGTATTTCGGAACATTCGCCAAAGCTATGGCAGGAATCGGAGGTTTTGTCGCTACGGAAGAAGACATCTGTATGTATCTACGCTACAACATGCGCTCGCAGATGTTTGCAAAATCATTACCGATGCCCATCGTGGAAGGCTCAATCAAACGTCTGGAAATGTTGAGAACACAGCCGGAAAGACGTGAAAAACTGTGGACAATCGCACATGCGCTTCAATCAGGATTAAAAGCCGACGGATTGAACATTGGCGTAACCAACTCTATGGTAACCCCGGTTTACCTTTCAGGAAGCGTTGCAGAAGGAATGCAGGTAGTTTTCGATCTTCGTGAAAACTACAACCTGTTCTGCTCTATCGTAGTTTACCCGGTTATCCCGAAAGGACAACTATTGCTCCGCCTGATTCCGACTTCCATGCACACCTTGGAAGACGTGGACTATACAATCAAGGCATTCAAAAACGTATCTGAAAAACTGGCAAAAGGAGAATACAACAAAGAAATTCTGATCGACGCCAGCAAACTGAATAAATAATCCGACCTTTCTCTCAAGAAGTTGGATGAATCGTTTGATAGCAACAGGAAATTCCTGTTGCTATCTTTTTTTATATCCCAGCCTCCTTTCTTTACGGTCTATCAGTAACATTCTGACAAAGGAAAGATACATTCATAAACCTATTGATGATTTCTATACTGATATTAGTTTTTACCGTTTTACTCAAAATCATTTTCAGGCCTAAAAATAGTTATGTCAGCTCATATAGGCTATTATAATTCTCTGTATTCGATCTACATACAGCAAACAAAACATAACTTATTATCAATAATCTTTCCTTCTATTTTACTCTACAAATTTCAAAACACAAGTTACACTTTTTTGTAAACATAATAATATATATAAATAA
>UQJP01000001.1 GCA_900541415.1 uncultured Odoribacter sp. | reverse complement strand
AAACGAACATTTATTTTGGTGGCAGATGGTGCAAATTATGGATGTTGAAAGTTAATAATCTAATTATGAAAAAGAATACAGACATTTTAAATAAGCTCCGTTATGAATCGGAAAACGCAAACGTGGTTCATTTATGGCTGGAAGGAATGTTCTGGAAAGCTTATGAGCGTTCTGCTTATCTGTTCGTGCGCCGTATTAGCGGTTATAAACCCTATAAGAAGTATGTCAGAAGTGTAGGGGGTGAGGTTGTTGCGATCGGTTTTCCTTCGAAAGCCATAGAGAAATTATTGGAGGGGCGTTCTGTGGAATATGTCGATAGTAAACATTATATCTTGAATGGGTTTACGGTGGATGCCCAGGAATTGAAAAATTTCCAGTCGTGGAAAAAGGGGATTCCCTCTTTTCCCTACCATGTGCTTTCTCCGGACGAAGTTCAGGCGAGAGGGGGACAGGAAGAAAAAAAAGAAATGAAGGTGTCGGAACTACGGAGTAAAAAAGAACCCGTTAAAGAGACACAGGCCGCCGGGAAAAACGGGAAAACGGAAGTGAAGCATTCGGTGAATATTTCCGCTTATCCCGAACAAAATTCGGTTTCGACGCGGGAAGAGTATCCGGCGTATGTCCGCACAGGGACATACGAACAGCAGGCTGCTGTGGAGCTGGTGAACGAACTTCGCCGTTTTCGGATGGAATCGTCGACACCTTTAGAATGTATGATGTTTTTAGCACGTTTGATAAAACGGTCTTTGGAAATGGAAAATAACTGATCGCTTACCGATATAATAACGGACTGGCTCCCACCTCGGAATATTCTCTATTCACACATACATATACATACACAATACACTTTAGCCAGTTCGTTATTTTCTTTTCAGGTCTTGAAAATTATTTTTAAGTTTGTAAGGTATTTAAATTGAATACGGGCAGATTTAAAATTTTGTATTATGAAAAGAATTATCTTTTTGCTTTGTGTATTAGTGGCTGTGTCCTCTTGTGTACCTAAGAAAAAATTTTTAGTGTCGGAAAACGGACGTTTGGCTGCTTTGGGGCGTGAACGTACGCTTACAAAAAACCTGAATGATTTAAAGGCAGAAACTGCAAAACAAAAGAAACAAATCGAAGGATTGCTGAACGACACCACAAGGATGGGGCAAGCTATTCGTGAGTATCGGAATTCGCTTTATTCCAATATGTCGGAACAGGAAAAGCTGAACATGCTGCTGAAAGAGAAAATGGATAAACTGGCAGAACGTGAGGCGACGATCAATCAATTGCAGGCAGAGATTAAAGCACAGAACGATAAAGTGTCTGCTTTGCTTCAAAGCGTGAAAGATGCTTTGTTGGGTTTTAGCAGTGACGAACTGACCGTTACCCAAAAAGACGGTAAAGTGTATGTGGCGATGTCCGATAAATTATTGTTCGAATCGGGAAGTGCGCAAGTGAACAAGCAGGGGAAAGAGGCTTTGGGGAAATTGGCCGAGGTGTTGAAAAAGCAAAACGATATTGATGTATTTATCGAAGGACATACCGATACGAAGCCTATCAAGACGGTACAATTTAAAGACAACTGGGATTTGAGCGTAGTCCGGGCAACTTCCGTTGTGCGTATTTTAACGAAAGATTATGGGGTGAATCCATTGCAAATTGTTCCTTCGGGACGTGGGGAGTTTATGCCTGTGGATGATAATGAAACGGCAGACGGCCGCGCCCGTAACCGCCGCACTGAAATTATCATGGCTCCGCGTTTGGATAAGCTGATGGATATATTGAAATGATCCTTATCCGGATTTTTACCGGATACAAAGAAACGGTTTTATCGAGGCCGTTTTCAATAGAAAAACAAGGAGTGACTACGAGAAGTCGGGTCACTCCTTGTTCTATTTCTGCCGGGGAAGGAGAACCGGGCGACAGTTGCCTGTGAAATCCGATGGGTTTACCTTTCTGTTGTGAACATCGGGCAGCTCTAAAATAAACCCTCAAAAACCAGATGAAATGTTTCCTTTCAATTCAGGAAAACTGCTGGTTTTTGAGGGTAATTATTCCGTGTTTAAACCGTTGTGGTTGTCGGGGGCGTATTTTTATCCGGCTGAAACCATCAGCCCGATGCCCCGGACTGTGTTAAATTACGGCTGAAAACTGTTCCAAAAAACGAATATCGTTCTCGAAGAACAGGCGTAAGTCTTTGATTCCGTATTTTAACATGGTGATCCGTTCGATGCCCATGCCTAAAGCAAATCCGGTATATTTTTCTTTATCGATTCCATTCAGTTCCAATACGTTCGGATCGACCATCCCGCAACCGAGAATTTCCAGCCATCCGGTTCCCTTACATACGTTGCAGCCTTTTCCGTGACAGAGCGAGCACGACACATCCATTTCTGCCGACGGCTCGGTGAACGGGAAATAGGAAGGACGTAAGCGGATTTGAGTGTCCACGCCGAACAATTCTTTTGCAAAATACGTCAGGGTTTGCTTCAGGTCGGCAAAAGAGACGTTTTCATCGATATACAGGGCTTCAATCTGGTGGAAAATACAATGAGCCCGCGCAGAGATAGCTTCGTTGCGGAATACACGTCCCGGAGTCACCAGCCGGATCGGAAGCTGGTGGGTTTCCATATCGCGTACCTGTACGGATGAGGTGTGGGTATGTAACACAATATCCGGATTTTTTTCAATAAAGAAAGTGTCCTGCATGTCCCGTGCCGGATGTTCTTCGGGAAAGTTAAGGGCGGAGAAATTATGCCAGTCGTCTTCGATTTCCGGACCTTCGGAAATGGTGAATCCTAATTTGTTGAAGATGGCCAATATCTCGTTCTTGACCAGGGACAACGGATGCCGTGTACCCATTTTCAGCGGATCGCCCGGCAAAGTCAGATCGATCCCTGTGGCTCCGCTATCGGCATCGCACAGGCTTTCTTTCAACTCGTTGATTTTGTTTAAAGCGGCGTTTTTTAATTCATTCAATGCTTTACCTATATCTTTTTTCTGGTCGGCAGGTACATTTTTAAAGTCGTCGAACAATACAGCGATCGTTCCTTTTTTACTTAAATGTTTGATTCTGAATTGTTCCACTTCTTCCAGAGAGGTCGTAGTGAAATTTTCGATTTCAGCAGTCAATTGTTTGATTTTCTCTAACATTGCTTCTCCTAAATTGGTTATCAAGGTCACAAAGTTAAAAAAAATGATTTGTAAAAAAACTTTTTTGATTATGTTTGCAGAGATGGCATATTAAAATTACTCCCTGTATTTTATTTTTTTAGTTACCTGATATAAAATACGTTGTCTTGTAAACGGGAGTGGAAGGGCAAGAAGTATATAATTAATAAATGTATAAGTATGGTAAAAATGACAATTTTATGGGCCTTGCTGCTTTGTTGCGGATTGGCGGCAACCGGACAAGTTTCCACAAAAAAAGAGATTCCTTTTCTAAAAGATGAAAATTGGTGGGGGGCTTTTGTTGCCCAGGGATCGCAGATGCCCTATTTGAAACCGACCAATGAGTTTAATCTGGAAACTCAAAATTTCAACAATCAGGGAGTGCCTCTTTTTGTGTCGGACAAAGGACGCTATATCTGGAGTGACGAACCTTTCCGTTTTCGTATCGCCGAGAATGCTATCGAGATTAAATCGGGAACGGATAACGTGGAGGTGGTAAAGGCAGGGAACACTTTGCGCGAGGCTTATCTGGCGGCCTGCCACAAGCATTTCCCGCCTACGGGAACATTGCCCGATTCTCTTTTATTCTCGATGCCCCAATATAACACCTGGATTGAATTGATGTATAACCAGAATCAAAAGGATATTTTAAATTATGCCGATCATATTCTCAAGAACGGATACCCGGCCGGAGTGCTGATGGTGGATGATAATTGGCAGAAATATTATGGGAATTTTGAATTTAAATCCGATAAATTTCCGGATGCTAAGGGAATGATCGACCAGTTACATGCCAAAGGCTTTAAGATCATGGTTTGGGTATGCCCGTTTGTGAGTCCCGATAGTCCTGAATTTCGCGAGCTTCAAGCGAAAGGCTACCTGATGAAGCGGAAGGGATCGGGAGAGCCTGCCCTGTTCGGTTGGTGGAACGGTTACAGCGCTTGTTACGACCTGACCAATCCGGCTGCTTTCGACCATTATGTGGCAAAGTTGAAAGAGGCCCAGGAAAGGTATGGAATTGACGGCTTTAAATTCGATGCAGGCGATGTGATGTATTACGCTCCGGTGGCTTTCGACAGTTACGTGAAAGGCGCAAAGACCGTAGACCATTCTCAAAAATGGGCGGAAATCGGTTTGCATTTTCCGTTCAATGAATACCGGGCTTCCTGGAAAATGGGCGGACAGCCTTTGGTGCAGCGTTTAGGGGATAAAAATTATTCCTGGAGGGCTGTCGGTTTGCTGATTCCGGATATGATCGCCGCCGGATTGCTGGGTTATGCTTACACCTGTCCGGATATGATCGGAGGAGGACAATTTTCAGCATTCCTCAATGTTAAGAAATTTGACGAGCCTCTCATCGTGCGTTCGGCACAAACCCATGCGCTGATGCCGATGATGCAATTTTCTGTGGCACCGTGGCGGATTCTTAGTCCTGAAAATAACAAGATCTGTGCAGATATGGCGCGCCTGCATGCCAAAAAAGGCAATTACATTCTGGCATGTGCCCGACAGTCGGCGCAAACGGGGGAACCGATTGTGAGACATATGGAATATATGTTTCCCGGTCAGGGATTTGCGAATTGTAAAGACCAGTTTATGCTGGGTGACAAGTATCTGGTTGCTCCGGTCATCACTCCTGAAAATACGCGGCAGGTGAAGTTGCCGAAAGGAAAATGGCGGGATGATCTCGGTAAAATCTGGTCGGGTGGAAAAGTGATCACCATTCAAGCCGGATTGGAGAGATTACCCTATTTTGAAAAGATTAAATAACAGGCAGTAGCGTTTGCCCTGCCGTTTCTATATTTAGGAAGCCCGTTTCTTATGCAGGAAGCGGGCTTCTATTTTTTTCACCGTAGGAAACAGCAAACAGCCCAATATGCCTCCGGCAACATCGGCGAGTAAATCCCACAGGTCACCTCCCCGGTTGAAAAAATAGTGTTGCAGAATCTCGATCAGGCCGCCATATAGGAATGAAAAAGCGATAGCAGCGGCATAAATATTTTTTAAGGCAGGCCGTTCATACCTGTAACAGATCAGCAACGACATGATAAAAAACATGCCGATATGCACCACCTTGTCTAAATGAGGAATATCGATGCCGGGATCGGGAATGTCCTGGGGAGGCATTGCGCAAAGCGCGAAAATAAGGAGAATCCAGACAATATTCAATCCTGTAAAAATGAATAGATATTTCCTGTTTGTTGTCGGCATAAACTGTTTGCTGTTAGTCATTCAATATTTTCACCCTGATTCGTACATCAGTTGTCGGGCGGTCGTTTTTATCCGTGGGTAAAGCTGCAATTTTGTCTACAACGTCCAATCCTTCCACCACTTCCCCGAATACGGTGTATTCTTTATCCAGATGGTGTACGCCTCCCAAAGTGCTGTAAGCTTCTTTCTTATCGTCGGGCATATAAATTTTATCGGTGTTCAATTCCCAGTCCGCAGCAATATCTTCTTTGATTTTGTTGGCGATTGCCCGGAATTCAGCCACCTTTTTCTGTTTGCGGAGGGTATCCAGAATCACTTTCTTTTCAGGGGTATAGTATTTCTTTTCTATGGCTCTCCGGATAGGAATGTTCACTTGTTTTTCAATCATTTCCAATTCTTTTACAGGATATACCCGTCCCTGTACGATGAAAAACTGGGAAATATCCGATTCTTTGAAGAAGTTTTCCCGGTTAGGCTGGCGGGGGGCTGCCAGTGCCCCTTTTTTATGGTAGTGCTCTTTTTTGATCTCCGCATCGATGACAATGGGTTTGCCATATCCGATGGCTTGTCCGCGGATGGCATTTTTACTGTCGGATGATCCGGCCTGAATGACGAAATTTTTAATTACCCGGTAAAATAATGTTCCGTCGTAATGTCCTGATTTGGCTAACCGGATAAAATTATCCCGATGTAACGGGGTGTCGTTGTATAACTTGACTTTGATGTTTCCCAAATTGGTTTCGATCAATGCCATTACTTCTTTTTCCTGGGCGAAGCTACCGATAGATAAGAATAGTGCTGTAAGTCCGATAATCCATTTTTTCATATACGCTGTGATTTATAGATTATACTGAATGTTATTTTGATTTATGAATGACAAATGGTTTGTTAGAGATGCTGTTATTTTCCGGTTAATTTTTTCACTAAATACCTCACGGGGAAATAAGAAGCGATATACCCGATCAGTATAACCGTGATCATGATCCATACAATGTCGCTGAATACCAGCTTCACCGGATAGGCATCGATCACGTAGCTTCCGCTGTCGCCTAAGGTAATAAAACCAAATTTTTCCTGCAAGAAACAGAGCGTCGTTCCTAAAACAAGGCCTACAAAAGCTCCTAACAGGGTGATCAGCCGCCCTTCCGTCTGGAATATGGAAATGATTTTCTTTTGGGTCATTCCTAAGGCCTTGTAGGTGGACAGATCGTCCTTTTTATCCAAAATCAGCATGGAAATCGATCCTACGATGTTGAAGGAGGCTATCAGTAAAATGAAAAGCAGTATCAGAAAAACCGCTAATTTTTCCGATCTCATCATGGCGTAATAGGAACGGTTCAGTTCGAATTTGTCCTCTACCTTGTATCGGTTATCGATCAGCGATTTTAACCCGGCTTTAACCCGGGGTAATTGTTCGATGTTTTTTAGCTTGATTTCGATTTTCGAAATATTGTCGTCAATATTGAACAGGGTCTGGGCGAATTGAATGTCGGTCAATACATATTTCCCGTCGATGTCCTGTTGGGAGGAAAAAAAGCCCGACGGATAAAGATATTCCGTGTTCAGGGCAGAGAGGGCGGAAGAGGAGTTTTTATTGGGGTAATAAAAGACCATAGGGGTCAGGAAATTCAGCCCTATTCCCAATTCGGCGGCCAATCCGTAGCCGACTACCGATTTATAGCTGCCGTGGTCGTTCAGCCTGAAACTTCCCTGTACGATGTTGTCCTCTAAATGAGTGTTGGCTGCGAAATTTTCAGTTACGCCTTTTACGATTACCGGGGAAAATTTCTCTCCGTATTTTACCAGTGCTTTTTCTTCGACAATGTCATTGAAATAGGCAATGTCTCCGTTTTTGCCGAGGTATTCGTATACCGTACTGTCGAATGTCGTATATTTCCCGCTTGCCGGGGAAATTACTAAATCGGGGGTGAGGCTGTCCGTGATCTGATCCAGAAATAAGCTGATTCCGTTGAATACCGACAGCACCACGATCAGGGCGGTTGTGCCTACGGTTACTCCAACAATGCTAATTCCTGAAATAATGTTGATGGCGTTTTGTTTCTTTTTAGAGAACAGGTAACGCTTTGCGATGAAAAACGGAAGCCGCATAATGATGACAGGTGTGAACAGGGATTATTGTAAAAGCCCGTCTATCTTTTCGATATAGTCGAGGCTATCGTCGATAAAGAAACGCAACTCCGGAATGATTCGCATTTGTTTCCCCACTTTTCTGCCTAAAATAAAACGGATGTTTTTGTTATTTTCCTCTAAGCTTTTCATGACCGAATCGGAAAGGTTGGAAGGGAAAATACTAACATAAATTTTAGCATAGGATAAATCCGGGCTCACTCTTACCGTTGTGATGGATAGCATCGCTCCCGCCGCATATTCCTTACATTCGTGCTGGAACATTTCGCTCAAATCTCTCTGTATCAGTCTTGCCACTTTATTTTGTCTGATCGAATCCATAGTATTAATATTGTAAGTGAAATTTTTTTTAGCAAAGATAGCATTTTAATCTATACTTTTATTACATTTGCAACCGCAAACGAGATGTAGCGCAGTTGGTAGCGCGCCACGTTCGGGACGTGGAGGCCGCTGGTTCAAGTCCAGTCATCTCGACAGCATTGAAAACGCTTCGGAACACCGGAGCGTTTTTTTCTTTTCTATGTATTTTGCAACGAATAATGTCGTATATTTGTTTGCGACAGATTATTATGAGTTGGCATGATAGATATTCAGGTTCGTATACATGACCGTTTTTCGGTGGAATTTAAAATCGGGTATATGGTTCGTAAGGATCTAAAGATAAACGATTTTATGACAAATATGTGGATATTTGTGCCGAATGATCTGGATATAAATTCTTTTTCTTATACAAAGAATCAGTTTTACCGGGATGTGAAATCCAATGTCCGGTTAATTACTCCGATTTATTCCTTACAAGAGGTGGCGGACGATTTATCGTTGCCATTTATGTTTTTGGAAGGGGCTTTCAATGAGTTGGTGGTGGAACCGACGAAAGAAAATCTGGTGGATTACGAATATCAGATCAAGATGTTTATTTCTATCGTCAGGAGTGCCATGCGGAGGGAGGTGAACGATGTGGTTAAAAACCGGGAGAAGGCCGTTCGTGCCGATTTGGTGAGGCTGTATATCGGCAGGCTTCGGAAAATCATTTCAAAATACCGGGAATTAAAGGGAATCCTTCGGGATTCGCCTGTGGAAGCACAGGCAATGATTTATTTTAATTTCGGGGATGAATTTCTGACGAATCAGATTGAATTTCAGACGTATCGTTTTTTGCAATTGATCCGGGAAAGATGTCCGGCCGATTTCGGGGAGGTACAGCCTTTGCTAATGGAATTGATTCGGTGGGAGATTGCTTATAAAGAGGCGGCAGGTTTTCAGATGATGAAAAAAGACAGTCCCGATAAAAACCGGGGAATGATTTTTCGTACCCACTTGTTGAGAAAATATGCAGAGAGCTACCTTGTTTTGAATGCGAATAAGAAGAAGGACGGTCGGTTGGCGGAACAGGTTTATTACAGTATTGCTGCCGGGCTTTCCATGATATTTGCCACAACGATCGCTTTTTCTTTTCAACAGAAGTACGGTAATTTTACAATACCTTTGTTTGTGGCCCTGGTGGTGAGTTATATGTTAAAGGATAGGATTAAAGAACTTACCCGGTATTATTTTGTGCATCGGCTGGCGAAAAAGTATTTCGACAATAAAACAACGATCAGTATCAAGGAAACCCCGATAGGGTGGGTGAAAGAGGGTGTCGATTTTATCACGGAAGGACGTGTGCCGGATGAGGTGATGGATATACGTGACCGATCGGATTTGCTGGAAGCCGATAACCGGAATACGGAGGAAAGGATTATCCTTTACCGTAAATTGGTACGGATCGATGGAAAGGCTCTTGACGAAAACAATCAATATGAGATAGCGGGTATTAATGACATCCTGCGTTTTAATGTGTCGAATTTCATTCAGAAAATGGACAGTCCCGAAGTTCCGCTGGCAGTTCCCTCGGCTGACGGTGGGTATGAGATTGTTTACGGAGAAAAATCATATTATATCAATTTCCTGCTTCAATTCCAGTATGACGGGAGGCTGCGTTATAAGCGTTTTCGCCTGGTGATGTCCCGAAACGGGATCGAAGGAATTGAAAAGTTATAATCCACCTGTTATATTCCTGATTATTAGTGTTTATTATTTTTTAACTTCCATCTTTCAATATTCAATTAATTACCGTAGATTTGCGCCTAATTTTGAAACCTAAATTTATCCATATCAACAGTTAGAAATGAGAAAATGGAGTATTGACGATTCAGCGGAACTGTATAACATTAACGGTTGGGGGCTGAACTATTTTTCGATCAACGAAAAAGGGCATGTGGCTGTAACGCCAAAAGCCGGTGAGGCTTCTATCGATTTGAAAGAATTGATGGAAGAATTGCAGGTGCGCGATGTCGAAGCCCCGGTACTTTTGCGTTTCCCGGATATTTTGGATAACCGGATTGAAAAAATATCCAACTGTTTTGAATTTGCAGCCCGTGAGTACGGGTATACGGCGAAGAATTTCATCATTTATCCGATTAAGGTGAATCAGATGCGTCCGGTGGTGGAAGAAATCGTCAGCCACGGGAATAAGTTCAACATCGGTCTGGAAGCCGGATCGAAGCCGGAATTGCATGCGGTGTTGTCGATCGACATCGATGATGAGGCAATGATTATCTGCAACGGCTATAAAGACGAAAGTTATATAGAACTGGCCTTGCTGGCACAGAAAATGGGGAAACGGATATTTCTGGTGGTGGAGAAGTTGATGGAGTTGAAAACGGTGGCCCGTTTGGCTAAGAAAATGAATATCCGCCCCAATATTGGTATCCGTATTAAGCTCGCCAGTTCCGGTAGCGGGAAATGGGAAGAATCGGGAGGCGATGTTAGTAAATTCGGGGTAAATTCGAGCGAGTTGCTGGATGCTTTGGAGATTTTGGAAAAAAATAATATGTCCGATTGCCTGCAATTGATCCATTTCCATATCGGTAGCCAGGTGACGAATATCCGCCGTATCAAAACGGCATTGAAAGAGGCGTCGCAATTTTATGTCCAATTGCAGCAATTGGGATATGATATTAATTTTGTGGATATTGGTGGCGGTTTGGGTGTGGATTACGACGGCACCCGTTCGTCTACTTCCGGGAACAGTATGAACTATTCCATTCAGGAATATGTGAATGATGCTATTTCCTCTTTGGTGGATGCCTGCGAAAAAAATGATCTCCGCCAGCCGAATATCATCACAGAGTCCGGACGTTCCCTCACGGCCCACCATTCTGTGCTGGTTTTTGAAGCGTTGGCAAGTACAAGCCTTCCTGCCTTTAATGAAAACGAAGAGATCGGGGAAGATGCTCATGAGTTGGTGAAGGAGTTGTATGATCTTTGGGAAAACCTAAACCAGCCCCGTTTGCTGGAAACCTGGCACGATGCCGTGCAATGTCGCGAAGATGCTTTGGGTTTGTTCAATCTGGGATTGGTGGACTTGCGTACCCGGGCACAGGTGGAGCGCCTTTTCTGGTCGATTGCCAGGGAGGTGAATGAAATGGCGGATGCCACCAAACATGCTCCGGATGAATTGAAGAAGATTGCTAAAATGTTGCCGGATAAGTATTTCTGTAATTTTTCGTTATTCCAGTCGTTGCCCGATTCCTGGGCTATCGACCAGATATTTCCGATTATGCCGCTTGCCCGATTGAATGAGCAGCCCACGAAATCGGCGACGATACAGGATATTACCTGTGATTCGGACGGGAAGATCGATAATTTTATTTCGACCCGTAATTTTTCCTACCATTTGCCTGTTCATGAGTTGAATAGCAAGGAGCCTTATTATTTCGGGGTGTTCCTTGTGGGGGCTTACCAGGAGATTTTGGGTGATTTGCATAATCTGTTCGGGGACACGAACGCCGTTCATATAAAAGTGAAAGGCGACGAATATGTGATCGATAAGGTGATTGAGGGTGAAACGGTGGCGGATGTGCTGGAATATGTTCAATTTACTCCGAAACGAATGGCGAGAACGGTGGAAGTGTGGGTGACCACTTCGGTGAAGAAAGGAATTATTTCAGCCGAGGAAGGACGCGAATTCCTGTCGAATTACCGTTCCGGCCTTTATGGTTATACTTATTTGGAATAAACCGTGATCGCGATCACGGGATGAAATGAAATACCTCCTGCCGCACCGGGCTTTGCTTTCGGGTGGTGGCGGGAAAATAAGCAGGATGCTGTCAGGAATTGCCCCCTAAAAACCGGATGGAGTTTTTAGGGGGCATTTTTGGGGAAATAATTTTCCTGATCGGTAGGTTGACTTATACTTTTAGTGTTTCAATCAGTTCCGGCAGTATTTTCCAGATCGAATTTTCGTTTTGTGCTGTGTAGAAATTGCCGGAAATCTCCGATTTCTCGTCGGTGGCGACCCCCTGGGTTATGGCTGGTTTGGCAAGCGGATGGACGGCAATTTTTTTGCCTCCGGTGATACCGCTGATCTCGAAGATCATTCCTGCGGCACAATGTCCGACCATGATTTTTCCTTTTTCGCCGAATTTCCGGATCACTTCCAGCAAGTCGATGTTGTAAGGCTTCCCGGCATTTTTTTGGAAAACCGGAACGGCATCTCCGCAAGCGAAAACCAGAGCATCAAATTCGTCTTCATGTCCTTTCAGGTTAGAAATCACATCATCCGCAAAAAGGGTGACGCCTGAGTTGCTTTTTATTTCTTTTGATTCCGCTACGGCATAAACGGTATAAGGTATGCCGTTTTCAAAGAATGCTTCCAGATATTGGAATAATCCCGATCCGTTTACCGGATTGACTGCTAAGACTGCTACTTTTTTTGCCATGATCTTTATTATTTAGTGATACAATAGTTATTTTTAGTAAGTTTATTACTTTTGTATTGCAAAGATAGGTTTACCTCTTTATAAAAACAAGAACGCACTTCATAATAAGCTACTTACATACAGGTAAGTATTGCTAATAATCAACAAAATAAAAATATGATTTATGATAAAAAATTTTCAGCCCACAGGTAATTGCCCTATACGGGATATTTTGAGCAGGTTAGGAAATAAGTGGTCGTTGTTGGTGCTGGTGACGCTGAATGCCAACGGGACGATGCGTTTTAACCAGATTCATAAGACGATAGACGATATTTCGCAACGCATGTTGTCGGTGACTTTACGGACGCTGGAAACGGATGGGTTGATCGGGCGGCATGTTTATGCCGAAGTGCCTCCCCGGGTGGAATATTACCTGACGGATAGGGGACGAAGCCTTATCCCCCATATTCAGGGGTTGGTGGACTGGGCTTTGGAGTATATGCCGGATATACTTCAGAACAGGGAAAATTTCATAAAAATGACTTCCCTTTGATTTTCAGGATGTTTTAAGCCTGAATGGTATTTTTAAAAATGGCTGAAAAAAGCCTGAATCAAACGGGGTTCGAGCAGGGCCGGAAAAACAAAGCCGAATATCGCACCATAGAAATGGGCGTTGTGGTTGATGTTGTCCCGGCTTTGCTTGGCCATGTATTGACAGTAGATCAGGTAGATTATGCCAAAGACGATTCCCGGAATAGGCAGGACTGCGAATAGCAGTATTTTATCCCAGGGATTCAGGAATATGGCAGAGAAAAGCACGGCAGATACAGCTCCCGATGCTCCGATGGAGCTATACCACGAGTCGTTCCGGTGGCGAATCAGGTCGGAAATCGAAGCAACGATCATTCCCCCGAAGTAAAGCAGCAGGAAAGCCCAGCTTCCGAATCCCATGTATTGGAACACTTTTTCGATGTATTCTCCGAATGACCAGAACGTGAACATATTGACAAATAGGTGTAGCCAGTCGGCGTGTACGAATCCGTGGGTGATTACCCTGTACCATTCCCTGGCGTGCACCACCCGGTAGGGGGATAGGGATAGTTTATTGAATAAATTCCGGTTACTGAAACAGATCATTGAAATCAGTACCGTTACTCCGGTAATAAGATAAGTCATCATGGCTTATTGAATAAATTTTTCAAATCCGGGAGCCTGTTTATTGATCTCCACTTCAATAATTTCATAATCTGCTATTTGGTTGAAGTAGAAGGGATCTTCTTTGATGATCTCTTTCACTTCCGCTTCATCGGCCGCATGGCAAAGAATGCAGCCTCCCGTGCGTGGTTTCCTCGGCCCTGAAAAAATGAATTTTCCCTGATCGTAGTATTTGTCCAGATACACCCGGTGGGCTTCCAGATTTTTGAGGACTTCTTCCAAAGGTTGTTTATAGTGAAGCAGTAGTATGAACATGGATCGATCGGTTTATATAGTGTTTTCTGATTATTTATTCCGGCTTTACACGTTTAAAAAGCGCATACTGAGAATTTGATAGATCAGTTTCGACGCCAGAAAATCGGGAGCCTTGTTGATCTCGTTGGGGCATAGCTCAACCACGTCGAGCCCGATAATATTGTGGCGTTCGTTGATTAGTTTCAGGAAGTTGATAATATCCCGGTAAGCGAGCCCGTCGGGTTCAGGAGTTCCGGTAGAGGGCATATAAGCGGGATCGAGTACATCGAGGTCGATGGTCACATACACATTGTCGCTTAGTTTTTGGGATACGATATACATCCACGAAGAATCGGATTCCTTAATTTCGTGAGCATAGAATATACGGTCGGGATCGATGTTTTCTTTTTCTTCTATGGCAGAGCTCCGGATGCCTACCTGCGCAATCGTGGCTACTTCTTTACCGCGCGCCATAACGCAGGCGTGGTTGTGGGTGGAGCCTTCGTATTCGGAACGCATGTCCGAATGGGCATCTAACTGTAAGATAGAAAAGTCTTGATAATGTTTGGCGAATGCGCGAAAAGCCCCGATACTCACCGAGTGTTCGCCGCCCAGGATCACCGGGAATTTTTTGTCTTTCAGCAGGGTGTCCACCCGGCGTTCCACTTCCGCGGCCATAGCTTCCGGCGATGAATTTTCGGTTACCGGGTCTAAAGTGGTTATTCCGTGAACGAACACTTCCGAATCTGTTTCGATGTCGTAAAATTCCATATTGACAGAAGCCTCCAATATAGCTTTAGGGCCTTTGTCCGCGCCTTTCAACCAGGTGCTTGTGCCATCGTAGGGAACAGGCAGTATGGCAATGGCAGCGTTTTCGTACCCTGTGAATTCTTCCTCAAATTCTCCGTAGTTCAATTTTTCCATGTATACAAATTTATAGGTCGATTACGTTGGTAAAGTTATAGTTTTTTTTGGCTTGGCGGTCCAATCTATTTTTACTTTATCGACTTTTATTCCCGACCTGTTTTTTTGTATCGGGAACAGGCGTTGAGCCTGCTTCCCGATATGGAGAATTTGAGGAGTTTCCGGAGTATACGGAAAGGATTACAGTTTCCGTTTTATAAATTCTCCGTCGATCCACAAGGTGGCTTTTTCACCTGTAAATTTTAAAATGCAATATTCCGGATCGGTTATTCCTTTCGGAAAGTGTTCGATGAACCAATCCTGCCACAATGCTTTTTTGGTTTCCGGGTCGGTCACAATTTCAACGGTTCCGGTTTCAACGATGCTGTTTCCGCCTTCGAAAAAAGAAATTCCGGCTTTGTTGTTCTTTTCAAAGTTTTTGGTTTTTTCAGAAGATGTTCCGGTGGCAAACCACACGGTGTGTAACCCTTCCGTTTTAATTTTGCTCAAAGGAACAGGGCGGGGAAAACCGTTTTCGTCGATGGAGGCCAGTGATATGATTTCGCATTTTTCGAATAGTTCTAAAGCTTTTGTTTCTATTGTTTTCATTGGTTTCTGATTTTGATGATGGAACAAAAGTAAAGAATGCCGGAGAAGTTCTTTTGTAAAAAATCGACTTTGATGTTTTATATTTCAATAGGTCCTTTGTCCGGAAAATTGCAAAATTCGGAAAGCGATGCTCCCGACAATTGCTTAAATTCTTTCGCCATGTGGGAATGGTCGTAATATCCGCAATCCGCGGCTAAATGCTGGTAGTTGTCGGGGAGGGTGTTTTTCAAAAGGTGGGAGGCATGGCGGAAGCGGGCGATCCGGGCAAATTCTTTCGGGCTGTAACCTGTGCTATATTTGAATTTACGTTCGAAATGCCTTTGGCAAAGGCAGATTTTTTCCATCAGGGAGCTTATGGCGACCTGGCCGTGTGAAAGACGGATTTGTTTTACAGCGAAGCCCACTTGCCGATTGTTTGTGAAATGTTTACCCAGGCGGGCGAGCAGGAATTTTTCGATTTCTGTGATTCGTCCGGTGGTAGTACGCAGCTTGCGTAAACGGTCGGTGAAGCCGGAAGGAAATAGAAATGCGCTTTCTCCGTTATCGATGCGTAGGTTTCTGAATTCATGCAGAGGGATGTCACAAAACACCGATAAACCGCCGGGTTTGAACCTGATGCCGAACAGCTCCAGTTGAGCCGGCAAGGAGGTTAATTCGGAAAAAACGGTCATCGCCCCTACGTAATAGGATTCACAGGGAGAAATCAGATTTTCATGGGCTTTCGGCATAGCGATACCGGACAGGCAAAAAATGAAATCCGAGTACCCGTCGGGTAATATTTTGTATTTACCGGGGCTGTGAGTATGGTCTTGCACAACCCAGTATTTGTCGATAAATTCCGACAAAATCCCGTTCGGAGTATATTCCCGGTAGAGCATTCGCGATGGTTTACTTTTGAGTTCCGGCTATGCGTTTGATTTCTTCCAGCGTTTCTTCTTTGTCAATATGGAGCACTTCCCGGTTGCGCATAATCCATTCCCCGTTTACCATAGAATAACGGATGTTTTTACTGTTCATGGCATAGACCAGGGCGGAATATTCGTCGTATATCGGCTGCATATTGCTGGCATCGGCATGTATTAAAAGGAAATCTGCGCCTTTACCCACTTCGATCGAGCCTGTCAGTTTTTCCAGTCCGAGTGCTTTTGCCCCTTTTGAAGTTGCCATTTGTAAGGCCGTGGCGGCATTTACCGCTTCCGGATCGTAATGGGTGACTTTAGGTAGTAGGGCGGCGAAGCGCATTTCTTCCACCATATCGAGGGTGTTGTTGCTGGCTGTGCCGTCGGTTCCCACTCCTACGGTAATTCCTGCTTTTAAATAAGTGTCGGTGTCGGCTATTCCGCTTGCCAGTTTGAGGTTGCTTTTCGGGCAGTGTCCGATGGAGGTTCCTGTTTCGGCGAACAATCCGATTTCTGTCGGATTCAGCCATACGCCGTGTGCGGCAATGACATTGCTGTCGAGCAGGCCGATAGAATGTAGGTATTCTCCCGGCGGCATTCCGTACCGCGCTGTGATGTCTTCCACTTCTTTCCGGGTTTCGGAAACGTGGATTTGCAACAGAGTGTGGTATTTATCCGCCAATTTTTTAGCCTTTTGCAAAGTGGCGGTCGAACAGGTATAGGGGGAATGGGTACATACGGAAGGATGAATGATCGGGTCGTTTTCCCATTTCTGAATCAGTTGTTCCGACAGAAGCAGTCCTTCGTCGGGAGTTTGGAAACTGGCGGTAGGGAAATCGATAAGCGATTCGTTCATCACTCCCCGGACACCTGCTTTGCGGGCTTCTTCGGCAATAATATCTTCATAGAAATACATGTCGTTGAAACAGGTTGTTCCCGATTTTATCATTTCGATCAGTGCCAGCCGGGTGGCGATCCTTACGTTATCGGGGGTCACCAGCCGCGCTTCTGCCGGAAAAATATGTTCGGTGAGCCATTGGTGAAGCGGAAGATCGTCGGCAAATCCCCGGAGCATCGTCATCGGCAGGTGGGTGTGGGTGTTTACAAATCCCGGCATGAGGTACATTCCCTGCGCATCGGTATATTCCGTTTGGGATTCCGCCCCTATATTTAAGGTATCTATCGGCCCGATTTCCGTTATTTTCCCGTTTTTTATCTGTATATATCCATGTCCGATAATGTCCATTTCCGGATTCATGGTGATGATCCGGGCATTATAAATGATTTTTTCCATGATGTATTTTTATTGTCGTATCACAAATGTACGATATTCCCGCCACAAACAGATATGATCCCGAAAAATAGAACTTTCATTTCTTCGAATTCGTTCATAACAAGACGGAATTTTGGCACAGGATGCCGAATGATTGGTGGGACGGCAGGAAATGACGGGCTTGTAAAGGAATAAAAACAGAGAAAATATATCGTATGGCAAATATAGTTCAGGACGGTTTGGCACAGCCCCGGAGAAATTGGGCGGTGGCGGCTATCGGAGTGGGAATGACCGTGGCGGTGCTCGACGGTGCGATAGCCAATGTGGCTTTACCCACGATAGCCAGTGACTTGCACGTAAACCCGGCCAGTTCGATCTGGGTGGTAAACGCTTTTCAGTTGGCGGTGACCATATCCTTGTTGGCGTTTTCTTCTTTGGGTGACCTTTGGGGGTATAAAAAAGTGTATGTCGGAGGTTTGTTGTTGTTTAGCATCACTTCGTTGATTTGCGCTTTGTCCGATTCGTTTGCAACTTTGGTCATTGCCAGAGGATTGCAGGGGATAGGGGCATCTGCGATTATGAGTGTGAACACGGCGTTGTTGCGGATTATCTACCCGAAGCATCTTTTGGGTAGGGGGATGGGGCTTAATGCCCTGGTTATTTCCGTTGCGGCTGCGGCCGGCCCGACGGTTGCTGCCGGGATTCTTTCTATTGCGAACTGGCCGTGGCTGTTTGCGATAAACGTTCCCATCGGCTTGCTTGCTTTCGGTTTAAGTGCGAAGTTCCTTCCGGGCAATCCCGTGAAACCCGACGGGCAACGTTTCGATGGATGGAGCGCCCTGATGAATGCGCTTACTTTCGGCTTGCTGATTTGCGTGATCGACGGTTTTGCTCACGATATTCACTGGTATATCCTGGTTCCCGGTTTTGCCGTGATGCTGGTTATCGGATATTTTTTCGTGCGGCGGCAATTAGGCCAGCCTTATCCTTTGTTGCCCGTAGACCTGATGAAAAATAAGACTTTTTCAATATCGGTCGTGACCTCTGTTTTTTCTTTTATCGCTCAGATGCTGGCGTTGGTTTCCATTCCGTTTTTTTTCCAGCGGGTGTTGAAACTGGATGAGGTGGCAACCGGGTTGCTGCTTACGCCTTGGCCGTTGGCGACGATGGTTTCCGCTCCGCTTGCCGGGCGGTTGATGGATCGTGTAAACGCCGGGTTGTTAGGAGCGATAGGGTTACTGATTTTCGGATGTAGTTTGTTTTTTCTCGCGACCTTGCCTGCCCATCCCACTTATATCGATATTATTTGGCGGATGGCGCTGGGAGGGATCGGTTTCGGGACTTTTCTGACTCCTAATAACAGCACGATTATCGCTTCCGCCCCTCCCGCCCGCAGCGGGGGTGCAAGCGGCATGCTGGGAATGGCGCGTTTGCTGGGGCAGACTGTCGGGGCAGCTTTTGCCGCCCTGATCTTTGCTTTCCTGCCTCATGAAAGTATGCATTATGCTTTGTTTTTAGGGGCTGGATTTGCTGTGTTTTCCGCTGTTATCAGCAGTTTTCGGATTTTTTCGATGAGGAGGGCAAAGCAAGGATGAGAACTGTGAGATATATTCTTATTGGAATAAAAGGTCGGCAGTTGAACAACTGACGAATCAAAGCGGAGGTTGGATTTTGAAGGAAGCCCTCCGGACGGGAAGAGTATGGCCGTGAAATCGGTTGCCGGATTGCTGTTTCAGGACAGGGAACATAAAAAGCGTACCGGGATAGTACGCTTTTTATGTCTTTTCGAGGTTATTTAAAATCCGAATGTGAACTGTTTCCGTTATTTTTCAGGGAATTAATCCAGTTTGAGAACGGCCAGGAATGCTTTTTGGGGAACTTCCACATTACCGATCTGTTTCATCCGTTTTTTTCCTTTTTTCTGTTTTTCAAGCAACTTTCTTTTCCGGGAAATATCACCGCCATAACATTTGGCAGTAACGTCTTTTCTTACCGCTTTTATCGTTTCGCGGGCAATGACTTTTGCCCCGATAGCCGCTTGTATGGCAATGTCGAATTGCTGGCGGGGGATGAGTTCTTTTAATTTTTCACAAATCCGTCGCCCGAAATTATAGGCGTTGTCGAAATGGATCAGGGCCGACAGGGCATCTACCGATTCCCCGTTCAACAAAATATCCAGTTTTACCAGATTTGCCCTGCGGTAGCCGATTTGGTAGTAGTCGAAAGAAGCATATCCTTTGGTGATACTTTTCAATTTGTCGTAAAAATCGAATACGATTTCCCCCAGAGGCATTTCATACGTGATCTCTATCCGGTTTCCGGTGTGGTATTGCTGGTTGATCAGGATACCCCGTTTCCCCAAACAGAGGGTCATGATCGGGCCGATGTATTCGGCAGGCGTGATGATCTGTGCCCGGATGAACGGTTCTTCGATAAAATCCAGCGCGCTGGCGGAGGGCATGTCCGACGGGTTGTGCATTTCGAACACGTCGCCTTTGGTGGTGTGTGCGATGTACATTACGTTGGGCACGGTGGTAATCACGTTCATATCAAATTCCCGGTCGAGCCGTTCCTGAATAATCTCCATATGGAGCATTCCCAAAAAGCCACAACGGAATCCGAAACCTAAAGCGGCGGACGATTCCGGCTCGAAAGTGAGCGAAGCATCGTTCAGTTGTAATTTTTCGATAGAAGCTCGTAAATCTTCGTAATCTTCCGATTCTATCGGATAAATCCCGGCGAAGACCATCGGCTTCACTTCCTCGAAACCGTCGATCGCCACGTCGCAGGGGCGTTCTACGTGGGTAATGGTGTCCCCTACTTTGACTTCAGACGAGGTTTTGATTCCTGAAATGATATAGCCTACGTTTCCCGCTTCGAGCACTTCGCGGGGCTCTTGTTTTAACCGTAATACGCCGATTTCGTCGGCCAGGTATTCTTTTCCGGTATTGACGAATTTCACTTTGTCGCCTTTGCGTAGGCTTCCGTTGATAATGCGGCAATAGGTGATGATTCCCCGGAAAGAGTTAAATTCGGAATCGAAGATCAGGGCTTGCAGGGGTTGGTTTGGAAAGCCTTCCGGGTGCGGAACTCTTTCGACAATTGCGTGTAGAATATCTTCCACGCCCAGTCCTGTTTTTCCGCTGGCCTCAATGATGTCTTCGCGCTTACAGCCGATCAGCTCCACAATCTGGTCTTTCACTTCTTCGGGCATAGCGTTGGGCATGTCCATTTTGTTGAGCACAGGGATGATTTCCAGATTGTTTTCTACGGCCAGGTATAAGTTCGAAATAGTCTGTGCCTGTATTCCCTGGGTGGCATCCACAATCAGCAGCGCTCCTTCGCAGGCGGCGATGGAGCGGGAAACTTCATACGAAAAGTCCACGTGTCCCGGGGTGTCGATCAGGTTCAATACATATTTTTTCCCCTGATACATGTAGTCCATCTGTATCGCATGGCTCTTAATCGTGATCCCTCTTTCCCTTTCCAGATCCATGTCGTCGAGCACCTGTGCCTGAAGGTCTTTTCCCGTCACAGTTCCGGTGTATTCCAATAAACGGTCGGCCAAAGTGCTTTTCCCGTGGTCAATATGAGCAATAATGCAAAAATTACGGATGTTTTCCATATATCAGTTTAATTCACAATCATAATAATCCGGGTGTAAAGATAGGAAGAAAAACTAAAATCTGAAAGGGGCTGAAAAAGGGTAGGTATCCGGAAGGGATTGTTTGCCAAAAGTGGATAGAGTGTGACTCATTTGCAAATAAATCGTTACTTTTGCAGAAGAAATTAAAATCAAGGCGTTATGATAAAATCAATGACCGGTTTCGGGAAAACAACTGTTGAAGTCGGAAATAAAAAAGTGATCATCGAGATCAAGAGTTTAAATTCAAAACAACTCGACCTGAATTTGCGGATGCCTAATCTGTACAAGGAGAAGGAAATGGAAGTGAGGGGGATGGTGAAAGAGTGGCTCGACCGGGGGAAAGTGGATATGTGTATTTACTTTGACAATTCGGAAACCGATAAGGAAGTTCAGATCAATCGGGCGGTTGTGGCCCAGTATTTTAATCAGATGTTGGAAATTTCCGAATCGTTGGGCGTAGCACCCGATAAGGGCGAATTGTTACAGACCGTGATGCGTTTTCCCGATACTTTGCAGATCAAATCGGAAGAGTTGAAAGAGGAGGAGTGGGAACAGTTGCGGGCAGGAGTGGAAGATGCCCTGAAAGCGATGAACGATTTCCGTATTCAGGAAGGTAAGGCATTGATTACAGATATTATTCACCGCGTCCAGCTGATACAGGAGTTGTCTGCGCAGGTTCCCCAGTTTGAAAAGAAACGGGTGGAGGTGATCCGGTTGAAATTGCAGGAGAAGCTCAATGAATGGACGGATGTGAAGAATATCGACCAAAACCGGATGGAGCAGGAGATTATCTATTATCTTGAAAAATTGGATATTACCGAAGAAAAGGTGCGTTTGGCAAACCATTGTAAATATTTCATGGAAACCGTGGAGAAGGAGGAAGCTCCCGGACGGAAAATCGGTTTCATTGCCCAGGAAATCGGACGGGAGATCAATACAATGGGCTCGAAGGCGAATGATCATGATATTCAGAAATTGGTGGTGCGCATGAAAGACGAGTTGGAGAAAATTAAGGAACAGAGTTTAAACGTCCTTTAAAATCATGGGAAAAGTTATTATTTTTTCAGCCCCCAGCGGAGCGGGTAAAAGTACGATCGTCAATCATTTGCTGAATGAGGATTTAGGATTGGAATTTTCTATTTCAGCCACGAGCCGGGCTCCGAGGGGTAAAGAAAAGCACGGGAAAGAATATTATTTTTTCTCACAGGAAGAATTTCAAAAGCGGATCGATGCCGGAGAATTTCTGGAATGGGAGGAAGTTTATCCCGGTTGCTTTTACGGCACATTGAAATGTGAGTTAGAAAGGATTTGGGCTAAAGGGCATACGGTGGTTTTCGATGTAGATGTGGTGGGTGGTTTGAATATCAAGAAAACATTCGGGAAAGACGCCCTTTCGGTGTTTATCGAGGCTCCCTCTATCGAAGAGTTGCGCCGTCGCTTGGTGGGACGGGCAACGGACGATCCCGAAAAGATCGAGCAACGGGTGGCAAAGGCCGAGTATGAAATGGGCTTTGCCGGACAGTTCGATACGATTGTGGTGAACGACGACCTGAACACGGCTTTAGCGGATGCGGAGCGAAAAGTTAGGGCTTTTTTAAATGAATAAGGAATTTTGTTTCATTACGGCGAGGGTATGACGGGGCTTTTTTTCGGTTCTTTTAATCCGGTACACAACGGACATCTGGCAATAGCCCGTTATCTGCTCGATAAAGGTTTTTGCCGGGAGGTGTGGTTTGTGGTGTCGCCTCAAAATCCGTTGAAACAAAATAAAGACCTTTTGGATGAAGATAAGAGGTTGGAAATCATCCGTTCGGCGATAGCCGGGGAGAAGGGGATGAAGGTGTGTGATATAGAATTCAGGATGCCTCGTCCCTCTTATACGTGGAATACCCTTCAGGCATTGGAAAAAAATTATCCGGAACAAAGTTTTGCTTTGGTGATCGGGGGAGATAACCTCCGCGATTTTCACTTGTGGAGGAATTATGAGGAGATACTACGTCATTACCGGATTTTGGTGTATCCCCGTCCCGGAGTGGAAGTGTCCGGGGCGATTCCGGAACAGGTGACTTTGGTGGATGCGCCCCTGGCAGCTGTTTCTTCCACGGAGATACGGGCGAAGGCCGGAACGGGTGAAGATATTTCGGGGGACGTTCCTGCAAAGGCCCTTCCCCTGATTATAAAATATTATGCCGTTCCGGGAGGAACGGGAGGTTGAGGAAAAATTCCCGGTTTATATATTTAATCTGCTTATAGATGAAAATTGGTTTACTGTTTTTGCTTTTGTTATTTACCTGGGAACTTTCGGCCCAGCGTGTGCTTCCGGCTAAAAGCAGGGAAGAAAAGAAAATGCAGAAACAGATTGAAAAGCGCTCGAAAGAGCAGGTCACCGTGGAAGAGGAACGCTGGGATCCCCGTACGCTACCGATGAAAAGCAAAGGTGTTCCGGAGGTTTCTTCCTGGCACACGGGAACGGCAGGCATCATTGCCAGCGATGCGGCGGAAATCAGCCTGTTTAACCAAAGCCGGATCGGGTTTTCCCGCTCGACAGAATTATTGTTCCGGATTGCCGAAGAGCCTTTCCTGCCCAATATCGGTTTAAAGCATCGTTGGTGGGGGAAGCATAAACTGTTTCTGTCTTCCGAACATACTTTATATTACACTTATCCCGTTTTAAAAATATTGCAGGCGACGGGTTTTAAGGATTTGATTCCCGATTCCGTCCGGGTGAATCACGGATTGGCCATGCGGAGTGAATTTATTTTTTCATGGCTGATGAATCCCCGGGTGTTCGGCTGTCCTGCTTTGACTCCCGAACGAATCCTGTCCGTCCGGGCAGGGGTTGAATTTTATGTGGGTTTCGGAGGTACTCAGGTGAAGCCTTTCAACTATGCCCATTCGCTTTATCATTCCCAGTTGTTGGATAACAGGTTGCTTTATTACGGCGGTTTACAGTACGATTCCTATTTTTCGAACCGCTTTCATTATTCCGTGAACGGTTTGTATTATAATGTGGACGGTACGAAAGAATTTGCCGTGGAAGCCAATTTGCGCCTGACTTATTATGTGTCCCGGCGGGTGGGAATTTCTGTCGCCTGCAAGGGAGCTTATATGCAAATTGCGGATAAAAGTGAGATAGCCTGCCTGCCTTTTCTGGATTTCACTTATTTAGTGAATCCCGGACGTACGACGATTAAACACGGGCTTCAAAAGAATAGGAGAAAGAGGTGGTAAATAGTTTCCCCATTCAGGTCTTCGCTCTGTCCTGAATGGGGAAATCCGATTCCTTATATAAGGATTTATCAGCCGGAAGGTTAAACCGCAGTGCCGTCTTCCTGTATGTTTACTTTTACTTCCCGGTTATTGACAATCACTTCAAAACGATAGTATTTTCCTCCGGGTGTTTCATAACAATCTATGTCGTCGATCACCGGGTCGGGATATTGGGTGCCGAGCGCCTCCAATACCACAGCCGGAACTTCTTGCCGAAGCACATCGTACTCCGTTTCAATCCATTCTCCCGAAGCGTTGAACCGGACTTCTTTGTTCTTGTTTTCATGCCATATATCCACTTCTGTTATGTTGTTTTCGACATCTGCTTCCGTGATCCGGGCATCCGGATACATGGAGGTTATAGCGGATTTAATGTTCGACGGGAGATTATCGGGTGAAATGTCGTCGTTATCGTCTTTGCAGGCGGAAAAAAGGGTTGCCGCTGCTAATAATGATAAAAATAAAGCCTTGATTTTCATGTTTTTTCTGTTTTAAGTGTGATTAGTCGTCAATGTCGATAGCTCTGAATTTTTTGTCGAATGTGATTTCCAGTTTATTGGTCAGTTTCACTTCGTATTCTTTCTTATCCCGTTCAATCTTTATTACTTTTTGTTCCGGGAAATGTTGTTTCACATAGTTCCTGATGGCTTCCGGAATAATGGTTTCAGGTACGGTGGAGTATTTACAATCCACTTCCAGCCATTCTCCGTTTTTGTCGAATTCCAGTTTTTGTCCGTTTACCATTACAACGTCGTATTTCTTTTCCCAAAGGTCTTCTTCGAGTTTTGCGTAAGAAACCTTTACATCGGCAAAATATTTATCGATAAAGGTAAGTGCTTTTTGGGGCAGTTCTTTCACTTCGATAGGTCTGTCGTTGTCGGCTTTTGCCAGTCCCTGTAAAGCAAACAGGCATACCAGCACAATCATTAGTTTTTTCATATTTTTTCGTTTTTAAGTTTAACTTGATGGAACAAAATTGAGGGGTAAAACTGAAAAAAATATGAAATTTGGGCTTATGTTACGATTTTTTTATTTCAAACCCATGTTTTCCGTTGTAAAAATACCGGATTTGAAGCCGATAGGTTTTGCAGATCGCCGCCATGATGGATAACCCCAGCCCGGTGGAGCCTTCTTTTTTGGTTTTCCCTTGCCGGAAACGTTCAAAGAGATGGGTTTCGTCCAGTTTCCCTTCTTCTCCGGTGTTGAGGATGGTGAGGCTATCGGAAGTGATTTCGATGTGTAGCTCTCCCCCGTCTTGTCGATTGTGGACAAAAGCGTTTTTCAAAAGATTGGAAATCAGGGCTCCCGATAGGGCTTCATCCATGCCTATGGTGAAAATTCCTTTTTCTTCTACGTGGGTTGCGATGTTTAAGTAACTGTATGCTTCTTCGTAGTCGGGCAGGAATTTATGTACCAGTTCGTTGAACGATATTTCTTTGATTTCCTGAAATTGCCCGTTATCTATTTTGGAAAGGAACAGCAACGATTTGTTAAGCCTGATGATATAGTCGAGTGTAGCTTGCGTTTTGAATATCTCTGTCAGTTGTTCCTCGGTCAGGGTGTCGTTGTCGGCCAGCATTTCCAGCCTGTTCCGGCAGATGGCCAGCGGGGTTTGCAATTCGTGGGAAGCATTGCTGATGAATTGTTTTTGCTGTTCGAACAGATTCTTACTGCGTTCGGCCTGGCGGATAGCGGCTTCGTTGAGTTTTTTAAACTCGGTGATCGTTGTTTTGTTTTCTAAAACGGGATTATTCCCGTTGATCGTGTACTGGTCAAGCCATTTCAACAGCGTGTAGAGAGGGTGCATGCTCCGGTAGAAAACCCAAAGGTTGATAATCAGGATGGTTATCAATAGCGTGAAATACAAAAAGATAATCCAATGGAGGATCGCTTCCCGCAAATCGTCTTTTTCAATGTTGGGGATGCTGACCGTGAGTTCGAAATATTTTCCGTCTGCATTTTCGAAAATGGTTTTTAGTACTCTGGCCGGCTCGGTTTCCTTTTTTTCCGGGATATATACCATTTCATCGGAGTAGCGTATTTTTTCCTTTTCTTCCGCATATCCTTCCGACACTTCGTTTAAATAGTAGCTGTTGTTCGTTCCGTCAGCCTGTGAAGGCATTTCCTGCCCTGCCAGGAAACGGGTGATAATGATTTCGGAATAGTCTTCCAGCGTGTCGTCCGTTTCATCGTTCACTTCGTCCATGATGGCATAATAGAAAAACAATCCCCATAAGGTGATTATAACCAAAAGTGCAGGCACAAGACGGGTAAAGATGCGGACGATTAGTTTCATTTTAAGGTCATTTTGTAACCGAAGCCATACACTGCCTTTATTTCAGCCGAGGCTTCCGCTAAATTTAATTTCTTTCTCAGGTTTTTGATCTGGGCGTAGATAAAATCAAAGTTATCCGCCTGGTCGATATGATCGCCCCACACAGCTTCCGCCAATAAGTTTTTGTTGATTAAACGGTCGGGACGGTTGATAAAATAATGTAATATGTCGTATTCTTTCCGGTTTAGTTCGAGTTCCGTATCGTTTACATACACCCGGAAAAGTCCGGGATTCACCTTGATGTTCCCATATTCGATAAAGTCCGGGCTTCCGGGATGTTTCCGCCGGGCCACACTTTTAATCCGGGCATTCAGTTCTGCTAAATGGAAGGGCTTGGGCAGGTAGTCATCGGCTCCGAGGTCTAAGCCGACGACTTTATCCTCCAGAGAATCTTTGGCTGAAATGATGATTACATTTTCCTGTTTCCGTAGTTCTTTCAACCTGTTCAGCAGTTGCAGCCCGTTTCCGTCGGGCAGCATGATGTCGAGCAAGATACAGTCATAGTTATAGTCTTCGATTTTTTGCAGGGCAGTCTGAAAGTCGGGAGCCATTTCTGTGATGTGGCGTTCTTTTTCCAGAGAACGCTGCATGATTTCGCGCAGGGAAGCGTCGTCTTCTACGATTAATATTTTCATTGCATGATGATTTTACCTCTGTGAAAATAAGTTTTTATTTATAATCCGGCAATTGATCCTTTATTTACCACAAACAAAAATAAGGATTCTGAAAAATATTTGAAATTATGGGGAGATAATTGGAGGAACAACAGAATTATTATAATTTCGCACCTTGTTGGTGCAGAGCAGATCTCTCGGTCTGTATGCTTAATAGGGAATTCCGTGGAAATCGGATACTGTTCCCGCAGCTGTAATCTCTATATATGGTTTCAACGATTAGGCCACTGTTTGAAAAAATGGGAAGGCGTTGAAACAGAGAAAGTCAGAAGACCTGCCAATGTGTTTATTTAAAAGCTTTCGGGAGTTAGAGCACAAAAGATTTCTACTGTCTTTTCTCTGATTTTTCATGGCTTTATATCCAAGTAAATTTATTTTTTAAATTTTTTGATATGAATGTAAAGCATTTTATTAAGACATGTGGGTTGTTTGTGGTGATGGCAGCAGCTTTGACCGCTTGTTCGGACGACGACAACGAGCTTCGCTATCCGGACAATTTGCTGGGATTGCCTGCCTTGAAGGAAGGGACTTTCCCGGAAACCGATGTGCAGTTGAGTGTAGGTGAAACGTATGATTATGTTCCTGAGGTGACTTCACCCGGCGATGTATATTATCAATGGTATTTGAACGATGAGGATCTGGGTACCGAGCCCCGGCTTTCTTATGCTGCGGAATATCCCACCCGTTCCCGTGTTGTGCTGGAACTGACCAATGATTTTGGGAAGGTTATACTGGAGAATAAGTTGATTGTTCCGGGAGCGGATTACACCGGAGGTTGCCTCGTTATCAATGAGGGATGGTTCGGACATGAATCGGGAAGCGTATCGTATTACGATTATCAAAAGAACTCTGTCGAGACCTGGGCACTGAAAAACCAGAATTTCGGGGCGACTTTAGGCACAACGAGCCAGTCGGCTACGCTATGGAACGGGAAACTTTATATTTGTTCCAAACAGGGCAGTCAATTGACGGTTGTCGATCCGAAAACCCTTTACGTGGAGAAAAGCGGTGCTGTTTTAACCGGGACCCGTCAGGTGTATGAATTTGTGGGGTTGAACGATAAATATGGCGTGGTGACCGCTAACGGCGATGTGTTCCGGGTGGATTTGGAAACTTTTGCCTCTGAGCAAATTGTGATGGACGATACCTGGGGTGGTTGCGGGAGTGCTTATGTATATCAGGGAAAACTGTTGCTGAATGTGAAGTCTAAAAAAATGCATGTGTTGGAGGTGGAGAAAATTTTAGGTGACCTTTCATCGTATACGTTCAATAAACCGTTTCCATACACGACGATCGACGTTACCACCACGGGCGGATGCCGTTTCGTGGCAGGTAAAGACGGGAATGTATATACCGTTGAATCTACGAATAGCGGCAACAATCTGGTGAAGATCAAACCGGACCTGTCGATAGAAAAGGCTCAGATGCGGAGCGATTACCAGCCTTCGAGTTTCGGGGCTTACCGGGAAGATTCGTTCTGTGGCGACGGAGAAAACCTTTTCTATATTGCAGGAGGGAAAATTTATAAGGCCACTTTTGAAAATGCCGCTCCCGAACAGCCTTTTACTTCATACCAAAAGGAAGGTTATGGATTTTACGGTGCAGGGATACGGGTGAATCCCCGGACTCATGAGGTGGTGGCCACTTACCTGACGGAAGACTACCAGAAGAATTTAATCGTGCGTTTTGACGGGACCACCGGGGAGAAAATCTCTGAAGTGATGTTCGACGGTTATTATTTCCCCGGAACTATTATTTTTAATGAACAGTAATTTAGGCTATTGGCGATGAATAAAATATATACTTTTATTTTAACGGTGTTTTTAGCAATTGGTTTTATGGCTTGTGAAGACGACAGTTATGACCAGTTGGGTATCGATGTGGATATGATGGGGATTCCCTCGGTGCTGAAAGGGAGCTTTCCGGTGGGGACGCTGACCCCTGCTGTGGGTGATTCTATTGTTTTTGCTCCTCAGTTATTGGATACGGCGGGAGTTTCCTATGCGTGGGAATTGAACGGTAAGGTGGTTTCTTCGGATTCTGCGTTTGTTTATAAAATTGAAAAACCTTGCCGCGCCAAAGTGATGTGCACATTGAAGAATGCAAAAGGCGAGGTTATTCTGGAGGCCGATATTGTGTCGAAAAGCGATTTGACCGAAGGGGTATTGGTCATACAGCAAGGTTCTGTCGATTTTTATGATGTAAAAACCGGGAAACTTTATTCCGATGTGTATTCCGGCCTGAATTACGGGAATGGAATTTCGGTAGGAAAGTATGATGATCTTTATGCAACCCGGATGAATGGAAAATTGTATATGATGGTTTCAACCTCGACTTCAAATGTGGAGCATTTGTTTTCGGCCGATGCCAAAACCCTGTATGCTGAAAATTCGGCTGTCGTGGGAGCTAATCTGGATGGTTTTTTACCTTTGAACGATAAACAGGCTTTGGTGATCGGTGGCGGTACTTACCGATTGGATTTGGCTTCTTTTTCCAAAGTCCAGTTGTTAAAAAAATATGGTTGGGCGCTCTATAACGGCATAATCCTGAATGGGAATTTGTTGGGAAACATGACTTATAAGTCTTTAGCCCGGGTGAATGTGTATGGAGTGGACGATTTGCTGAATGCTGCCGAAAACGGGATGCCCGATCCGGACACGCTGGATATTTGGCAAAACGGTAAGATCAATTTTGTAAAGGCGGGTGACGGCGATGTGTACACCATCGGTTGCAATGAAGCACAGACGGAATATTATCTCGTACGGATTGCTTCGGACCTCACCCTGAAAAAAGAAGTCCTTCCGTTTAAACCGATGTTATCCGGTTATTCACACGGTATTTATACCGTGAGCCTGGCATTGAGCGGAACCGGAAATGAAATTTATATTCCGGCTGAAGACCAGAGTATTTATAAATATACCTTGGGGAATGCCGCTTCCCTGAACACTCTTTTTATTGCTGCCCCTGAAGGAGACGAGGAATTTTCGGGAGCCGGGATAAATGTAAATCCGCAGAATGGGGATATTTGGGTTTGCTATTCGGAGGAAATTTCCTGGAATACAGTGGGAAAGATCGTTGTGTTCAATGCCGCAGGCAATCGAATAAAATCAATAGATTGCGGGAATACAGCACCTCAGGCTGTTTTATTTAATAATTAATTCGATTATGAAAAAAAGTTTTTATTGTTATGGAGTGGCGTTAGCCCTGGCTTTCACGGCCTGTTCCGTGGACAAGGACGATGACGACGATATTACGCCGGGTCAGGTGAAAGTGCTGGAATATTGCCCTGCTCCGGGACAGTTCATTAACGAGCACGGAGTATTTAAAACAATGGCAGAGGCCAGCGCCTGGGCGGAAAGCCGTCTGGAAAACAAGTTATATGTATCTTTGGGATCGTTCGGCGGATACATCACGGTGAAACTGCCTAAGGAGGTTAAAAACCGCAAGGGCTATGATTTCGGGGTGATCGGAAATCCTTTCGAGGGAAGTTCCGAGCCGGGAATTGTGTGGGTGTCCGAAGATGTGAACGGTAACGGGATTGCCGATGATCCCTGGTATGAACTGAAAGGGAGCGACCAGCCCGAACGGGATTACGAGGTCACTTATTTCCGTCCTTCGGAGCCGGGGAACGTGCACTGGGAAGATAATAAGGGAAATGAAGGGGATATTCTGTATTTGCCCGATTTCCACGACCAAATGTATTACCCGGCATGGATAGCGGCCGATTCATATACCCTGAAAGGAAGCATGCTTCAGCCCCGTACGGTGAATGAGAATGGGGTATGGAAAAACCAGTCTTTCGGCTGGGGATATGCCGATAATATGGGTAAGGATATGGAGAAATCGGCAAACGGAACGTACCGTTATAACCAGTTCGAGCTGGACAATGCCGTGGATGCCGCAGGGAATGCCGTGGTGGTGACCCGGATTCATTTTGTGAAAGTGCAAAGTGCCATTCTTAAAAATGTGGATGCTATCGGAGAGGTTTCTACCGAAGTGGTCGGTTTCAAGATTTTTTAAAGGTTTACAGATATAAATCTTTTTCTCTTAAAATCATAAGGCTATGTGGTTCGTGGCCTTATGAATTTTATCGTTTGGCAGGAGATGGGTTGTCAGGGTTGTTTATTACCTCATAAATTAGTGGGGCATGAAGGATAAGCGGATAAAAGCGGTTTTTAATTGGAGCGGAGGCAAGGATTCGGCGCTGGCTTTGTGGAAGGTGTTGCAATTCGGGGAATATGACGTGATTTCTTTATTGACCACGGTGAACAGGCAGAATCAGAGGTCGTCGATGCATGCTATTCCTGCGGCTTTGTTACAAAAGCAGGCGGAAAGTGTGGGGATTCCTTTGTATATGGCAGAATTGGAGCCGGGAGGCGAAATGCAGGGGTATGAGAATACGATGCGGGAAGCTGTGGAATATTTTCTTGCCCGGGGAGTGGAACATTTCATTTTCGGCGATATTTTTTTGCACGATGTGAAGGCCTACCGTGAGCGGCAATTGGCACCTTACGGGATAACTGTGGTTGAGCCCCTGTGGGGGAAGACTTCTTCGGAAATTATGGACGAGTTTTTAGCTTCGGGGCTTCAAACGGTGGTGGTGACGACGATGGCGGAAAAACTCGGAAAAGATTTTATCGGGTGTTCCATCGATGGCGGGTTTGTAAAAAAACTACCGGAAGATGTGGATGTTTGCGGGGAAAACGGGGAGTATCACACGTTTTGTTATGCAGGCGGAATGTTCCGCCGGCCAGTGGATTTTGTTTTGGGCGAACCGTTGTATATGACTTATCCGGTGAGATTGGAAGACGGGCATGAAAAGGATTATTCTTATTGGTTTGCCAATCTCAGTGAACCGCTGTAAATGTAAGGTAGGGAGCGATGTATTCTTTTTTACCCAAAAAAGGGGAGACGATTCCCGGAAAAAAAGAGTTAACTTTGTGAAAATACATCCTGTTGCGGGGATGGTATAAAGTAGTTTTTTCGGATAAAATACAAACGAATATGGCACATGAACATCATCACGAACATCATCATCACCATCAGCATGAATTGAATTCCCTGAATAAGGCGTTTATAATAGGTATTACTTTAAACGTAGCCTTTGTCGTTGTAGAATTTGTGGCGGGTTTCTGGTACAATTCTTTAGGATTGATCTCGGACGCCGGGCATAATTTGGGCGATGTGGCGAGTTTAGTGCTGGCAATGCTGGCTTTCCGCCTGGCTAAGGTGCATTCGAATACCAAATATACTTATGGCTATAAGAAAAGTACCATATTGGTGTCGCTCTTGAATGCCGTTATTTTATTGGTGGCGGTGGGCTTTATTTTCGGGGAAAGTATCGAAAAATTATTTCACCCTCGCCCTGTGGACGGGGATGCTGTGGCGTGGGTGGCCGGAGTGGGCGTTTTGGTGAATGCTTTTACGGCATGGCTGTTTTTGAAAGATAAGGAAAAAGACCTGAACGTTAAGGGAGCTTATCTGCACATGGCGGCGGATGCTTTGGTTTCGGTGGGTGTGGTTATATCCGGGATTATTATTACTTATACGGGCTGGTATATTATCGACCCGATTATCGGAATCCTGATCGCTATTGTGATTGTTTATTCTACGTGGGGACTTTTGCGGGACAGCCTCCGGTTGTCTTTGGACGGTGTTCCTGCCGGGACGGATTATGAAGAGATCGGTAAGGTCATAGAAACAGAGCCGGGTGTGAAAAGTTTTCACCACATGCATATCTGGGCACTGAGCACTACGGAAACGGCATTGACGGTGCATGTGGTGATCGGGCATGCTGATGAAATGGAAAAGGTGAAATGCAGCCTGAAACAGAAGTTGCAGGAAGCAGGGATCGCCCATGCCACTTTAGAATTTGAAACGCCCGGTAATCATTGCAGCGGAGATTGTTGTTAAGGCAATTTGCAGTGTGGGAAGAAATGATGAGTTAAAAATAAAATGAAGTATTCAATTGTTGTCGGTGTGTGTTTGTTGTTGTTTGTGGCGGAGGGAAAGGCGCAGGAAAAAGAAAAAGCGGGCTGGAAGATCGATTTGAAGGCGGTGGAAGTCACCGCCCGGCGTAAATTCGAGGATATAGGCGCAACAAAGACCCGGATCGATACGGTGGCATTGCGGGAAAGCGTCACGAATAGTTTGGCCGACATCTTGTCACAGAACACTTCTATTTTTATAAAGAATTACGGACGGGGCACGCAGGCGACGGCTTCTTTCCGGGGAACGGCCCCTTCGCACACCCAGGTGCTTTGGAACGGCATGAAGATCAATTCCCCGATGCTGGGACAAGTGGATTTTTCATTGATTCCTTCTTATTTTATCGACGATATGAGCCTTTGGCATGGTGCCAGTTCGATCAATGTGTCGGGAGGAGGATTGGGAGGAGCTATCACCCTGGGAAATAAGAAGATGCAGGGGGATGGATCGGAACTGAATTTTATACAGGGAATCAGTAGTTTCCATACTTTCGATGAGTTTTTGCGCTACCGTTATGCCAAAGGCAGGTTTCAGACATCGACCCGGATTGCTTATGTAAATTCGAGGAACGATTTTAAGTATGTGAATTACAATAAACGGGATTTCGATTTTACGGGTGAGGGAGGAATCACCTACCCGACGGAACGGAATAAGAATTGTAATTACCGGGATTTACATGTTTTGCAGGAGTTGTATTATGATTCGGGACGGGACCATTTTTCGTTGGCTGCCTGGTATATGGATTCCAAACGCGGTATTCCCATGCTGAATGTGAACTACCGGGAGGAAGACGAGTCGAAAAGTCAGCAGGAACAGAAAACTTTCCGGCTGACCGGGCAATGGGAAAGGCGGAACGACCGTTTGAAGTTGGCGGGAAATGTGGGGTATACGTTCGATAATACGTTGTATACTTACCGGGGAGAGTTGGGAACGGGCGGATTGGCCGAAATGCAGCATGCCAATAGTGTTGTTTATACAGGCTTTTTGAAATATGGGGCGGATTATTTCCTTTCTGAAAAGTGGATGTTTTCCGCGAACGTATCTTCCAATTTTCATTCCGTGAGCAGTTATGAAAAAACGACGAAGGCGGGGTATGACCGTACCCGTCTGGAGGCTTCCGCACTGGCGGTGGTGCGCTATCGCCCTGTGCCTCGATTGGGGTTGGCGTTGAATGTGCGGGAGGATTATTATGGGGAATGGACTCCGGTTATCCCTGCCGGGTTTGTAGATCTTGTGCTTTGGCCTGCCTATGGAGTGATTTTGAAAGGGTCTGTGGCACGTAATTATCATTATCCCAGCCTGAACGACCTTTATTTCTTGCCGGGTGGAAACCCCGGTCTGAAAACGGAAAACGGGTTTACTTATGACGGAGGTGTGGAGTTTACGGTGAAAAAGAACGACCGTTTTTCTTTTCAGGGGGAGGTTTCGGCTTACAATTCCAATATCGATAATTGGATTGTTTGGTTGCCTACCTATAAGGGCTTTTGGGAACCCCGGAATGTGAAGGAAGTGCATAGTTACGGTTGGGAGCTGAAAGGAAAAGCTCAGGCGAAGTTCGGCGGGTGGAGCGTGTATCTCGATGCGAATTGGGCGCAGACCCGTTCGATCAATCACGGCGATCCGGTGAATTGGGCGGACGAATCCATCGGCAAGCAACTGGTGTATATTCCGGAATACTCTTCTTCGGTTATGGGGCGTGTGGGTTGGAAAGGTTTTGTTTTCACGTATAAATATAATTATTTCAGTGAACGCTATACCACTTCGAGCAATGAGATGCAGACGAAAATCGGACGTCTGGGATCGTATTATATGAACGATCTTTCTCTTGAAAAACGTTTCTGTGTTCATCCGGTGGATTTCACCTTGAAGTTTTCCGTTTATAACCTGTTTAATGAAGAATATGTGTCGGTGCTCAGCCGTCCGATGGCGGGGCGGAATTATGGTTTCTTCATCGGTATTAACCCGAAATGGGGCGGGGCGACGACGAACGACAAATAAACGGGGATTTTCGCAAAAAGACAGGCAAATGAAAAGACGAATGTTAAAATATAGGTATCGGGGGAGATGCGGTTGGGGGATAGGTTTGTTGTTGGCGTTTTGGGGAGTACAATCGTGTATGGATTACGGGCCACGGAGTTTGGAGAGCCTGAATTGTCCGGGACGGGGGGTGTTTGTTATGAATGAAGGGAATTTCCAGTATGGGAATGCTTCGTTATCTTATTACGACCCTGAAACCCGTCAGGTTGAACAGGAAGTTTTTGTCCGGGTGAACGGGATTCCTTTGGGCGACGTGGCGCAGTCGATGACGATCCGGGGAAATTTAGGATATGTGGTGGTGAACAATTCGGGGGTGGTCTTTACCATCGATGTCAATACGTTCGAAGTGAAAGGCTGGATCAAGGGGCTGACCTCTCCCCGCTATATGCACTTCCTGAGCGATGAAAAGGCTTATATCACCGACCTGTATGCGAAGGCGATCACCATTGTGAATCCGAAGACTTTCCAGATTATCGGACGAATCGATGTTAGCAATAACACTTCCGAATTTTACCAGCATCCCACCGAACAGATGGTGCAGTATAAGAATTTTGTGTTTACGAATTGTTGGTCGTATGATGATAAAATATTAGTGATTAATACTGATAACGATCAGGTGGTGGATTCAATCACGGTGTGTAAGCAGCCCGCCGCGCTTGTGCTGGATAAAAACAACCAGATTTGGGTGGTGAACGACGGCGGATATGCAGGAAGTCCCTACGGACAGGTGGCTCCGGGACTTTATAAAATCGATGCCGAGACCCGGCAGGTGGTGGATTCGGTGATATTTGATTTCGGAGACAATGCCCGTGAAATATGCCTGAATCCCACGAAAGACACATTGTATTATATCAATAAATCGGTTTACCGTTTGCCTGTGGATGCTCCCCGGCCGCTGGCAAGGTCGATACAGACTTTTTATTATAACAAACAGGGAACGTATGTTTATGGGCTGGCGGTGGACCCACACAATTCCGAGGTGTATGTTGCCGACGCGATTGATTATGTGCAAAGCGGGGTGGTTTACCGGTTGAGCGGGCAGGGATTGCCGATCGATACCTTCCGGGTGGGGATTACTCCGGGGGCTTTCTGTTTCAAATAGGAGGCGGTGAAAGTTTCTTTCTGTTTTTACGATGGGAATATATTTATAAAAAAGCGGTCTAAATAATAGGCCGCTTTTTTATGGAAAATAGTATCTTTCTGTTTATTTCTCAATGTCGGAAACATAAGTCAGATCGTCGATACATACATATTTGGGGGTGTTTACCCCATATTCGCCCTTATCGGAAGAGTCGAAAGTGACAGTTACCTTGTTTACACTTCCTAAGGATTGTAAATCTACTTTTGTCCAGGTGTTGCAGATGAAAGTTTTTCCGTCGCGGAAATCGGCCAGGTAGAATTCCACTGTTTTTCCGGCTTCCCCTGCCACATTATATCCGGTGAAGATCACTTTAAACCAGTCTCCGCTTTCAAACTGCTTGGCATTGGAATCGCCTTCCTTCATGCTCAGGGCTGCGTAGGTGCTGTTATTGACCATCACATTTTTCACCGGATAGGATTGGTCGCTGATAAATTGGAAATGGGTAGGTGAATCATAAGTATCGTAAACAACCGCGAAAGTTTTCGACTGGTTGGCACCGCCCGATGCGAACACGCTGTATTGGTTTATCAATCCCGGAGTTGTTCGGTCGGTCAAACGGGAATAACTGAATCCTTCCCAATATTCGCCATAAGAGGATACGGAATAATTGTTTGAGAAACGGATGCCTTTTTCCTGGTATTCCAGATTATTGACGAATCCGGTGTCGGGAACAGGTACGCTTTCAAAATCGATCACGCTTAGAATCTCGCGGCCATCCCCGTTGTTATCGTCGTCGCTACAAGAGGCAAAACTTAATATTGTGCCGATAGCGAGCAGGAAATAAAGAAATTTGATTTTTTTCATTTTGATTATATTGGTTAATTATTGGTATTGGGGCTATATTTCATCAAATATCCCTAAATGTGAGGATCACTTTTGCCTGCCTTGTCAAAAATTACTCATTAATAGGGATTTCACAGTTTATTTCCCTGACCTATCTTTGTGATGTAGAAAGAGAGAACGTTTTATTGATTAATATTTATAGTTGCTGAGTCACAGGTTTTAGCCGGCCTGTGACTTTTTTTGTGCCATAAAAAATAAAACACCGGACAGGATGCGGATTTCCGGTCCTTCAAACTTCAATCGTATATTCCGGATATTATATGGCCACATGCTATAATATCTCCATACACCAATTGCCGCTTTCCGGTGCTTTAACAGTACAGTTATTATATAAATCTGCAGGTGCCGCCCCTAATCCTCGAAGTGCGGACGATTGCTTGTATTGGCAGGTCTTCTGACTTGCTTCCGTTTTTAACGCCTTCCCGTCTGTTGCAGACAGTGGCAGGAGAATTGGTTAAAAACAATAGAATGAAGCTCACAGCAGCGGGCCTGTCCGGGATTTTCACCCGATTCCCTTTTGATCTCCAGTGCCGGATGGCAACAGCAGAAACCAATACGCCGCAAAAATATAAAATATATTCACGATTTGAAAATGGTGGGAATGAATTTATCATATATTTCAAATGATAACGATTGAGCGTTTTTATCGGCAGAATTTTCAGGGAATAGCTGTAAACTTTTTAATTTTGCGGACTTAAAAATGAAGTTTTATGTCCCGGAATGTCGATATTCAGGAATTATCCAATTTTTTGCTTGATTTCGCCACTACTTTAATGGCGGTGGGAAGCCATACGTCCAGAGTGGTCAGAAATGTTACCCGTATTGCCGATTCTTTCGACTATGGTGTGGATATGACCGTTTTTCAGCGGAACATCACGATGACGATTAAGCACCGGGACGATTATTCGATCCGGCGTACCTATGTGAGGCGGATTCCGGCGGCGGCTCTGAACTTCCGGACGATTTCAGACCTCAGCTCCCTGAGTTGGGATGCGTATGACAATCATTTGGAATTGGCGGAGATTCAGAAGCAATATAGCCGGATAATCACCCGGCCTCCGATGTCGCGTTGGCTGGTGTTGGTGCTGGTTGCTTTTGCGAATGCCGCTTTTTGCCGTTTGTTCGGAGGTGACCTGATGGCGATGGGGTTGGTGTGGGTGGCTACGCTGGTTGGCTTTTTTGTGAGGCAGGAGCTGATGAAAAGACATGTAAACCACATGGTTGTGTTTGTGGTTTGTGCGTTTATCGCTTCCCTGATCGCCGGGTTGGGTTTCCGTTATCATTGGGGGACGACAGAAGATATTGCTTTGGGAACGAGCGTTTTGTTTCTGATTCCGGGAGTGCCTTTGATTAATTCGATCATCGATATATTGGAAGGGCATGTCCTGGTGGGGTGGTCCAGGGCTATCAATGCTTTTATTTTAATTATCTGTATTGCCCTGGGCCTATCGATGACATTGTTGATTCTGGGAAAGGAAGTGATATGAATGCAGAATTTTGGATAGCCGTATTGTTGGATGGGGTGGCTGCTGCTATTGCCGCCATTGGATTTGCCGTTATTTCGAATCCTCCGCGCCGGGCAGTTTTAATTGCGGCTTTGTTAGCTGCGATCGGGCATGCCTGTCGTTTTTATTTATTGCAGCGTACGCCTTTCGACTTGACTTCATCTACTTTGTTTGCTTCTTTTACCATCGGGATGTTGAGCATGATGTTTGCCAAAATCATCCATTGCCCGGCAGAAGTGTTTTCTTTTCCGGCCTTGTTGCCGATGATTCCCGGCATGTATGCTTATAAAACCATATTGGGGTTGATCCGCTTTATGAAGACGGACGATGATGCGGTGCTGCAATTGTTGATTGCTGAAATATTCCGGAACGGACTGACGACGATTTTTGTGCTTTTCGCTTTAGTGATCGGAGTGTCGTTGCCTTTGTTTATTTTTTATAAGCAATCATTTATGATGACCCGCTTGCTGCACATCAAGAAAAAAATCGGCTAAAAAATATAGGGGAGAGCCGGGAATCGGCTCTTTTCCTATAAATTTCTGAATTTCGGGTTGCCTCCCCTTTTAATAGCGATGCCTTCCATTTCGATTAACCAGCCGGGACGGCATACCGGGGCCAGGACAATCACCGTGGGAATGCCGGGGAACTGCTGGTCGAATAAAGCCTGTACGGTTTGGTAATCGGCAGTATCTCTCAGGTATACGATGATTTGTGCCATATCTGTGAAATCGCTTCCTGCTTCCTTCAATAGGGCTTCCACATTTCCCCAGGTGCGGTGAACTTGCTTCACAATGTCGCCCGGAAATACGATGTCTCCATATTTGTCTATGCTTGCGGTGCCCGAAATGAAAATGTGTTTCCGGTCGCCGTATTCAATGGCTGTGCCCCGTTCGAAGGTCACGCCGTATTCATAGGTCGGGTTAAGGTGTTCCTTGGCATATAAATATTGAATTTGTCCGGCTTCCAATCCTTTTACGGCATAAGTGTCTAAAAGCACGTTGACTTCCGGTGCGGCCGGATAGCCTGAAATGCCTGTGCTGGCGATGTAGTGGGTTTGTTCCGTCAGGCCTTCTTTTATAAAATCTTCCCGCCGGGCTATGACCACTCCTTCGTAATTCACGTCGACATCCCTCACAAAGAACCAGGTACGTACACAGTTGTCTGCCAAAGTGCATTGGTAATCGCGAAGACTTTGGGCGTAACGGGCGAGCAGTGTATGTGTTTCTGTTTCGGAAGAGCTTTCCGGGGATTGAAGGCTGGCAGAAAACAGATGGCTGTAACCATTGTGTGTGGCCACAGTCATTTGTTTTTTAGAAATATCCATATCGGTTTGCAGCCAAAGCCATAGAGCCACTTTACAGCCGTCGAGGGGAGGTTGCTGTACGGCGGAATAGCTTTCCGGTGTTTCTCCTTCCAATGCTTTATATAAGATGGGGGACTGATTCGTGATGTCACTTAGAAAATAGCGTTTGAAAATAACCTTCGCCCGATTCCCCCATTCCGAAGCGATTAGGTGTTCCGAAGCTTTATGCAGATTGTCCAGCTGCGCGGTGAAATCTCCTTTTCCGGTTTCAGGGGATAGCATGACATGGTATTCTGAAACGCCTTCCGGGGTTTCAAAATGGCTTAACCGGGCTTTTACTTGCCAAAGCGGATAATTTTTCGTGGTATATTTCATCGTTTTTTTATTTGTAATTTTTAATCCAGGTTTCGATCAGCGACAGTAATTCCTCTTCTGGCAAGACATCGGTGTGGTTGTATCCTTCGATGCAATCTTCCGTCAATACCTGGTGAAGGAAACTTTTTTCAACATTTCCGGGAACTACCCGGAACGTCCCGGTAGGCCCGGTGACTGTGGGAATGTTCAGCAAGTCTGCCTGGCTGTGTCCGGCCGTGAGGTCGAGGTCGGCCGCTGCATGATTTCCGGCCCCGTGGCAGCGGGTGCAATGCAGGTCGAATATCTGGGCTTGCACGCGTGGCAATTCCGCCAGGTTGATTTCTTCAACCGGGAGCAGGATATGATCCGAACCTTCCGGAACCGGATAAGAATAGAAATTATAAATCAAATTACGTCCTTTCCCCAACAGGGAGATACTAAGTGTTTTAATATCGTCCGTCAACCCGTTGAGGGTAACGGTTTGAGTGGCTGTGTCGGAAGCAGGTTTGGAAATGACTTTCGAAATCGAGGGAACTTCCGTATTTTCATCGAATCCGGCAAACACCAGTTTATAGGCATCCGGCCAGGCATCCTGTCCGGAGAAACGGACTTGTATCGTGGCTGTGGCCCCGCTGACGTCTTCTTTTTCTTTGGGATATATGTTACCGTCGTCACAGGCTGCAAACCATATTCCGGCGAGTAACAGGGGTATGATCTTTTTCATGTCGTTAGAATGTGTATTGCAGCATGACGATTGCGGTGTGTTTTGCCAGTCCGAGATTATCACTGTCGCGGTCGGCCTGTGAACTATGTCCGGTACGTCCTAAATATTGGTACATGCCTTGTAATTTTAAATTATATCGGCTGAAATAGTAGTTTACGCCTGCTGCCGGAAGATTGATAAGCCCGCCGTCGTCTGTGCCGTTCCGGTCCATCCAGTCGTAGCGTAAAGCTCCCTGTAATTTGGACGTAATGAAATAACCCGCCTGTACGTATGCACCCCAGAAGTTATAAGCATCCGATATGCGTTGGCGTTCGGTGAATTTCATATTTAACCAGTAACCTTCGAGTGCAAAATACCAGCGGTTTTTGATCCAGGAAGCTTCGAAACCTCCCCGAAAATCGTTGCTGCTTTCGTTTTGGGCTTCCACATTATAGGAAGCACTCAGGGCAAAACTCATTTTATCGGAATGCAGGTTGTCCGGATCGCCCTGTGTGGCTGGCATTTGTCCTTTGGGAGTCCATGAAAACCGGGCTGCATAGAGCAGTGAGGGAATGTGGTATTCGTCGCTGGTGGTTTTGGTGGCTGTGTTCACCGTGATCCCTGTTCCGTTGAAAATTCCCACCTGATAGCCCCAGCGGTCGTTGACAACTCCGTGAACTTCCGCACCCAAATCAAACCCGGTAGCCATAGAGGGATTAACGGCGTTGAGGGAATGGGGCAGAATCACGGTACTTGTGAGCGAAGAAGGCAGGGACGGGAAAAGGGTTTCACCCAATGTCGTGAGGTAGGCGTGTGAGAATGGAGTTTTGAATTTTCCTACCCGGAAACGCAGGGCGTCGCGTACTGCGAAATCGATCCAGGCCTGTTGCAACAAAGCTCCTCCGCTTTGGGCTGCGTTGATCGAAAGGTTAAAAGTAACCCGTCCGAATGCTTTACCCGTGAATCCTAAAATGGCATTGGGAATCGAGAAACCGGAATTTGCAATATGGTCTTCGTCTGCCAGTTCGATGCCTTCACTGTGATAATAATTAAGATTTGCCGAAGTTTGTACCAGCAGATAAGGTTTAAAAAGAAAATCCCCTTTCCGGGTTTCGAAACGGAATCCTTTCTTATCGGCCAGGGATACGATTCCGTTGTCCATGTATTTATTGTCGATAACCGTTTGCTTTTGTGCCTGAGTTCCTGTGAAGGCAAGGAGTAGTATAAATAATATTTTGAATGATGATCGCGTCATGATTGATGGTATTTTTGCTTTTATTGATTTATAGTGAATTGACAAATTGGATCAGGGCTTCCCGATCGGTTTTGTCCAGCCGTTTAAATAGCTCTCTCGATGCTTTGCCTTCACCTCCGTGCCATAGAATGGCTTCTTCGATATTTCTCGCCCTGCCATCGTGCAGGAAGTGGGTGTGTCCGTTTACCGTAGCTTGTAACCCGATTCCCCAGAGCGGGGTGGTGCGCCACTCGCAGCCTTGTGCTAACCCGCTGACATAACCGTCGTCGAGTTCCGGGCCCATATCATGTAAAAGAAAGTCGCTGTACGGGTGAATCACCTGACTGCCTAACCAGGGAAGTTTCGTGCCGTTCAGTAGCACTGTTCCCCGGGGACGGGTGTGGAGAGTCACGGTGTGGCAAAGATGACAGCCTACCTGGTAGAACATTTTTTCACCTCGCAGCACCGTGGGGTCGTCTACGTTCCGGCGTGCGGGTACGCCTAAAGTTTGCATATACAGGTCTACATCCTCCATGTCCTGAGTGCTGATCTGGATTCCGTAATTAGCGAATCCCATCATCTGGCTTTGCCCGTCGCATATTTCTTCGGGATAACGGTCGTTGGTCACACCGAGGTCGGAAGAGAATCCTAATTCCACCGTCAGGTCGGCATGCTGGGCTTTATTTCCCGACACTCCGATTTGGCGGACGCCCCTTTCCGTGATGTAGTTCAACCGTCCGCTGATGCCCCATTCCGGATAATTACTTTGTGCGGCAAGGCGTTCCAGTTCGTTCAGGTCGAGAGCCATCATTTGCCCCATTCCCACGTGGCGCAAAGGAATGCGCACCGTGATGTGAAGATCCTGGGGACGAATGGAATCGGCATACCAGTCTGTGATTTCGTAATGGGGAGTGATCAGGGAATAGCTTTCTCCGTCGGGATATTGGAAAGCTTCTTCCGTATAGGTCGCTTTTAATTTCCCTTCTGCTTTTACGCCATAAATACTCTGGTCATGCAGCACACGCCCGTAATTACGAAAAAAACGGCCATCTTTCCGGCTGATGTAAATCAGCATGGAAGAAAAACCATATTTTCCGCTTCCGCCGTCGGTAAAAAGAGTGGGTTTTGTGCGTCCTGCATTTTTATGGCAGGAACCACAGGAATAACCTGCGTATACGGGGCCGAGCCCTCCTCCGGTTTCTTCACCCGTGGAACGGGCATCGTCGTATAATTGGTCGCCGGAATTAAACCGTTCGTTCAGAGTTCCGGTTACCCAGGAAGCCGGATTATCATAGGCTTTGCTGGAGGAAAGGAAATTTGTAGCAGTGCCGGCAGATAATTCTGCCGGCTTTGCTGCTTTCCCACTGGGTTTAATGATATAATTGTCTTCGGCGGTATCGTGGCAGGCATACAGAAAGCAGCTTACCACCGCCATTACAAAAAGTGGTTTCATGAAAATTTATTAATCGATTTGCAGGGTTGCTTTAATCGCCAATAAAGCCCGGTCGAGTTCTGCGCAGGCTTCCTGAGCGGCTTCGATTTCAGTTTTGCTGTCTAAATGGTTACGGAAAGGAGCGGGAATATCGTTGATCGCTTCGATCGCTGCCTGTATCGCATTTCTAACACGGGTGTCTACTGTCGGGTTGATCGAAACCACTAAAGCATGCAGGCTGTTTTCTTCTTCCCGGATGTCTTCCCGTCCGCCCATATAAGAGTTTTGAATGCTGATGATGTTGTCTGTGTAGTCGGTGAGCGAATTCCAGCTGTACCAAGATTCCACGGCTAAAACTCCTTCTTCTCTTTTACCGCTGGTGTAGAGTGTGTAAGGATTACCGATTTTTTGGTCGCCTACTTCTCCGGCAATGTCCCGGCAACCGTCGATGATCTGATTGATCGATGTGGCGGCACTGGGGAAGCGGGTGGTGTTGTGATTTTTAAATTCTTCACCGAAAGCGATGGGGCATTCCGAAGTGCCTCCTTCGTTCCACGCTTTATACAATTTGTCGGTATCCGATTTTAACAATCTGGCAACAATCGCCATATAGGCTTTTTCGTTTTGAGTGATATTTTCCGGTCTTTTATTGTTTCCTCCGTCGAAAAGCAGGTATTCCAGGGTGTGGAAGCCTCTCAAATTCTGTGCTTCTTCGGTGTTGCCCTGAATTTGATCGAAATCCAGCGTGTTCAGCATCTGGTCGATTCCGTCTTTATCCAAAGGCCAGGTATCGAGTGAAGGGTCGAGCGATTCGTAATCGGCCGGTCCGAACAAGAATGCTTCGGAGCGTTCCCACGGCTGACGCGCTGCCCGCCATGCGTCGCAGGCTGCGTTCAGTGAAGCCGCTGTGCCATCACTCAGGAAAGCATCTACTTTTTCTTTTAAAAGACCTACTTTTTCTGCCATATCTTTATAGGTAGGAAGTACGGTTTTATCGACATAATTGGCAATGACAACGTCCATTTCTTCTTCGGTTACTACGGAAGAATCATCGTCGTTGGAATTGTTTTCGCTACATGCTGCGAAAGATAGGGTTGCCACCAATAGTGTGTAAAAAATGTTTTTTGTTTTCATGGATATTGAATATTTAGATGTTATTTTTTGAAAAACCAGGCTGTGTAAGCAATCCCGATGGAAGCTATATTTTCGCTGTTATATGAGCCTTTGCCGATGGTGCGGTGTGAGTAGTCGGCTTTTACGACCAGATTGGGCAGGGCGAACCAGTTGATTCCGGCGGTGTATACATCGGTTTGAAAGCGTTTGTCGGCCAGCATGCCTTTTTCTGTTTTTTCCTGTGGGTTGTAGTATTCATAACGGAAGAACGGGAATATACGGGGAGCGTCCGACCCGAAAAAGCTCCCGATATTGTATCCGGCTTCGGCAGCGTAGCTGACTGCATTTTTAGCCACGGGTGTCCGGCTGAAACCGGAAGCGCCGCTAAGGTTACGGTTGATGGTGTTCAATTCGATGCTTTCTCCGAGATTCCCCCAAACGGCATTGGCACGTACGATCAGGTTACGGCTTTTGTACTGCAAATCGCCTGTGATGATGGTGACGGGGGCATCGATTTTAGCGGTTTTGTCCGGCTTGCTTGAATTTTTAGCCGTTTTATTGTAGTAGGCGGAAACGCCCAGGCGCAGGTTTTTAACTCCGGAGTAGTTCAGGCGTCCCACGTAAGCGGGAGAACTGAATGTGTTGACTTCGAAAGCCCCCTGTTTTCCGGCACTAATCCAGTCCTGGCGGCGGAATCCGTTCGGGTCTAATCCCGCTACGATCTGTACTTCATAGTCGAATCCTTTTCCGAATCCCCCAAAAAAGGCAATTCCGTTTTCATGCCAGGTGGAGGGCAGGATGGTTGTTTCTCCTTCCGGGCGGTAAACACCGAAAAAGTTGATCGGTTCGTGTTGTGAGTTGGTAAGTCCTACCGGAACGATAATATGTCCCACGCGGACATTGAAAGACCGGTGTATCAGCCGGGTGATGTGGAACTGTTCCAGAGCGACTTCCCCTCCTTTTTCAATCTCTGTTTCATATTCCCCTCCTTCGTCCGAGTATTCTATTTCCCGGGCAACTCCGGTACCTCCATACTCAAATTCGATTTCTGCCCCTAGTATCCATTTTGGCGAAAATTTGTAATCGAATGCTAAAACGAAACGCGGGATCGAGATCGATCCCCGGTTATCCCGGGAACTGCCTGAGGGAGTGAAACGGTTTAATCCGTAATTCATGTAACTGGCGGCCATTTCTCCATATCCGCCTACCCGGTAATGGCTGTATGCGCCTATGCTATCTTGCTGATTTGATGATGTTTGCTGTGCTGCTGCCCAATAGCAGGAAACACAGGCAATGATAAATAAACTAATCTTTTTTTTCATGGTTTATGTTGATTAATACTGATGCCCGAAAATTTGGCAGGTACTTTTTTTAAGTTCCGGCACAAAAGTAGGGAGATAGAAAAAACGTAAAAATCCCCATTTGTTCTGAAAAAAACGTAAAGAATCCCTAATATTGGTGATCAGGCAGAAAATCCTTACTTTTGTTGCATAAAATAATTCGACCATGGGAAATTTCTTTAAATCATTACTTTTCGGAGAGGCTGAAGAATCGGCTGAAGATAAGGCAAAACGCGATTTTGAAATGTTTAAGTATGACGGGGTACGGGCCTTGCAAATGGGAAAGACTGCATACGCCGTCCGTTGTTTCAATGAAGCTTTGAAAATTCAGGAAGAGGCTGAAACGCTGGAGTATCTAATAAAAGTTTATACGAATACGGAGCAACTGGAAGAAGCTATCGAAATGGCAACCCGGTTGATAGCCCTCAATCCGGATAATCATGAAGGGCTTTTACTCCGGGCGCACCTTTATTTTCTGGCGGAGCGGTATGCGGAAGCCGTTGCCGATTGTGAGAAGGCCATTGCGATCCGTCCTGATGATCCCCAGGCTCATTATTTATTGGGAAGGGTGCAGCATTCTTCCGGTGACGGGTTGAGTGCGGCTGTCAGCCTTTCACAGGCGATCGCCCTGAAAGAGGATTTTGTGGCTGCCCATTTACTCCGGGCAGAAGTTTTATTGAAGGCGAAAGATTATGCCGAAGGATTGGCAGATGTGGAAAAGGTGATTACCTGGATGCCTGAAGAAGAAAATGCCTATTTGTGCCGGGGACAATTGCATGAAGCTTTAGGTAATTCAGAGTTGGCTGAGAATGACTATTCTTATGTAAATGAACTTAATCCTTTTAATGAAGAAGCCTACATGCATTTGGGAAAACTTTATATTACCCGGGAACAGCCCGATCGCGCTATCGCGCTTTTTGACGAGGCAATCGAATTGAAACCCGATTTTGCCAAAGCATATAGTGAACGCGGGCGTGCCCGTTTGATGCTGGGAGATAAAAAAGGATCGTTTGAGGATATGAAGAAGGCGATCGAATTGAACCCGGAGGGAGAGGAAGCGAAAAAGGTGGAAGGGAAGTTTTCTAATTTTGAAGAGATGTATTCAAATAGAGTATTGTAAAAAATTAATAATATGATTGTATGATTGAATTACCTGAAGCAATTGTTCTTTCACAACAATTGACCGATACGTTGAAAGGTAAGGTCGTCACGGATGTGATTGCCAGTTATTCTCCCCATAAATTCGCTTTCTTTCATCACGACCCGGAGGGTTATTCCGATTTATTGGCGGGCAAGCGGGTGGAGGAGGCGAAACCCAATGGCGGACAGGTGGAATTGTTTGTGGAAGATGTCCGTTTGGTTTTGACCGACGGAGTAACTCTCAGGTATATAGAGCCCGAAGGGAAATTACCTTCTAAACATCAGTTGTTGATAGGGTTTGACGATCACAGTTGTATTGTTTCTTGCGTTCAGATGTACGGTATGTTATGGGCTTTCAAAGCAGGGGAGTTGGAGCATCCGTATTATTTGATGTCAAAAGAAAGGTATAATGCTTTGGATGAAAGGTTTAATAAGAATTATTTTATGGATTTAGTGAAGCGGAGTGTGAGGCAGAAAAAAAGTGTGAAAGCAATGCTCGCTACGGAACAATCCATTCCGGGACTGGGGAACGGAGTGTTGCAGGACATTCTTTATCAGGCCTCGCTGCATCCCCGGCGCAAGGTGTCCACCTTGTCCGAAGCTGAACAACAGGGACTGTTCCGCAGCCTGAAATCCACTTTAGCCGAAATGGTGGAACAGGGAGGCCGGGATACGGAGAAAGACCTGTTCGGTCAAAAAGGCGGATATATCACCCGGCTTAGTAAAAACACGTTGGGGCACACTTGTCCCCGTTGCGGAGGAATGATCCTGAAAGAAAGCTATTTGGGCGGAACTGTCTATTATTGCAATGGGTGCCAGAAAGAATAGTGTGTGCCTCCCTTTCTATTCAGGGGCGGCGGCAATGAAAATGTTCTTCTCCCTGATGGTTTCTTTGATTGCCACTAAGTCCGCTAAACGGATATGTCCAATTACAAATTTAAACTTTTTACTCCAATAACGTTCGGTAATATTTTGAAAACGAAATAAAAACAAATCGTTATCATCTTCATACCGTAGATAAAGCCGGATGACACAATCGTCCGTATAGGAGGGGCGTTCTTCGCCTTGCCGTTTTTTATATTCGTATTTATAGTTATGTAGCCTTGCCGTAATATCGCTGAGCACGGAAGCCCCTGTCGGATGTCCTCCCGCACCCCGCCCGAACATGAATTGTTTTCCGTAGCATTCTCCTTTGATCACAACGCCGTTGAACTCGTCCTCTACACTGTAAATATATTTATCTTTCGTGATAAACTGAGGCAGTACGAACATGGTAAATTTGTTGTCCGGTAGTTTTTCCACTTGTGCCACCAGTTTGATTCTCACGCCTTTTTCCCGGGCGAGCTGAATGTCGTAGGCATTGAGGTTCGTGATCCCATAGTTCAGCAGCCGTTCGGGATGCACGTATGTGCCCACGGCGTGTACCGCGATGATGACCAGCTTAAACAAGGAATCGAAGCCGTCGACGTCGAACTGGGGGTTACTTTCCGCAAACCCTAATTCCTGGGCTTTTTTCAAAGCTTCTTCATATTGCATGTTTTCGTTGAATATTTTCGACAGGATGAAATTCGACGAGCCGTTCAATATGCCTTTCACTGAAATCAGCAAATCGTTGTCGTAATATTCCTCCAGATTGCGGATCACGGGAATACTCCCGCAGGCAGAGGCATCGTAAAGCAGAGCTGTGCCTGTTTCTTTTTGCAATGCGATCAGTTCTTCCAAATGATAGGCCAACATTTTTTTATTACCGCTAACTACGGCGACATGCTGCTGAAGCGATTGTTTTACAATCCGGTAGGATGCTTCCGCATCGTCGATCAGCTCTACAATCAGGTTGATTTCCGGATCGGAAAAAATGTCCTCCGGCTGATCGGTGAAGAAGGAGGCCGGAAGCGATCTTTCTTTACGAATGTTCCGGACACATATTTTTTTTATTTCGGCATTGGCCGTGCCTACTTTTTCGAGTACCTGGCAAAGCCCTTCGCCTACGACACCGAAGCCGAATAATCCTATTTTAATTTTACTCATGGTTTAAAAAATTTAAAATGATACGATTTAATTTTTCATGCTCGATCAGGAAACCGTCATGCCCGAAGTCCGAATCGATCAGGTGATATTCCGCTCCGGGGATATTTTCCCGTAGGATATTGTGTTCTGAAGGCGGGAATAAAATGTCGGAGCTGATCGCCACCACGCAGCAACGGCTGCGGATGCCTGCCAGCGCTTTTTCTACGGATTCCCGTCCGCGCCCTACGTTGTGAGAGTCGATGGCCTGTGTGAAGCGGTAATAAGAATATGCGTTGAAACGTTTTCTCAGTTTTTCGCCCTGGTATCTTTGGTAACTGGAAGCTCTGTATCCGGCGGTTTTTGTTCCCGCTTCGGGATCGTCCTGCGTTTGATCGTAGGCCGTTTGCCCCCGGTAGCTTAGCAAAGCAATCGAGCGTGCGGTTGCCAGTCCTGCTCCTCCGGCATTTTCGTTTGCCTCTCCGAAAGTGGGATCGTTTTCCAGCGCCATGCGTTGCGATTCGTTGAAGGCGATAGCCCATGCTTTGGAACGGGCGGCTGTGGCGATCAGGATTAGGTTTTCGGCAAAGCCGGGATACATAACCGACCACTCCAGACATTGAAATCCACCGATAGAACTTCCTATCAACATTTTAACCCGCTGGATTCCCAGATGTTCCGCTAACAGGTGATGGCAGGCCACCATATCGCGGACGGTGATTTCCGGAAAAGTGCCGTACCAGGGATGGCCGGTACGCGGATTTACGGTTAACGGACCTGTTGTTCCGTAGTGTGAGCCTAAGATGTTGGCGCAAATGATAAAATACCGTTCCGGGTCGAGAAATTTTCCCGATTCGACGGTATGCGGCCACCAATCTGCCACATCGGAATTGGCCGTGAGGGCATGGCATACCCAGATCACATTGTCTTTCTCCGGGGATAATGTGCCGTAGGTGTGGTAGGCAATCGTTAAATCCGGCAGGGTTTCTCCGTTTTCGAGTGTAAATTCGTGCTGATGATGATAAAATTTCACAAGTATAGATTTTAAATTTTCGGTGGATAGCCGGAAATAATGTGTCCGAATCAGGAAACATTATTTCCGGTTGAGGATCAGTGTAAAGATCAACATTTTTTGAAGGCTTCCTCGAAGTCGGAGATAATATCGTCGATGTGTTCGATGCCTAAGGAAACTCTTAGCAGGGTGGGTAAAACTCCTGCTGCCAATTGTTCTTCTTCCGACAGTTGCTGATGGGTGGTGGCCGCCGGCTGAATAATCAGGGTTTTGGCATCTCCCACATTTGCCAGATGCGATACTAATTTCAGGCTTTCTACAAAACGGGCGGTTTGCTCCTTGCTGCCTTTCAATACAACCGAAAGCACACAGCCGAAACCGTTATGCAAATATTTTTTAGCATTGGGATATTGCAGGTCGCTTTCCAGCCCCGGGTAAAACACATGTTCCACTTTGGGGTGGGAGGCCAGGTAGCGTGCCAGCGCCAAAGTATTATCCGCTTCCCTTTGCACACGCAGAGAAAGGGTTTCCAGTCCTTGTATCAGTTGGAAAGAGTTGAAAGGAGAGATACACGGCCCCAAATCGCGTAGCCCTTCCACCCGGCACTTTAAGATATAGGCCAACTTCCCGAAAGTTTCCGAGAATTTTAATCCGTGATAACCTTCGGAGGGCTCGGTGAATTGAGGGAATTTACCGTTTCCCCAGTCGTAGTTCCCGGTATCGACGATCACACCACCCATAGATGTGCCGTGTCCGCCGATCCATTTGGTGGCCGATTCCACAATAACGCTCACTCCGTGTTCCGCCGGACGGCACAGGTATCCGCAGGCCCCGAACGTGTTGTCCACCACTACCGGAATGTTATATTCTTTTGCGATTTCGCTGATTTCTTTAAAATCGGGGATGGAAAAACTGGGATTACCGATCGTTTCCAGATAGATCAGACGGGTTTTTTCATTGACGGAATCCCGAATATCTTTTGCTTTGTCGCTTTTGGCAAAGTGGCAGGTGATGCCGAATCCTTTTAATGTGTTTTTAAATTGATTGAACGAACCGCCGTATAAGAACGGGGACGACACAAATTCGTCGCCTTCCCGCAGCAGGGTGGTCAGGGCGATTAATTGCGCCGCATGTCCTGAAGAAACGGCCAGGGCAGCGATTCCGCCTTCTAAAGCGGCGACCCTTTGCTCGAAGACATCGGTGGTGGGATTCATCAGCCGGGTGTAGATGTTCCCGAATTCTTTCAAAGCGAACAGGTTTGCCCCGTGTTCTGAATCCTTAAAAACGTATGATGTGGTTTGGTAGATGGGAACAGCCCGGGAAAGGGTGTCGTGATCCGGGGTTTGACCTGCATGTACCTGTAATGTTTCGAAGTGTAATTTTCTCTCTGACATAAGTTTTATTTTTTAGTAAAGGTTGTTTGAATATGAGGAAAGCGGGAACTGGGAAGCAATGGCTTATCCTGAAAATTGCAGATACCGTTTTCCGATGGATTTAAAAGTGAATGAATTGGCCGGACATAATCATCCGGACAGTTACCGGAACGTATCCGGTAAAATAGAAAAGTGGTGCCTTAGCGGCACATTCGCATGACTGATAAATAGGAATAAGGAAAACCGTCACCCAGGGTGATGTCTGGCAGGGAATAATATGTAAATCCTACGGTTTTCATTTTTTGTGAGAATAATGATTCTTTTGTTCGAAGGCAAATATAGATGGTTTTTCCAAAAAAGCAAGCATGTTTTTGAGAAAAACAGAATTTTTTTAGTGAAAACGAGTGCGAAACCCGATAACTTTATGAGACGGGCTTTCGTTTATTATAACGAAACACATAAAATATATTGGCATGAAGTTGAAAATGAATTTAATTGTTTTTTTGTGCATGGCTTTGGGGGTATTGCCTGCCTGTAGTAGTGATAACGATCCTCTGGACGACGGGGGAAATACACCGGAACAAGCGGTGTTGACTGCATTTTCAGCTAAATATTCCGGGGCTACGGATGTTACCTGGAAAGCGAAAGGTGATTATTGGGAAGCCGATTTCGATTTGGGGAATGTGGATTACGATGCCTGGTTCGGGAAGTCGGGTGTTTGGCTCAGGGAAGAATATGAAATGAATTATAGCGATGTTCCTCAACCCGTGAAAGCTTACATTGAAGGAAGCATTAATTATCCTCCGGCTTCGTGGACTCCGGATCAATCGGTGGAGGTGGTGAAGAGCCTGAACGCTCCGGTATGGTATGGAATTGAATTGGAAAATGCGGGTAATGAAGTCCGGGTATGGGCGGATGCCAGTGGCGACGGGATTAAAGATGTATCGGAAGATTATAGCGGAAGTGAGATTCCGGTGGCGATCAGCAGCTGGATTTTAAAGGAATACCCGAAGTCTGTGACGTTGGAAGTTGAAAAAATAATGAATTTGACTTTCGAGGCTACGATTTTGGATGCCAATCAGGTGAAAACCGTTTATTTCGACCGGAGTTCCGTATGGACACACACCACTTGGTTTGTAGCGAAAGCGGATGTGCCTCAGGTGGTGTTGGACGTGCTTTCCGGGCAGGCCTATGCGGATTATTCGGTGAAACAGGTGCAATACCAGCAGTATTCCAGTGGTGACTATTACCATTTTCTGCTGGAGAAAACCGGAAGCCTTGATATGACGGTTAATATCGATCCGGAAGGAAATATCGTTCTGGACTGAATCTTTGGGAAACGGTTTTAAAAGAGGATGATTTTAATTAATTTTATCCCGGTGAATAAGTTTCACCGGGATAAAATTTACAGGTTATGGAAGATCGGATAAAACGGGCGGTAGAGTTATTCAAAAAGGGATTCAATTGTTCGCAGTCTGTTTGTGCTGCTTTTGCCGATATGTATGGTTATACGGAGGATCAGGCCTTGCAGATGTCCGCTTCGTTCGGCGGGGGAATCGGGCGGATGCGTATGACTTGTGGCGCGGCTTGCGGAATGTTTTTGCTGGCCGGCTTGCATAAAGGGTGTACGGATGGGGCAGACCGGGCGGGCAAGGAGGCCAATTATGAGCTGGTGCAACAACTGGCAGATGAATTTATCCGCCGGAACGGTTCTTTGATCTGTGCAGAATTATTGGGATTGCCTTCACACCGGAATACGGATACCCGTCCCGAAAACCGGACGGCGGAATATTATAAAAAACGCCCCTGTATACAGATGGTGGAGGAGGCTGCACGGATCTGGGCGGAGTATCTGGAACATGAAAAATAATGCGGTGCGAATGCTTATTTCAAATGACGGAAATTTTAATCCCATTTAAACGGTGGTTTTATTTTTGGAAAACTTTTAACTTCTTGAGACTCTGTGTGTAATTGGCTTATTTGTTTGTTAAAGTGTTGTTTTTCAGAATATTGTGTGGCTTTTCGGATTTGTGAAAAAAATTAAAAATGGAAAACTTTGATACTCTGATCTTTCCATTTTATTTTCTAAAAATCTACTTTTTTGTATACGCTTATCTATTTTTTCTTCATATATTTGTCAGGAATTCGGTTCCGGTTTTAAGGATTATAAAACCGGATGAAAAGGGAACCAGGTGAAAATCCTGAACAGTCCCGCTGCTGTGAACTTCGTTAAAGATTCGGATGAATTTGCCACTGTCTGTATGTAGGCGGGAAGGTGTCCGAACGGGAAGTAAGTCAGAAGACCTGCCGGATTCGGTTGTTTCACAGGCTTTCGAGGAAAAGCTGGAACGGAGTAAATTGTATGTTCTCTATTCCTCTTGGTACGGGTGTAATGCCCGAATGCTTGCTGAACTATTCCTGATAATCATTAATAAATTATAGTAGAAAGGGTATCGTATTATGATTCAGACCGTTGTAAAAAGAGATGGCCGAGTAGTCGGATTTAATGAAGATAAAATTGTAGCGGCGATCCGCCGGGCAATGCTTCATACAGATAAGGGCGAGGATATGGAACTGGCCCTGATGATCACCGACCGTATTGCTTGCCGGGGGCAGGAGCAGATGAGTGTGGAGGAAATTCAGGATTCAGTGGAACTGGAGTTGATGAAGAGCCGCCGCAAAGATGTGGCGCAGCTTTATATTGCATACCGTAACCAGCGGAGTATTGCCCGTAAAGCGAAGACGCGCGATATTTTTCTGGAAATTATCGAAACGAAATCGAACGACGTTACCCGCGAAAATGCCAATATGAATGCCGATACTCCGGCAGGGATGATGATGAAGTTCGCCAGTGAATCGACAAAGCCTTTCGTGGACGATTACCTGCTGATGGAAGATGTGAGGAATGCCGTGCGCGGAGGATATTTACATATTCACGATAAGGATTATTATCCGACGAAGAGCCTGACTTGTGTGCAGCACCCCCTGGATAAGATTTTGAAAAACGGTTTTTTTGCCGGACATGGAGAGTCGCGTCCCGCTAAACGAATCGAAACAGCAAGTATCTTAGGCTGTATTTCTTTGGAAACGGCACAAAATGAGATGCACGGGGGACAGGCTATTCCTGCATTCGATTTTTACCTTGCCCCTTATGTACACTCCAGCTTTGTGGAGGAAGTAAAGGTTTTGGAAGATATTACAGGCCAAGATTATAAGCACCTGTATGAGCGTCCGGTGGAGGATTATATCGTGAAACCGGTGGATGAATTGTCCGGTGATGAACGGATTTTTCAACATGCGATCAATCGTACGGTGAGCCGGGTACATCAATCTATGGAGGCTTTTATCCATAATATGAACACTATTCATAGCCGGGGCGGAAACCAGGTGGTGTTCAGTTCCATCAATTATGGAACGGATACTTCGGCAGAAGGGCGTTGCATTATTCGCGAATTACTGAGGTCTACCTATCAGGGAGTGGGTAATGGAGTGACGGCTATTTTCCCTATTCAGATCTGGAAAAAGAAACGGGGTGTGAATTATTTGCCGGAAGATCCGAATTACGACCTTTACCGTTTTGCCTGTCAGGTTTCGGCACGCCGTTTTTTCCCGAATTTTATTAATCTGGATGCGACGTTTAACCATCATGAACTTTGGAAAGCGGACGATCCGGAACGCTTCCGGTATGAAACTGCCACGATGGGATGCCGTACCCGGGTTTTTGAAAACCGTTTTGGAGAAAAAACTTCTATCGGACGCGGAAATCTTTCGTTCTCGACTATAAATATCGTACGCCTTGCCATAGAATGTATGGACATCGACGGGCAACAGGAAAAGATCGATACATTTTTCCGTAAGTTAGATGAAATGTTGGATTTGACGGCATTGCAGCTACATCGCCGTTTGGAATTTCAGAAAACCGCCAGGGCAAAGCAGTTCCCGCTGCTGATGTCTTCCCTTTGGCTGGGTGCTGAAAAGCTGAAACCGGAGGATTCTATCGAAAGCGTGATTAACCAGGGAACTTTGGGGATCGGGTTTATCGGGCTGGCAGAGTGTTTGGTGGCCCTCACCGGGAAACATCACGGAGAAGATGCCGCCGCGCAGGAATTGGGATTGAAAATTGTGTCGCATATCCGGGATAAAGCCAACGAATATTCAGAACATTATCAGCATAATTATAGTGTGCTGGCTACGCCTGCCGAAGGTTTGTCCGGTAAATTCACTCAAAAAGACAGGAAGAGCTTCGGTATGATTCCGGGGATTACCGACCGGGAATATTACACAAATTCCAATCATGTTCCCGTATATTACAAGTGTTCTGCACGTCATAAGGCGGAGGTTGAGGCTCCCTATCATGAAATGACCAGAGGCGGACATATTTTTTATGTGGAGATCGACGGGGATGCCACGCACAATCCGGATGCGATTATGTCGGTGGTAGATATGATGGACGCTTATAATATGGGATATTGTTCTGTGAACCACAATCGGAACCGTTGTATGGATTGTGGTTATGAGGATGCAACCGACGGTTTGGAAGTTTGCCCGACTTGCGGGGGAGATCATATCGACCGCTTGCAACGGATTACCGGTTACCTGGTGGGGACTACCGACCGCTGGAACCGCGCGAAACTGGCAGAATTGAACGACCGGGTGCGGCATAATTAAGAGAGGGGACTATGGACAGAGGTCATGAGTTAGCGATATTGGATATTGTAGAAGATACGGTTGTGGACGGTCCGGGATTCCGTACGACGGTATATGCTTCCGGTTGTCCCCACCGCTGTCCCGGCTGCCATAATCCGCAGTCTTGGGATTTATCCGCCGGACATGTCGTTTCGGTGGAAGTGGTGGCTGATAAGTTGTTGGGTAATCCTTTTGCCAATATCACATTCAGCGGGGGCGACCCTTTGATGCAGGTGGAGGCTTTTACCCGGCTGGCAAAAAGAATCAAAGCGGAGAGTGGGAAAAACATCTGGTGCTATACAGGCTATTGTTATGAGGAGATTTGTAAATCCTCCCGCTTATCCATGATCCTGCCTTATATCGATGTGTTGGTTGACGGGCGTTTCAAGCAGGAATTAAGGGACACCGGACTTCTTTTCCGGGGGAGCAGCAACCAGCGGCTGGTGGATATACGCCGGTCGGCAGCGGCAGGCCGTGTTTGTTTGTTTGAGTATAAGCCGTTGCCTGTGATGGCTGTGTGAGTTGCCTGAAAAGGCGGTATTCTATTGTCGCTGAAACTTCGTTTTTTGCCAAAGGATATAAAGAAGAACGGAATCCGTATGGATTCCGTTCTTCCTGTTTAAGGGCTGTTTGAAATAAACCCTCTTTGTTATCCCTAATGCGGTCAAAAAATAATTTATTTTATAAAAACCAATTAAGGCGCGGTTATATATCCGGTAGACCTTGTTTCTGAAAAAACTTTATACCGGAAGTGATTAAAAAAACTGGCCGGAAATGTATTTCCCGGCCAGTTACTTTCGTTGATGTTTCTATCATCGATATTAGAATCTGCGATTTTTAGGGTTTCTTCCGTTTGTTTCTTTGATGTAGAACGGAGAGTTCGTGTGTATACCGTTCCCTCTGAAATTTGTTCCGGCAGTAGCCTGAATGGATTCCACCGGAGCTTCTTCCCCGGTGTTCGTGTCCTCTGTTTTTTGACGGTTTATCAGGGAGTCTACGGCTTCCACCTGCGTTTCATGGTATTTTGTGGCTTTGAGAGTGGCTTTCGTGTGTCGCCGCAGTTCCCGGTCTTCCCGTTTCGCTACTTTTCTGGCGTGACGGATCGGCCCGCCCATAGGCACATTGAATCCGAAATTCAGGTTGACCGTAGCATTTTTAGTCGGGATGTATTGCGGGGTGACCCGGGTCACCATATGGTCTGTCCCGATAAAGAAGTTGAATCCCCTGGGACAGAGGTTAAGCACCCATCCCCAGTTCGGGCCATAGTTGGAAAGTGTTCCGGTGAATGCTAAGTTGAACCAGGATGCGGGGCGGAAATTTGCCGACCCGACGATTTCCGTCCAGGTTTTAGGACTTGAAAACCGGGTTGAGGATAAAAGTCCGAAAGAAATTTTATCGTTTAAAATAGAATATTCCGCGCCGATATTCAGTGTGGTACGGAGGCTGGTGGAACGGGAGGAAGGGGCATCGGTTTCATAGAAACGCACCATGTCTTCCAGTTGGTCGGCAATGTCGTCCCATTGGTCGTCGATAGAGGAATCGTCATCAATATCCACCTCTTTAAAACCGTCGAACAGGAACGATTCGTTGTTGAGGGTGGCTCCTCTCAGGTTTTTATTCCAGCGGATAAATCCCAAATCGACCACTGCTGCGGAAAGCGTCAGGTTGTCCATAAGTTTATAGGTGGCTCCTAAATCGGTTCCTAATCCCCAGCCGCTTAAAGCGGGCTTGTCGATGTCGAAATCGAAATCGTCGATTTCGCCGTTGGCTTTCGTTTGCAGGCTTGCTCCTAAAACAGAAGCATCCATTTGCCCGTTGGCCATAATTTCCCATTTATCTTCCGACAGGGTGATGTCCATCTGATGGATTTTCGCCTGAATATTAGCAACACCTGCAAGGAATTTCAGTTTAGCACCGATTGTTAATTTGTCGTTAATCTGGTGGGCATGTCCCAATGCCAACTCAACGTAATTATCGGTTTTCATGGTGAAATTACGGAGGTGGTAGGAATTACCGTTTTCGTTGTCCATGCCCAGTTTCATAAAGCGGAACAGGTCTTCCGGCGCATATATGCCTGTGTGTGAGCGCAGGGAGATGTCGAAGGTGTTATAGCCTTTGAATCCGAAAAAGCCGAAAGAAAGAATGGCCATATCGACATTCATTTCAACGGAATTGTAATTTTTGATGTGGTCTAAAAAATCATCTGCCGACACATCCTGATGCATGAAGGTCATCAGATTCCCGTCGTTTGTGGGGTAGATAAAATTTTTAAGGCTTAGGTTCGACTGTACACCTATATTGATGTTTCCTAACATCGGGATGCTGAAATATCCGTAATCATTGATTAATGCCGGATTTAATTTATGACGCATGGGCATCCGTTTCAGGAAATAGGATGAATGCAGTGTTTGCTGAGCTTCCACGCTCAGAGTTCCCAGGCATAGGATGAATATGATTATTAAGTTTTTCATTGTTCAGCTTTTTTTAATTAAAGGTCGTCAATATCTACAGTTACTCCTCCCGGAACTTTCATTTTAGCCGTGATCTTCAAATACTGGTCTTTTTTCAGAGTGGCTCCGGCGACGGTGGAATTGGCTTTTGCCGATATTTTGAATACCAAACCGTCTAATTTTGTCATTTCTCCCCTTACTGTTTCTTCCAAAAGCAGGGAGAACGAGGTCTGAGTAAGTGTTGTTTTTCCGTTTATCGCATCCCAGCCGGCAGCTTCCACTTTTTGAGGGGCTGAAACTTTGATTCCCTTTAATACTTTTTTGTTCACATCGACAGCTTGCGCACTGCAAGTCATTTCGAGCGGGATCGTATTGTCGATTTCTGTAAGCACCTGCGCCTCGGTTACATATTTGACGTAATCTTCGATGTCTTTGTTGAAGTCGTCGATGGTGTCATGATAGATGATGTTTAAATCTTTACCTAATTTAATCGGTACGGAGATATTATATTTCACCTGTAACTTGTATTCCGGAATCGAGAGGTCGATGGAATGAAGGGCATCCGGATCAACTTCTGCCGTTACGACAATGGAAATCGAATCCGGCACTTTCCGGATGAGGTTTGGCAGATTCGGGGTAGACACGTAGCTATAACCGGATGGCATACCTTCCTGGGTGTCGGAAATCCAGAAATTCGACCATCGGGTTGTTCCTAAAGCGGGAGTCGGCTCTATTTCGATAGAAGCATCTACCACACCTCCGGTAATGACGTTCCCTTTTTGCATGGGCTGAATCTTTAAATCTGCATTTACCGGAACACCTATGGTATTACCGGCATTTACGGTAATCAGCGGATGCATGATGTCGAGCACAACGCTGTCGTCTTTCATGAAGTCGGGAATATCGCCAATGTCGACCATTTCTTTTTCCGGGTCGATTTCCGGGTCGATTTTCCCCGTCACCAAACCTAATCCCATCGGGGTGATATTTACCGTCGGGCGGATGGTGATATGGGTCAGTTCATTGCTGTTCAGGCCGGACTCCTCAATATAGAGTTGTCCGTCGAGAATGATGGAATCGTTGATGGTGATGTGTCCGTTTGCGATCGGGTTATTGTCGCCGAAAGAAAACTGTTTTATGATCAGGGTTTTGCTGAAACCATCCGATACGGTGACTTCGTCGTTCAAAACCAATTGGTGATTTTGGATGTCGTTCCCTTCAAAGATTAAAAATTCGGGGAAAGTAACCGTGTAATCTTTGAATTTCACTTTGTTTACGGAGGCAGGGATTCCTTCGAAAGATAAGTGTAACCTCACTTCCGGGCTTTCTTTGAAAGCGACATCCCTCACGGCGATCAGTTCCTTCGGTGTTTCTTCCGATATATCCATGTCGGCCTTAGCCCGGTCGATGTCGATCGTAATTCCGGCGGTGGTGACGTCGGCATGGCTGATCTTTAAATCTGCGCCCGATACTTCTACCTGTATTTTTTTATCCGATAGCGTTTCCAGTTCTTTTGTATTCACCGAGGGCGAAGCGTCCAGTTGTAAACTTGTGCCCAGCAAGGTGATGTTTTTATTCAGAACGATTTCCTGGTTTTGAATATCCTGATTCAGTTCGATGGATTCCAGGTGTAACGTTTTTACGGTTCCGGCATTTAGTTCCGCTACCGGAATATTCAAGATATTTCCCGCAGCCAGTCCGTCCGATGGCTTGAAATGGAATTCTGCCGGGAATTTCAGTTGCACATCGTCATTTCCCGATAAGTTCACCGGAAGGGTCAATGGAGAGACCGAAACATTGATTTCGTTGCCTGCTTCGTCAAAATAAATTGTTTTGACCGAAGCGATTTCTTGCGGAATGTCTTCAATTTTACTATTGACGTTGATGTTTTGTTCGGCTAATTGTACCGGAATATCCTGTGTGGCAATATCGGCGCTTCTCATCGAGAGGGGAATGTTGATTTCCAAACCGATTTCTGCTGTTCCTGTCTGGTTGAATTTTCCTGAAACCACTTTATAGTCCACCGAACACTGGAGATCGTCGGAATAGGAAATTTCAGTGGCATTCGTGGAAAAATTACCGCTCATTTGACGGATATAGAAAGAAAAGTTGATGGTTTTCTGGGTTCCCGGATCGTAATTGGTAACGGAAAAGGTGTTGCCGCTCACTGTTCCTGCAATGCTTGCCGGATCGGCAGCCAAAATGAAACCTGCGGGTAAGGTTACGGAAAAGTCCTCAATAACATGGTCGGTGGTGGTGATGATTTCCGGCAGTTTGATAGTGACTTGAGCCAGAGAACCTTTTTCCGTATCACCGAAATATACGGTTTTTACGTCCTGAATTTCATCGACTTTTTGGAAAGAAAACTGAAAACCTTTCGTTTCTTCAAGGGTTACTTTCGTGTTGGCTGGAATAGGAGCTCCTTCCACTCCGGCTTCCATGTTTTTTTGCTTGTTCACTCCGATCGGCTGCATGCTTGCTACGGAAAGCTCGATGTTATCCGCTCCCAGAGGGATATTCTCACTGAAATTCCCCAGCGTGAACTGGTCCGGTAGCTGAATATTGTCTACCGATACGGATATAGGATCGATGTCCAGTCCGTTTACTGTGATGTTCACCGGATCGAGTTTCGGAATTTTGATGTCGAGGCTGTCCGTTTTAAATAGAGCGAAATCGCCGTTTTCCAAAAAATTCAGAATATCGCCGTCTTTGGCATCTACAAGACTGTCCAGATAAATGTTACTGGTGCTTCCCAAAGGAACAGCCAGGTGTTTTCCTCCTACGCTTATTTCAAGCGACAAATCTTTGTCAAGATCATACTTATTGTCAATACAGGCCTGAAATGCAGGGACGATAAATAACAATAAGATAAAACGCATAAAATACGTTGAATAAAGTACTTTAGTGTTCATGTTGTTTTTTAAAAATGATTACACGCCTAAACAGGAAAGTTATGGGTTTGATTGGTTGTGTTTTATGCACATTGATACAAACCTTTTTTAAACCTATTCTATCTTGGAGCAAAAATAAGCTATTTTTAATTAAAACAACATATATTAATGGAAATTTGTAAAACAAAATATGTATACGTTTGAACTTCAATATATTATGTTGAGTGGATTATAAAGATATTTAAGGTGGTGCTGGTTTTTTTAACAAATATATAACTATTGTCCCGGACAAATCTTTATTATTTTTGTTTCTATTGTAGAAATCAGTAATAAACCCGAAAGAAAAGCATGGAAATCACTTATTGTAAACAGAAACTGGAAAAAATTCAACAACAAATGGGGTTGTCGGGGGCAGACGCTTGTTTGCTGTGTGTGGATGTGAATTTGTATTACCTGACAAAGCAAATTTATAACGGCTATTTTTACATTCCGGCGGAGGGGAAACCTTATTTTTTTGTGAAACGGCCTGCCGGATTTTCAGGGGAAAACGTGTTTTACATTCGCAAACCGGAAGATATTACCGGAATTTTATCGGATGCCGGAATTGAATTGCCGGAATATTTGTGGCTGGAAACGGATGTGCTAAGCTATAATGAAAGCGTCCGGTTGGAAAAGATTTTTTGTCCGGCTCGTTTGGGTGATGCCGGAAAGTTGATGAGAAATGTCCGGAAGGTGAAAACTGCCGAAGAAATAGAACAGTTCCGGATTTCGGCCCGGCGGCATGCGGAAGTTTATGAGGGGATTCGGGACTGTTTTTATCCCGGAATGACCGATCTGGAGTTACAATATAAGATCGAGTACCGTATGCGCGAAATGGGATCGCTGGGGCTTTTCCGGGCTTACGGGGCTAATATGGATGTATTTATGGGAAGCCTGCTTGCCGGGGAAAATGCGGGAGTGCCTTCTCCTTTCGATTTTGCATTGGGTGGGCAGGGGGAGCATCCCTTCTACCCGTTGGGCGCTTGTGGAATGGAATTAAAAGAGGGGATGGCAGTGATGGTGGACATGGCGGGGAATTATACGCCTTATATGACTGATATGACCAGGGTGTTTTCTGTGGGTAAGCTGGCCGACGAAGCCTGCCGGGCACACCGGGTGTCGCTGGATATTCACGAACGGATCGGGGAAATTGCCAAACCGGGAGCCGCCTGCGCCGATCTTTACCGGGAAGCATCGGCAATAGCGGAAAAAGCCGGGTTAAGCGATTGTTTTATGGGAACTCACCAGCAGGCAAAATTTATCGGGCATGGCGTGGGGCTTCAAATCAATGAGTTGCCTGTGTTGACACCCCGTTCACAGGAGGTGTTGGAACCCGGAATGGTATTTGCTTTAGAGCCTAAGTTCGTTATTGCCGGGACGGGAGCGGTAGGGATAGAGAATACGTTGTTGGTGACGGATAGCGGGGTGGAAAAGCTGACCGTGTTCGAAGAAGGCATTATCCCGTTGATGTAGTGTCCGGGAACTTATGCGCGGTTGTTCAACAGCTTATGCAGGACTTTGCTTGCAATGATTTTGTGTTTGGTTTTGCCGTGTGACCGGAACGGATTCAATCCGGGGATGCTGGCGATGTATGTGGGAGCGTATCCTTTGTAGGGTAAGGTATAAAAAAAGCGGGGAACATCCCCGCTTTTCAACTTTTCGATAGTTTTTAATACATATCGGTTATATCCCAGACAAATGCCCGGATACCGTTTTCTTTGTTCACTTCATCCAGTTTTCCAACATATTTCAGAAGGAGGGGAACCATTGCTTCATCGACAATGGTGAGGGTGGCGGAGTTCATTTCCGGCCAGGTGTGCGAACCCATACGGGGTTCTCCGGTGTTTGTTCCGGCTCCATTGACGATCGGCCATTGTGTGAATCCTCTGATCTGTAATTGGTCGAGGATATAGGCTACACGTTCCGTCAATGCTTGGTTATAGGTGATAAATACTGCTTTCATTGTTTTCAGTCTGCTTGTTTGTAATATATGAATATATGGGTCATTGAATCATACCCATATATCCATACCTTATTTTATTCTTCTGATTTTTTAGGTAGGTCCCGAACAGGATCAAAGTCGTTCATGAATTTGAACTGTTTGCTGAGAGCCTTTTTCTTGTCGCGGCTACCGCTCTTATCCATCGCTGCATATACGGCAGGGACGATAATCATGGTGATGATGGTGGAGAACACCATACCGCCGATTACGGCAATACCCATCGGCCGCCAGGTTTCAGAACCTTCACCTACGCTGAGCGCCATAGGCACCATACCCAAAATCGTTGTCAAAGAGGTCATCAATACCGGCCGTAAACGGGAACGGCAAGCTAAAGCGATAGCGTCATACAGCCGGATGCCACGTTCACGCATCAGGTTGATAAAGTCGATCAACACAATACCGTTTTTGGTCACGATACCCACCAGCATGATTGCACCCAATGCGGCCACAATACTTAATGTGGTGTTGGTAAGCAGTAAGGCCAGAATTACACCCGTGAAGGCGAACGGAATGGCCAACATGATGATAAACGGCATCTTGAATGATTCGAACTGAGCTGCCATCACGATGTAGACCAACATTAACGACAGGAGCAATAACATAAACAACGACTGGAACGATTCCTGCTGGTCTTCATAGTTACCACCGATATATAAGCTGACATCTTGCGGAATGTCTTCCAGATTGTCGATGATTTGCTGTGAAGCTCCGGCAATATCTCCCAGGGCAACGCCTGCCGCCGGGGTAATAGAAACTTTCAGGATACGTTGCTTGCTCTTACGTTCGATGTTAGGTGGAGAGAAATATTCTTTGATTTCACCTAATTCTTTCAACCGTACTTTTGCCCCGTAGGCATCGGTGACAATGATGTTTTCGATCTCGGTCAATGAAGAACGGTATTTTTCATCCAAACGGACGATAATATCGTATTCTTCTCCGTCTTCCTTGAATTTACTGTTCCGGAAACCGTAGATTCGGTTACGCACGTATGAACCGACTTCCGTAGTTGTCAGGCCGTGCTGGGCGAGCTTATCCTGGTCGAGAATGATCTGCAATTCGGATTTGTCGTCGTCACGGCTGATTTTTATATCCTCGGCACCGGGAATCTGACGGGCTTTTACGGCAATGTCTTGTGCCAGGCGGGTGGTGGTGTTGAAGTCGTGTCCGATGATTTCAATATCTACGGAGTTACCTCCCATAGAACCTCCACTGCTGGATGTGCTCACCGTGTATTGCAGGATGTCCGGGAAACGTTTCAGGATACCACGAATCTGGTCTGCAATCACGAAGATGCTCCGGTCACGGTCTTTCAGGTCTAAGGTACGCAGACGCATGTTCAGGATGTTGTTACCGGTGCTGCTCATCATAGATGCAAACGAAGCTTCTTCCTCGCTACCGTAAGAAAGGTTGATGATGGTGATTTCCGGAACTTCGGCGCGAATGATAGAATCGATCTGTAAAGCCACTTCTTTGGTCACCTCCACACGTTGTCCGGATTGCATTTTAGCATATACGGTCATCGAACTCTGGTCGTTCTGCGGCATAAAGTCGGTCTTGATGTATTTCATCAGGCTGCACGATCCCAAACAAAGGGCGAACATAAACGAAATAACGAATGTTTTATGACGCAGTACCCAGCGGATTAATTTTTCGTAGGCACTGTCCAGATGATCCAATTGTTTGGACACAAAGTTATAGAAGCTGAATTTACTGGAATTTGTTTTTTCCTGTATTTTCATCAACTGCGAGCAAAGCATCGGGGTCAAAGAAATAGCCGTTACCGTAGAAGTACAAACGGTGATACAAACGATCCATCCCAACTGTTTGAATAAGATTCCGGTCATACCTGTTACCAAAGTCAGGGGGAAGAATACGGCTACGGTTACCAAAGTTGTTACGATTACCGATAACCACACTTCGTTTGTTCCATATTTGGCGGCTTCACGCGGACGGCTACCCCGGTCGATGTGCTTCGTGATGTTTTCCAGTACCACGATAGCGTCGTCCACCACCATACCGATCGCAATGGAAAGCGACGACAGGGAGATAACGTTCAGGGATTCCCCGGTTGCAAACAGGTAGATAAAGGCCACGATCAAAGAAATCGGGATGGTCAGGGCGATGATAAATGTTGCCCGCCAACGTCCTAAAAACAGGAATACAACCAACACCACGAAAATCAACGCATACATCAAAGATTCCTGTAGGTTGTTGATGGATTTCACGATGAAGTCCGAGTTATCGGAAATAATCTGGAATTTAATATCCGAAGGCAATTCTTTCATCGACAGTTCCAGTTGCTTTTTAGCTTCTTTGGCCACAGCCACGGCGTTTGCATCGGTCTGTTTGGTAATCAGCAATACACCTCCGTTACCCCGGTTAATGGTTTGTTCGAGGGTAATATCTTTGATGGTATCCCGGACAACAGCCACATCGTGCATATAGATGGTTTTGTTGTTCTGAGTACCTAATACGAGGTTTTTGATCTGGTCACTTTCTTCAAATTCTCCTTCCACGCGCAAAGTGTAGTCCATTTGCCCCATTTTCACGCTACCGGAAGAAATGTCTTTATTCTCTGCCAGAATTTTATTACCGATTTGTTCCAGAGTCAGGTTATAAGCATCCAGTTTGTTCGGATCGAGGTCTACGTATACCACACGTTCGGGGGCTCCCGAAACAATCACCGAAGCAACTCCGTCCACCCGGTTTAGCCGGGTGATCAATTTATCGTCCAGAATTTTATCGATACCCGGATAAGATTGTTCAGCCGTAATCGCATAGATCAGAATAGGCATCATGGAAGTGTTGAAACGCATGATCGTCGGGCGGTCAATGTCATCCGGCAAGTTTTGCATGGCTTTATCCACTGCGTCACGCACGTCGTTAGATGCCTCGTCCAAATTGGCTTCCCATTCGAATTCCAGAGAAACAACCGCCAGGTTATCGTAAGAGGTTGAAGTCAGCTCTTTCAGGTTATCTACCGAGTTCAACTGGTCTTCCAGGATTTTAGTCACATTTTCCTCAATATCCGAAGCATTGGCACCCGGATAAGTTGCCATTACGGTCAGGTAGGGCGGGTCCATCTTGGGATACTGGTCTACCGGCAACTGTATATAAGAGGCAACACCCAGCACGATGATAGCAACAAAGACCATCAAGGTGGAAATGGGTTTATTTACCGCTGTATTGTAAATACTCATATTTCTTAATTTTCAAATTTAGCATGTGTTAATTCACCGGCTGCCGGGGTTTCGGCTCCCTGTATCGGTTGTCCGGATACGGCAGGCGGCGATTAAGAACATTTATTTCATAATAGTTAAAGGAGATCCGTCAACCACGCGACCTTGTCCCACAACGATCAGTTCATCCCCTTCTTTGATGTCGTTACTGATCAGTTCTACTTTGTCTTCGAAACGCTTGCCTAAAGTGACATCTATACGTTTAGCCACTCCGTCTTTGTTCAGGAATACATAACGGTCGTTAGCACCTTGCAATTTCAATACAGCGATGGCGGGTGCAACCACAGTTTCGGTGCTACCGATGAAGAAATTGATCGTTCCGTACATACCCGGGCGTAAAGCTTCGTCTTGGTTCGGGATTTTGATTTCCACGGTAAATGTCCTGGAAGCCGGATCGATGGTCGGGTAAACGATATTCACAGTTCCTTCGAAAACACGGTCAGGATAAAGATTGCTTCTTAATTCCACTTTAGTTCCTTTTTTCACAGCGAGGAAATACTGCTCTGAAAGATTCACATAGGCTTTCAAAGGATTGATTTTCTCGATAGCTATGATTGACGGTTTTGAAGCCCCACCGAAAGCGGCTCCGGTGTAAAGTTCTCCGTTTTCAAAATATTTTCCGGTAACAATTCCGTCGAAAGGAGCCAGCATCTTCGTGTTTTCTTTCAGGAAATCCACATTTGATTTAGCCACTTCATATTGGGTGATGGCAGCATCATAGGCCTGTTTGCTGATACTTTGCGTTTCGTTCAACATTTTGGCCCGATTATATTCTGCTTCCAGATTCTTTAATTGTACTTCGGCCTGATGAAGCTGGGTTTGATCCATCGTTACCAATAATTGTCCTTTTTTAATCCGATCGCCTACTTCGACATAGATTTTTTCGATCCGTCCGGTAGATGCCGGGGCGTAATAAACCTGTTCGTCGGCTTGCAGGTTGGCTGTATAGTCCAGTGTACGAGCGATGTCCTGCTTCTCCAGTTTTTGTACTTTCACCGGGATAGGCTCAACTGCGTCTGTATCTTTTTCAGAAGCTTGTTTCCCTGAGCATCCGGCGAGAACTGCGATCGTGAGTGTAGATAAAATTACGTTCTTTATCATTTTATTTGGTTTTAATAGTTTTTCATTCAAAGTCGGGAATCGTCTTCTCCCTTCCGTTTTTATTTTAATTGATTATAAAGTTTATCCAATTGAGTCTGGGCCTGTAACAGTGTCAGACAAGCCGAGGTGTAATTGTTTTCAGCCTGTAAGTAGTTGTTGTTGGCCTGTGTCAGATCAAGGCTCGATACGGCACCTGCGTTGTATTTATTCCGGTAGTTTTCCAGTACTTTTTTGGCTACGGTAATGTTTTCTCTTTGCAGGTTATAGTCTTCCAAGGCATTTTTCAGGGCAAATTTGTATTGCTCTTCCTGCAAATTCAACTGGTCTTCCAGCAGGCTTTTGTTCAGGACGGTTTGATCCAGAGTGATCTTTTCCTGATCGAGCTGGGCTTTGCGCTGTAAACCGGAGAATAACGGGATACTCATGGTTACTCCTGCCGTGTGTGGGGCCGAGAACAAACCTGATTTGATCTGGTAGCTATAAGAATAGGTGGCGCTGATGGTCGGAGCATAAGCCCATTTCTTCAAACCTACCATTTTCTTTTGCAGTTCTTCCTGTGTCTGCATCAATTGGTACTGAGAGTTTTCGTTAATATCGAATGCCTGTGCTGCCAGTTTGTGGAAGCCATCTTCCTGCAAAAAGCTTTCCAGCATGTCCGTCAGTGTGATGGGCGTTCCAGCCTGTAATCCTAATTGCAAGCGCAATAAATTGTAGTTTACATCGACGGTGCGTTGCATCGACAGCAATGAATTCTTTAATTGTCCCACGGTGATGCGGATTTGATCGACATCGGTTATTTCCGCCGTTCCGGCTTTATACATATTTTCCGTATGAGTTTGGATTTCGCTCATGTTTTCCAAATTCTTTTTGACAATGTCCATGAGGCGTTCGCTGATCAATATCGTATAATATGAATTATATACCGTTTCTTTAATGTCCAGTTCCGTCAGGGTCACCTGTTGTGCTGCAATCGTTTTGGCGATCTTGCTGGTCTGGATACCTAAAATCCATTGTCCGCTGAAGAGCAACTGTGAGATAGAAACTCCCACGGTTGATTGATCCGGCAGTTTAGATTTGAAGGATTCGATTTCATGGTTGAAGTTGGTGGTATAATCCAAAGAGCCGTTGATTTGCGGCAAACCTTGTGATATAGCCTCCTGTACCATTTTATTTCTCAGGGCGATGTTCATCTGAGATGCCTGCAGCTCTTTGTTGTGCTCAACAGCAAAGTTTACAGCTTGCTCCAGCGTCAGATTCTGCGGCCCGTTCGGGGTTTCTTGTGCCTGAATCATCCAAGGCATGAGAATGGCGATGAATGTGACTAATACTCCTCTTTTCATTCGTGTTAAAATTATAAATTATAGTTATGTTTTTTTACGCGTTGGAAATAAATAACGATTTTGCAAATTATATGCCAAAACTTAATTAGCTATTTGTTATTCAAGATTTTCGGTTGTTTTATTATCATTTTTCTACATTCTTAACTCTTTTTTCTAACTCTTTGATTCCTTCGGGAGTGGAAATGCTTCTGATGAAATTGTCCATAATCGTTGAAATGATGATGGACATCGGATATTGAATGCTACTGATCATTTCAGGCTCTCCGAGAAAACTCATTTGTTTTGTAAATAAATATATTTGCACATCTAAGTGGAGGTCTTTTCTGAAATAACCGCTTTCGATGCCGTTGTTTAATAATTTTCTAAGCGTGACATAGGAAAATTCCGTGTCGAGTTCAAGAATCCGCTCATATACTTCGGGATGATATTTTTTAATGTCGAACATATTGGCCGGCAATCGGCTTGAGTAATCGGAAACAACGTGGTCTCTGATTAACAATAAGGCTTCGAGAGCGTTTTTTTGCAACAGTTTTTCAATATCTTCTTTTACCCGCTGGTTGTTCCTTCTGTGGAGCATCACCTGTTCGACTACATCGTCTTTATTGGCGAAAAATTGATATAAAGTTTTCTTCGATATTTTCAGGTGAGAGCAAATATCTTCCATAGAAGTGCTGCGCAGGCCGTATTTTAAGAACAGATCGGAAATCCCTTCGATCAGATCTTCTTTTACTTGACTGTTTTCTTTTTCCATGTGTACACAATAAAGGTTTGATTTATGGAAACGTTTCACAAGTAAATCGTTTCCTTGGAGCGCAAAAGTATGAAAATAATGTATATGTAAGTCAGTAATTCTGTTAATTTAGCATAAATATTCAACATAAATATTAACGCCCGGTTTGTATGTGTGAAAAAATAACTATTTATGAATAGTCATTCTTGTTGCATTTTATGGAGATTTTGTTAGTTTTGCATGAGATTATGCAAAATATATGAGCGTTCGTGTGCAAAGATTAAGGTCTGGTGATAAACAGGCATTTAAAGAATTGTTCGATGAATTCTATCAAACATTATGTTTGTTTGCCGCCAGATTCTTGAAAGATGATGCTTTGGCAGCAGATGTCGTGCAGGAAGTATTCGTAAAATTTTGGGAGCATCATACTGATTTCGATAATGATTTAAAAGTTAAATCTTATCTGTATACTTCAGTGAGGAATGCTTGCCTGAATATAATCCGGGATAAAAAGGAATTTATTCCGGAAGGGGAGAGTCTTGCTCAGTTGGAAAAGGAGGCTTTTTTCGAGAATACGGTTTTGGAACGTGAAAGTATGCGTATATTTTATGCCGCCGTCGATTCTTTACCTACCCAGGGACGTAAAATTATTTATTTGGCCATAGACGGGAAAACGAATCATGAAATTGCTACGGAGTTAGGGATTACGGAATTTACAGTGCATCGCCTGAAAAAAATCGCCTATAAAAAGTTAAAGATGCTGCTGAAAGATTATTATCTTCTATTTTTAATATATATTATTTCGAATCAATGATTTGTATATAAATTAAAATCTTTTTTGCGAAAAAATAAAAAAAATCCGGTTTTGTGTGTACCATGAAACCGGATTTTTGTGTTTTAGGGATAAGATAAGATCAATTTTATGGAAAAGGTGTTTAAGTTGGCGAAAGCGATTTCGTTTATGCTGGCCGGAAAAGCAACGGATCGGCAAAAACGGGATATAGAGGACTGGAAACAGGCATCTGAGGCGAATTCGCAGTTGTTGGAGAGGATGACAGATCCTGAATATTTGGAAAAAGACCGGGAGAGCCTGGCACGTTTCGATAAAGAGGAGGCTTGGCAGAAAATTTGTGAAAAGCAGGGCGTGGTTTTTGAATTACCGGAACGGAAAGAGATACGGCAGATCGGACGTATTTGGAAATATGTTGCAGCGGTGGCGGTTCTTGCGTTAGGTGTGGGGACTTGGTGGTGGTTGACCGGACAGGAGCAGGAGATTCAGGTTGCTGAAATCAGACAGGAGAGCCCGGAAAATAAAGAACCTAAGGGTGTGAGACTGAGATTACAGAACGGAGAGGTGGTCGATTTGGAGAAGCACAACGGAAAGGTACATGTGGGGGAGGAAGGAACTGTGGCGAACAGGGACGGTTCTTTGCTGGCTTACACGGAAGTGGGGGAAGATGAAAAAGAAGCGGTACTGACTTATAATGAAATTGAGGTTCCTCAGGGAGCGGAGTTTCAGTTAAAACTGAGCGATGGCACGATGATCTATCTCAATTCTGCTTCGAAAGTTCGGTATCCGGTGCCCTTTCCAAAGGGTGAACGAAGAATAGAGCTGGAAGGGGAAGCATTCCTGGAGGTAACGCATGACAGTGCCCGTCCTTTTATCGTGGAAACGAAGTTTATGGATGTGCGGGTACTGGGAACGAAGTTCAATATTTCGGCTTATGGGGACGATCCTACCGTGATGACGACTTTGGTGGAAGGGGCTGTCCGGGTGAGCAGCGAAGAAAATGGTGTGGAAGCCGTGTTGAAACCCAGTGAGCAATTGGTGTTCCAAAAAGAAGAGAAAACGGCAAAAGTGAGGGAAGTGGATGTGAAATATTACACAGCGTGGCGGGATGGCTGGTTCCGGTTTAAGGATGTGTCTTTGGAAGAATTGATGAAAGTGGTGATGCGGTGGTATGACATGGACGTGGTGTATGAAGATCCTGAGGTGAAGGAATTTCAGTTTGGCTGTAATTTTAACCGGATGAGCCCGGTGGAAACTTTTATAAAAGTTTTCGAAGAAAATGGAAAGATCAGAATTGAGCGGAAGGATAAGACTCTGATCATTAAAAAAGGAAGGTAACGAAAGCGTCCGTTGGTGGTGTTATTGCACGAATGCCTCTGTATATCAGACGTTTTTAAGGCTAAAATAAAAACAGGAAATGCTGGTAACATTTCCTGTCGAATTCATTCTTTTTTGCACAAAAGAAGAAATTAATGTAAATTAAAATGCAAATTTATGAAAAAAATTTTAAAGTTGATTATCCGAAGCGACTCGGATAAGTTAAAAAAGCAATGGCTGGGAGTAAAATTAACACTATTGCTACTTTTCACAGTTTTTTTTAATGTCAATGCATCTTTACTTTCTCAAAACAAAGTGACTCTGAATCTGAAAGGAGCTGCTTTAAAGGACGTGATCTGGGAAATTGAACGCCAGACCGGAATCGTATTCGTATACAGTTCCGAGGATTTAAATAAGGTTGGGAAAGTAGATGTGAAGCTGAATTCCACATCATTAGACGAATCACTGAAACAATGTTTGAACGGGACAGGACTTACCTATGCTTTGCAAGACGATGTGATTGTTGTTAAGCCTGCTCCACAGCAAGATGTGACTAAAAAAGTGAGCGGAGTGGTGAAAGATTCCAAAGGGATGACGCTTCCGGGAGTGACTGTATTGATAAAGGGAACTACCGTAGGGGTGGCTACCGATATTAACGGTAAATATGCGATAGCCGTTACCGGGATTCCGGACCCTGTGCTGATATTTTCTTCTGTGGGTTTGAAAGCCAAAGAAGTTAAAGTGGGAACGAACGAGGTTATCAATGTTGTGTTGGAAGAGGACACACAAATGTTGGAAGACGTGGTGGTGACGGGTTACCAGACCGTACACAAAAGAAATGTAACGGGTTCTATTTCCAGGGTAGATGGAGAAACTTTGGCAGATATTCCGGCAGCGAGTGTATCGGAAATGCTTTCCGGTAAAGTGGCCGGATTGCAGTCATTGAACACCGGAGGAGGCCCCGGTTCTAAAAATGCTCTGGTTATTCGTGGAAATACGGTGATGTCCGGTAATTTAGGGGAAGCAAATGAATTTAGTGATCCCCTTTACGTAATCGATGGCGTACCGACGGACCTGCAAAGTTTAGCGGGATACGATGTAACGAATAGCGATTATTTGGCATCCTTAAATCCGGACGATATTGAGTCGATCGACATTTTGAAAGATGCTTCTGCGGCGGCTATCTACGGATCGCGCGGAGCGAACGGTGTGATCATCATTAAAACCAAAGGCGGACGTCCGGGAAAATTACAGGTGACGGCTAAGGCCACAATGGGTGTGAACCTTCGTCCTGCCCTGAAAGGGGTGATGGTGGGAAGTGCGGAAAGAAATGAAAAACTTAGCCTGATCAATAGTTCGTGGAAATATGCCGATATACAGCAGAATTTGCCGATGTTGCTTACCGATAGCTTGAATCCTGCATTCAACAATAATATCGACTATCAGGGAATGTTCTATCAAACCGGGATTACCCAGGATTATTCCCTGTCGCTCGATGGAGGTACAGAAGAATTGAGTTATCGTTTGTCTTTAGGCTATTATAATGAAAAAGGAATTGTGAAGGGGAACGGGATGGATCGTTTCAGTTTAACGCTGAACCTGACGCAACATCCTTTCAAGGCTCTCCGCAACCAAACGGTGATCCGTTTGTCATATAACGACCGCCAGACCGGAACAGGAGATGCCGACGGGCATAACACTTTCCCGATGAACCTGAAAGATATGCGCTCATCGCTGTTTTATCTTTCCGACGATCAGAGGGACTACCTGGAAGGGCAGCTGAATAACCTGTATAATAAAAACCGGATTATCGATGTGTCGGTATCGAATTACGCGAATTTGGATATTTGGAAGGGCATTACTTTAAATTCCCAGATCGGTTTGGTGTACAACCATACGAAGACCAATTTCCATCAACCTTCGACGGTGCGTTCCGATGGAATGAACTACGCCCGTTACTATTGGGGACAAACGAAGACGGCTTCTATCGAAACTTATTTGAGCTATACGAAAGATGTGGCTAAAAACCATAATATCAACGTTCTGTTGGGAACTTCTTTCGATTTCACCCAAAATGAAACTTCGGATTTCAATGCTTTGGGAGGTTCAGGGGATATGATCCATACGATTACAGGGTATAATAAAGACGACATCGACGGAAATACCAATATTTCCCAAAATGCGATGTTGTCGTACTGGGCACGTTTAGGTTACCGTTTTATGGACCGCTATCTGATCGACCTGAACTACCGCCGGGATGCTTCTTCCCGCTTCGGTAAGAATAACCGTTGGGCAAGTTTCCCTGCTATTTCTGTGGGATGGATCTTTTCCGACGAGCCATTTTTGTCGGGGATAAGCGATTGGCTGACCTTCGGAAAGGTTAAGTTCAGCTACGGAAAGAATGGAAAACAGTTTAGCGACAATTATCTGCGATATAATATGTATACCCTCGGTTATAACGGTATGGGCGGATATGCCGGGAATGTATCTAATTCCACTTATAACGGGACTACTGCCGTTGTTCCTGATTTCTCACAACTTGCCGACAACAACCTGTCGTGGGAGGAAAGTAAACAATGGGACTTGGGTATCGAACTGGAGTTTTTCAATAAACGGCTTTTCGCTACTGCGGATTTCTATAACCGAAAAACCGATGCTTTGTTGTTCGGCGTGGCTTTCCCGGACTATACCGGATTCAGCCAGGTGCAGTCGAATGTGGCGGGAATTATGAACTACGGTTTTGAATTGTCGCTCGATGCTTATTTGTTCAGAAGAGATAATAACTTCCAAATCGAAGTCCAGCCCGGTATTACTCATAACAACAATATGGTTACCAAACTTCCGAATAACGACCGGGATTATATCAATTCCGATTACAGTTATGGCTACACGGTTGGAAAACCCGGCCCGGTTTATTACGGTTTGAATTATATCGGTCCGATTGATAAATTATCAGACCTTCCGGTGAATCCATATACCGGTTTGCCACTCGATCCCACCAAAGGTGGAGTTTGGGGAACAGCAGTTCCGGGATACCCGCTTTGGGAAGATGTCAATGGAAACTACGTTGTATCCGATGCTGCCGATGAAGATTTGCAGTTGATCGATAAAAATGCCAACCCGAAAGTGCAGGGCTTCCTGAATTTTAATATTTCCTATAAACAATGGAGACTCCGTGTGAACAGCGAATTTGTTTTCGGACGCGATATTTACGATCAGGTTTCGGCATCTGTGCTGAACCGTTATGATTACGGTTCCTGGGATACGAAGGCTTCGCTCGATCTTTCCAATTATTCAATTTGGTCAGGCGAAGGCAGCGGAGGTTACTATCCTTCTTTGCTGGCTACCGTGCCGGGAAGTGCTTCACGTTACGGCTACCGGGGATCGTCGATGTATTGGGAAAACGGAAATTATTGGAAGATCCGGGATATTACCCTTTCTTACAATTTCGACCAGCCCTGGATGAAGAAAATCGGATTCAGCCGGATTTATGTGTATGGAACGGTTTACAATGTTTGCCAATGGCAAAAATCTAAGACGGTAATCGATGCCAGTGCGGTGGATTCCAGAGGCTATACTTATGGTGATGGTTATCCTCAGGCCCGGAAATTTGTACTCGGTTTGAATTTACAATTTTAAAAGAGAGCGTTATGAAAATTAAGAATATCTTGAAATTACTTCTTGTAGCGGTAGTTATGTCCACTACGGGATGTCAGAAATATCTTGACTTGGATCCGCTTAGCAATGCTAACGGAGAACAAATCTGGGGAACGGCGGAAGGTAATCGCCAGTTGCTGGCCGGAGCATACAGTTTATTTCGCCGGGTGATGCTGTCGGAGCGTCCTTTCTATCTTTATGGTGACCTGCCTGCCCAAACGGTATTGAAATCCAATCACTGGATTTCCCAGCAAATCGTGGATGGAAACTATGTCGGCTCGTATATTTACGATTCTTACGAATGGTCGAATTGGAGTCCGTATTATCAGATTATCACGACGGTCAATACTTTATTGAATCATATCGAAGATGTTCCCGATTCCGATTTTAATAAAGATGAGCAGACCGGAAATGAAGAGAAAAAGCAGATTGCCGGGGAAGCCCATTTCCTGTATGCCTATACTTATTTTTGGTTGGTACAGGTGTATGGCGATGTGCCTTTGGTGAAAGAAGCCATTGAAAGCGTGGATCAGGCTTTAGTGGAAGGTTCTACGGTGGGAAAAGCCCAATCTCCGGAAAAAGATGTGCTGGAATATTGCATCAAACATTTGGATGCTGCTATTGCAACTCTGGATTATGACTCTCCGGGTAGCGATACCTGGGCGGTAAGAGCCGACAAGGGAGCTGCCCAGGCTTTAAAAGCCCATGTTTGCCTGTGGCTTGCCAATAGTTATAAAGGAACCGATCAATATAGGGAATTGGTGCAGACCGCAGACGATTGTCTGGCAGCCGTGATTGCTAACGGGAACCGTTCGTTGGTGGATTACAGCGATCAGAATGCAGTTACTGAAATGTTCAACGGACGCAGTACCGAAGGTATTTTTGAGCTGAATGTATCGATCACTCAAAATGAAACCTACTGGATGTATTATAACTGGAGTGTGCATAGCCGCACCTGGTGGTCGGAAAATTATACCAATTCCTATTTGCTTGGAAATCCACAGAGTAACTTGGTAGTTGCCGATGTAAATTGGTCACAGTCACTTTATTCTGAAAAAGATATTCGTCGTGACCTTTTCTTTGAAAATTTTGGCAGTAACAATACAAGTGAGTCAAAACCTCCGATGTTGAAGAAATATTCCACCGGACAACAGGTGGACCCTGCGAATGCCGGAGCTTATTTTGCTAACTCCAATGTGATGCTGCTGCGCCTGACCGGGATTTATCTGTTACGTGCCGAAGCTCTTTATAAGCTGGGACAAACCGGAAGCGCCCTTGCTCTGCTGAATCAGATCCGCCGCCGTGCCGGAATTGGCGATTATATGGGTAGCGATTTGTTGGCGGGTATTTTTGAAGAACGTGCCCGTGAACTGGTTGGCGAAGGCCACAGTGCATTCGACCGTATCCGGAACGATTACTGGACAGGTTGCGATTGGTACACGGCAGACCGTGGTGCGAAGAAGGGATATTATTGGCCGGTATACACCGGGTTGTTCTCGGCTAACCGTGATTTAGTACAGCTTGCTTACTGGCAGGGAAAAGTGTAAAAACAACCGGAATGATCAGAATGAATATTTGTAGAATAAAACAACAAGTGATATGAAGAATATAATTTATTTATTGCTATTGGTTGTCGGTGTGTCGGCTTGTACGAGCGATGATTACCTGGTCGACGGAGGGACGGCGAATCCTAATGTCAATATGACGACTTACGATTTCTTAAAATCGAAATCTTTATTCGATACATTGGTGATGGCGATCGATATTGCCGGATTGAAAGACAAGGTGAATGAAGCGAAGACGTTTTATGTGCCGACGAACTTTTCATTTAACAAATACATTACGGCAGAATTGGAATTGCGCAAAAAACTCGATGCGGATGCCGTTTATACGTTCGACAGTATTCCGAGGGCGGAATTCGATTCTTTACAAATGTATATGTTCGGTGAATATCTCACCCGCGACAGTCTGGTGAAAGAAGGAGAGATTTACACTTCTTTTATCGGGAAAGAATTTAAGCTGTCGAAAGAGCCGCAGGATGCTTATCAGGACGATCTGGTCATACAGCCGGAATATCTCTATTTTATCAATAAGGTAGGTAAACAGTTCGATTCATACGAAGATACGGTGGACGGTAATGTAGCCAGTAGTGAAAAAGACGAGCGGATTATTGTCCAGACTTCCGGTATTATCACGACAACCGGAGTGGTACATGTGTTAAACAACAATCATACGCTGTTTTTCCATGTAGCTAAGCTACAAAATTGATAGTCAGGTTTATAAAAACAAATGGATTATGAAAAAGATTGCTTTAATCATATTACTTTTTACAGTTTGGACTTCTTGTCAGAAGCCGGATGTTGGTTTCTTTAGTGATGAAGGGATCACCACCCGTGAAGATACGATAAGTATTGTCCGGGGTATTTATCAGATTTCTTCTATTCCCTATGTAGACGGAACTACCCGGCCTATAACATTCGAACTGGTGAATGTGAGGGATTTAACTACGGGAGAGGATGTGCCTGAATTTTTGGACGGGCGGTATGAGATTGCTTTGTGGTCGTCCGCCTATGATGCAACCACGGATACGACGATGGATTTAGTGAACGAGAAACTGGTCACTTCCGAAGAAGCCCCTTTGCAGATCAATCCCCGGAGCGGGCAGTTGATCTTTAATAGCGGAACGGTGAATTTGCCGGGAGGATTATACGGAGTGGATGTCCGGGCTACCAATTCCAAATCGAGCAAAGTGTTTGTGAATTTCGGAATTGTAAAAATGGAAGTGAAACCATTTCAGGTTCCCGGTAATTTCGGAGATTATTTTTATGGAGTTTCTTCGAACGGAACAGAAAATGAAATCAAAAATTTCAACCCCTATACGACCGCAGAAACCGAACAAGTGGTTAATAACACCCATCCCCGCCGGAAACTCTATAAAGTGGGAGAATCGGATATTGTAGAGTTGGAAATGGTGGTGAAAGATGCCGAAGGTACTCCTTTCCCTCCTCAGGCTATCGAACGTTGGTGGAGTTCCGAAAATGGTTGGTATTACAACAGCTATCATGACAATTCGCTGGCCATCGACGGTAGTTCCGAAAAGGTTACTTATACCGATACTTCCTGTATCTTCCGTTTCCCGACGGTTCCTTATCCAGCTTTCGGTAGTTCGTACAACAGCGGAGATAATATTTACCTGACTTATTACAATATCAACAACACTTATTGGAAACTGACGGACGAATATCAGCAAATTGCCAATGCTACCGGGGTAATTTACCCGTCTTATCAGGTACGTTTCAAAAATAGCTACAAGATAAACGAGCCGGGGAAATGGTTAATGGAGGTCGTTAGTCCTTATGTAATTTGTACCAGACGGTAAGCAGGTGTGAAACTTTATAAGTGAACGATTAAAAGTGAAAGTGTATGAAACTGAAAATAATGAATATATGCAAAGCTCTCCTTATCCTGCTGATTTCAGTGGGAATGGTGAGATGCAATGAAAACGAAGAAATAGCCGGGAGCGGAGGAGAAATCGAGATCCGGGATTCGTTGCCGGTGGGGAAATATGATGTTGCCGTGTCGGATATACAGGTAACTTCCGGGGAACGTTCTTTGAATGTGAGCTGGGATGCTCCGGCTAATACTTCCCGGCTGGCTTACTATCAGGTAGAGTGGCAGGGCAGGAATACGGACACAACCCTTTATACGGCTCCGACGACCGAAACTTCTTATCAGATAACTCATCTTTATAACGATGACTATTCTATCCGGATTACAGCCGTAGCTACGAATATGCAAAAGTCCGATCCGGTTGCCGCCGAGGGGTATTTCACTCCTGTGGAAGACACCCAGGCTCCAGAAAATGTCAGCGAATTGGTGGTGACTCCTGTGGCCACGAGTGCTGCTTTATCCTGGACAAATCCTTCGGATGAAGATTTTAACCGCGTCCTGGTAAAGGTACGCCGTGTCGATACAACGGGTTATTTCCTGACCGACACCTTATCGGCTATTGAATCTTCGCTTTCTGTTGTGGGATTGACAGAAAGCACGGAATATGAATATAGCATTCAGACGCTGGATTACATCGGAAATATTTCGGATGCAATGGAGGGAAATTTTAAAACGAAAATGGAAGTACAACTCGATAAGCTGGATGCTAACGGCAATCCTCTGTGGTCGATTGTGGATTTCTCTTCACAGGAAACCAGAGGAGATGACGGTTATGCCAGAAATGCGATCGATGGGCAAGATAATACTTTCTGGCATTCGGTTTGGTATGGAGGCGACTTTAGCGATGGAACGACCACCGGAAACTTGCCTCAATACATTGTGGTCGATCTGAAGCAGGAGGTGATTCCTTCGGTTGTTATGCTATACAGACGCGACGGAGCCACGACAGGGCCGACTTCCGTGAAGGTTGAATCCACCCTGGAAGAACCTTTATCCAAAAATACGGAATGGAACGACCTCGGCACTCATTCCCTGAACGGTGGAACGGATAACGGAGCGCTTCCGTGTAACATCAGTGTGCTGAAAACAGCCCGCTATATCAAGATTACAGTCCTTGCTGCGGCAAGCGGTAATTATGCCATTGTGCGGGAAATAAATGTCAAGGCATTGGTGGACGAAGAATAGCCCCCTCATAAATCAATTATAATTATCAGTGAAATCCGGGTAACGAAAATCTATCGTTACCCGGATTTATTTTTTGGAAAGCTCTGTTTTATTTCGGTTATACGCTGGAAGGATGACGCTCGAAAGCTACTGACTTATTTATATTGACAGGAGTTCCCGATCGGATATTGGGCGGGAGAAATAAAATTATAAGTTATATTCTATGATCTGAAAAGTATCCTGATCCTCGGAATGAATACCCAATAATTTGTTGCGGCTTTCGTCGATGCAAAACCCGTATAAGAATTGTTTGAGCTTGTAGCTTTTCACGACATTTCCATTCCAGTCGGTTTGTATCATGTACGCTCCGTTTTTCCGGTTATTTTCTTCGCCTGAAGGATAGCCGAGCCGGATAAAATAACAATATTGGGGAGTGGCGTATACATCAGTGAAATAAACTGCGGAATTACCCAGCATCATTTCAGGGGCGGGAACGATATTTTCTGAAAATTTATAAGTCTGAATGTGATGACCTGTGGTGTCGAACACTTGTATCATATCTAAAAAGGTCATAGCTCCTATAATCCTGTCTTTTTGGGCGGCAAGGTGCATATTGAATGCATAGTTCCGTTCTGCAATAGCAATGTTTTGGGGATTGGGATAAAAATCCACCCATTTTTATTGCCCGGTTTTCAGGTCGTATATAAAGAACATCCCGAGGCTCTCCAATGAACTGCTTTTCCCAATGATTTTGCCGTCCGTTATATTGAGATTAGCGTTTCCGGTAATCTTTGCCGGGAATTTTTGGGTTGGTATTTTATAGTCCGGGTTTGTCAATATTCGGTTGAAATCGATGTTGGAAAAGCGTGACAAATTGGAATCGAATAGTGTGAGATGGGATGAATCGGCATTCCTAATATCATTGTTGATAAGAAATTCAGGAGATAGAAATTCCCGGGGACCTCTGCCTGATTCTCCGAATTTCTGGATTTCTTTGCCGGTAAAGAGGTTTATAATTATGAATTTCTTTTCTCCAATAGGATCGATGGCAATGAGCAGGGAATCTTTCACTCTTAATTCAGCCAGAATCCCGACATCATTGCTTTGATAAACGGTTCTGCCTGCTTCTAACGGTTGGGCTGTGCCGAAGTCATAGAGAGGAATATCAGAAGACTTGCACGAAAAAAGCCCCAAGGAAATAAATAGAATCGCAAAGAATTTCATGGCAATTGATTTTATTTAATCGCAAACCGGGCAGTCATCTCGTATCTGAGCTTTATTTTACGGATATTTTCGATGGAACCGCTTTCTGGGGCAGAGGAGCTATTGCTTACCAAACGTTGTGAATAACCATAGGAGAAAGGGTTTTCCTGGGGTTCGGTGACTGAGATCACTTCTCCCAGCTGTTCCCCGATGCCTTCCAGCAGATAAGCCGCTTTTTCTTTGGCAGCCTGTAAAGCTTCGATTTTCGCCTGTTTCCTGTATTGGGCGATTTTTTTATTTTTCAGTTCCCCGATACCCATATAAGTTACGCCGTTGGTATTGATCGAGCGGGTAATGGCATCGATGGTTTGTAAGTCGGTAATCCTGATTTCAAGCTGTTTCCCGATTAAAAAGTCTTTTCCCCTTTGCCGCCAGTAATCACCCACATCCTGAACGGTAATATCTTCCTGTTTTATACCGATTTTTCGTAGGCTGGCTAAAAGGTCTTTTTCAATGTAGGCAATGGGTATTTTAGTGGTATAGTCGTCTTCTTTGGTTTTTTTCTCAAATTCTTCTCTCCAGTATTCCTGAATACGGATGATAAAGAGAATTTCGTCCGGTTCTACTGAAATTTCAGAACTTCCGGTGACTTCAATAAAGCGTTGGGAGAGGGGTTGCGTTTGCTGGGCATGGGTAGGAAGGAAAGCCGCCAGTAGCAGCACAAGCAGAGGGATCATTTGTTTCATAGCAATTAATATTTTGGTTTGCAAGCGATAAAGATAGAATAACGGATTGGATTTGGTTGTATCGTTTTTTATTTTTTCCCTTTTCACTTCCCACTTTTCCTTATACCTTTGTAGTATGATTGACCAGGCGACAATACAAAAGATTTTTGATGCAGCAGACATTTACGAAGTGGTTTCCGACTTCGTGAGCCTGAAGAAGCGGGGCGTGAATTATGTGGGATGCTGTCCTTTCCATAACGAGAAAACGGGATCGTTCACCGTTTCTCCGGCAAAAGGCATTTATAAATGCTTTGGTTGCGGAAAGGGGGGAAACGCCGTAAACTTTATTATGGACCACGAGCAGTTGTCCTATGTGGAGGCATTGCGTTTTTTGGCAGCGAAATATAATATCCTGATCGAAGAAAAAGAACTTTCCGAAGACGAGAAGAAAGAGAAGAGTGAACGGGAAAGTATGCTGATCGTGACGAATTACGCCGAGGAATTTTTTATGTACCAGTTGTTGCATACCGATGAAGGGAAATCTGTGGGATTGGGTTATTTTCAGAGGCGGGGACTGGACATACCGACAATTGAGAAATTCGGACTGGGCTACTGTCCGGAGGCCTGGGACGGTTTTACCAAAACGGCATTGGAGAAAGGGTATAAGAAAGAATTTTTGGTGAAAACCGGTTTGACGATAGAGTCTGAAAAAGGATTGTTCGACCGTTTCCGGGCGAGGGTGATGTTTCCAATCCGGGATATTGCCGGAAAGATTATCGCTTTTGGCGGGCGTATCATGACCAATGATAAGAAAAGTGCTAAATATCTCAACTCTCCCGAATCGGAAATCTACCATAAAAGTAAAACTTTATACGGAATCTTTTTTGCCAAAAAAAGTATTGTCCAGCAAAATCGTTGCTATTTGGTTGAAGGCTACCTGGATGTGATTTCTTTTCATCAGAAAGGGATTGAAAATACTGTGGCTTCTTCCGGTACTTCCCTGACCATAGAGCAAATTCGTTTAATTCGCCGCCTGACACCGAACGTGACTATTATTTATGACGGGGATGCGGCGGGGATAAAGGCTTCTTTGCGGGGGATCGACCTGGTGCTGGAAGAGGGGCTGAATGTGCGGGTGGTGTCTTTACCCGAAGGTGAAGACCCCGATTCCTATGCGCAAAATCATACGGCTGCCGAAGTGTTGGAATATATTTCCAGTCACGAAACGGATTTTATTCATTTTAAAACGAGGCTCCTTTTGGGGCAGGCCGGCGATGATCCCATCGAACGTGCCCGCCTGATTACCGATATTGTAAAAAGTATTTCCCTGATCCCCGATAACATTACCCGTTCGGTATATGTGCAGGAAACTGCCATTCAGTTAAAAGTGGAGGAAAAAGTGCTTTACACCGAGATCGCCCGTATCCGGAAGGAGAAAATGGGGGACTCTGTGCCTGTTTCCTATCGGGCCACTCCCCAGCCTGTTCCGGAGGTGGCGGTCAGCCCGTCCCGTCCTGTTTCTTCTAACCCCTGCGAAACCGAAGAAATGATGCTGATACGTTATTTATTGCAGTTCGGCGGCATGGAACTGTACCGTGAAGAAAAAGACGGGGGGCATTATGTGGTGAGTGTGGGAGAATATATTATCCGCGAATTGCTGGAAGACGAACTGGAAATGCTGAATCCCCGTTTTCAGGAGATACAAAAAGAATACCGGGAAAATTGTAACAGGCCCGATTTTGTGCCTTCGAAATATTTTATCGGGCATCCGGACGTGAATATCAGTACGACGGTGGCCAATATTATTTGCGAGCCTTATGAACTCAGTAAAATATGGACGATAAAAGATGCCTCCATGCGCACGGAGGAAATGATGTTGGGAGAGTTATTGCCGAAGATTGTGGATAATTATAAAATGCGCCGGGTGGAGATGATTTGCCGGGAAGCGGACAATAAGATATTGGAATTGCAGAAATCCGGCAGTCCTGAAATTTTAGAATGGATTAAAAAGAAAACCACCTATAATAAATTGCGTGCCCGCCTGAACGAAAAGTTAAAGAGGACGGGTGTAAAATAGGAATTTGAAATTATAAAAGTTTTATAAAAAATAAACAAAACAAATTATAATACCGCCTGAGTGTTCACCGGGCGGTATTCTTTTTTCAGGTAAAATCGGACTTAAGCTTCTTTTTGCTTTTCTTCTTTATTCCCTTTAGGTTCATTCAGAATAAACCGTGTTCGACAGGATAATTTTGTTATTGTTTTGATATTCAGTATTAAAGCGTGTTGTTATATAGGAGTTGGTGATGATATATCCTTTTCTGGATATGATCTTAAATAAAACCTGTAATGTAACCTGAAAAAAGCTAAAAACAGTGGGGTTTCCCTTTATTCCGGTCTTCTGATTTTAGGGTGTGAATAAAAAATAATTACCGCCTGATACTAAAAAACTTCTTTTTATTGGGGATATTTTCACTGAGAGGGTTTAACAAACTGAAATAGTCGAGCGCAAAGAATATCAGCAAATTGACTTATAAAAACGTGCGTTTATTCTGGATTATACTATTTTTTCGAGTGTTAATATTTTGTTAATTTTAAAAAAAATCATATACTTTCGAAAGGTGGGTTTATTTTTTTATTTATTGAACAACCTATCCTGTATTGTAAAAATTATTTATTTAATGGCACAAATATAATAAAAATATATACTTATAATCTTTTTTTGGATTTATTTTTTAATCTTTTTGTGTTAAAATTGATTTGAAAATTAAGATTTTGTTTGCAAATCGATCTTATTCCACCATGAACCTTTCCAATTTACTTATTCCGATTCAGTACTTAAAAGAGCCAACGAGTTGTGAATAAATGATAATATGTGTTTAGTGTGTTATCCAGAATAAATGCACGTTTTCCTTTCCATGTAAGTCCATGAAAATTAGTCTCATATTATTAATAATTTCTAATTAATCAACAATGAATCGGATACTATTATTATTAATTGCTTCCTTATTGTTTTTCTCTACACTCGGCTGTAAAGACGACAATAAGATGGTTAGCGAGGTGACGCCGGTTTCTAATATTACTTATGAACAGAAACCCGGGGGGATACTCTTCAAATGGGATAATCCGGATGCAGATTTATCTTATGTCGAAATTTTATTTAAAAAAGAACTCAATGCTACCGAATCGGAACGGGTTATCGTTCAAAGCCCGGTGACAGAACAATTGATTTATGGTCTTCCTGATGCCTATGAAAGGACATATACTTTTATTGCCCATCGGAATGAAGCTGTTTCTGAACCGGTAACGATTTCGGCCCAGGCAGGAATTACTCCGTTTGAAAAACTGGCTGCCAGTATAAAAGTGAGCCTGAACCTTGAAGGGGTGAAGGTGAGCTGGGATAATGAAGAGGCCGGGGAATATTACCTGAACTTGAACATCGACAGTTTAAAAACAGATCCCGATTACGAAATCGTTATCAAAGAAACCGGAAGCGGAGAACGGCAGATTCCGATTTCAGGTATTCTTACTGCGGATTTACTTTTCACGGTGGGGGATGTCTACGGTAATGAGTCTATTCCGGTTGTCCGCAATTACAAAAAATTGGAAAACGGCTGGTTCGACCGGAGTATTTGGGCTGTGGTTGACTATTCTTCACAGGAAGAAACACAGGAACAGGATGTAGGAGGACATTTGAACAGCCGCGCAGCCTCTGTCCTGGATGGTTATACGAATACTTTCTGGCACACCAGATGGAGTTCCAATGTTCCCGGGAAATATCCGCACTATATCACTTTCGACTTAAAGCGTGAGGTGAATATTGAAAAAGCGCGTATTGTCAGACGTCTTAATAATACCAACCTGAACACTTTCGAAATTCAGGGAGGCCCTTCCAAGGACGGCCCCTGGACAAAGATTGTTGAGTATGTTATACAAGCCACCAATAATCCGCAAACGATCGAATTTACAAGTCCGGTTCAATATCGATATATCCGTTTTTACTGTACGAAAGGTGGCGGCGGTAGCGTTCATGCTTCGTTGGCGGAGTTTGAACTATATGGACAGGATATTGAAGAAGAATAACTTAAAGTAACAGCTATGAATAAAAACAGATTATTGTATCCTTGCATCCTCTTGTGTTTGTGCACACTGGTGTCCTGCCGGAAAGAATTCGAGGATCATTATAAAACTTCGGGAGAATCGACAATATCTGAAAACATTGTCGACATCTTGAGAGCTAATCCCGATTATTCCCTGTTTGTGCAAGCTATCGATCGGTTAGGTCTGGCGGAAACTGTCGGGAAATCGGCTATATATACTTGTCTTGTACAAAAAAATGAAGATGTAGAAACTTATTTAAAATCCAAAGGATATTCTTCCATTGAAGATGTTCCCGAAGATGAACTGAATGTTTGGTTGAATTATCACCTGATTATGGGGATGTATTATAAATACGACCTTGAAAAGAAGGTTACCCTTCAAACCGAACCGGATGTTCCCAGTTTTTACAGAAGCAACACTTCATTGACTACGCGTGAAGATTCACGCCATGCGGGTAAACAGATTCGGATTTACACTCCGGCCTGGCTCACCCAACGTGGCGACGATTATAAATATTTGAAAAACGAAACGGTAGATCCCAATTCGTTTTTGATAGAGACGATCCCCGTTTCGGACACTTATGATATAGATGCGTCCAACGGAGTGATTCATGTGCTGGCCGCTCCTTTGGAGCCGCTTCCACGGGCCGACGAAGCGATTGCCCGGGATACGTCCCTAAGCATCGTCAACTCCTGGATCAACCGTTATGTAGCATACAGTATCAAGGGGATGGATGAACATGGGAAAATCGATACAACGAAGATCAAATCTTATACATTCGGAGCGGATATTGCCGATGAGGCTTCGAAATTCACTTTTGTTGCCCCTACCAATAAGGCGATTCGGGAGTTGTTCGGACCTTATTTGGAAGAGAATTTTTACAATAACTATGATTCGATTCCGGCTTCTTTGGTATCCAATATCTTAAAAACAGCTTTTGCTAATAATTATTGGGGGATGAGCGATATTACCCGGGGGGATAATCCTCCTAACTATTTCCTTTCCATATCCTCGGTTTATGTGCGTTTGGCCAATGAAATCGAAAAGTATTACAGCGGGGGAGTGCCCAGTTCCAATGTCATGATTTATAAGGTGGACAAACTGGCAACGCCTCCTGTATTGAACAGTGTGGAAGGAGGTATTTATTTCAATCAGAGTAAATATAAGGAGTGGGGAAAAATGATCAGCAAGGGGTATGTTACCGGATTAACCGATGTTTTGCTTTACCAGCATCCCGACCGGACGATCCTGATCCAACCCGATGATGTATGGCCGCAATTTGTGGAAGATTATGAAAGTACGGAGTTGGATTCGCTGGCCCTTCATCTGTATGCCAGTATCATCAATGCGAATATTCAAAACGGGGAATTTAAAAATAACACCTATTACTCCACCAGTTGCGGAAGTATTTTTTATAAGGAGGGAACTTTCTCCGATTATTCCGGGAAAATTGTGAATCTGAAATCTTCTAAATCCACCTGGACAGGTAGTAACGGAGCTATATATGAAATCGACGGTTTTCTGAATCCGCTGGAATCTTCGGACACTACGCAGAATCTTTACAAAATGCGATTGGAAGGAAATGATGACTATTCTATTTTCAGAACCTATTGCGATTTGACCGGATATAATGAAAAACTGAAAAATGCGGGATATTTCCAATATACCATTTTGGCTCCGAATGATGCGGCTATGATTGCTGCGGGGTTGGACGGTTTCAATATGACCGAAGAAGAGATGAAGGAATTCGTACAGCGCCATATTATTCAGCGGAAAATCTTTACGGACGGCGATTTCAGTGGCAAAATAAACAATCTGAACGGCGAATTGCTGACCATATCGGGTGCGTGGGACAGTTTTGTGGTAACAGATCCGGCGGGGGAAGTTGCGCCCATTATTCTGGATAAATCCAACCAGCAGGCAAATAACGGTGTCTTGCACTGTATCACCCAGATATTGAAGAAGTAATAATAATACATACATTATGAAAATAAAATTAATACAATGTACATTTCTATTGTGCCTTTTACTTTTGATCCTTCCCCGGACAGGACAAGCACAGGAAATCGAAATCAAAGGTACGGTGTATGAAAATTCGGTAGCCAATCCTTTGGTGGGCGTAAACGTCATGTTGTTGAATGCCAACAACCGTATTATTGGAGGAACTTCCACAGATATAAACGGGAACTTTAAAGTGCGTATTCCGAAGGAAGGGATTGATAAAATTTCTTTCTCGTTTATCGGAATGGTTTCACAAACATTTCCTGTGGTGGCGGGAAAGAACTACCAGGTGGTGATGAAAGAAGACAACACGATGCTGTCTGAGGTGGTGGTGAAAGGAACCCGGAATACAAAGGCCGACATGGGATTGTTTCAGAAAGACCGTCGCGAAGTGGTCAGTGCGGTAACCTCTATCGATATGAAAGCTCTGGAAACCACAGGTGTTTCCTCCGTAGAGCAGATGTTGCAGGGAGCGGCTCCCGGTATGCTGGTTACCTTTAATAGCGGTGATCCCGGTGCCGGTGCATCCATTAAAATCCGTGGTACTACTTCATTGAGCGGAAATAGCAGTCCTCTCTGGATTATCGACGGTGCTGAAGTGATCAGCGACGATTATAGTGTGGAGAGTATCACTAATTTCGGTTATAGCCCCGTAGGGGATATAGATCCCAGCGATATTGAATCTATCGATATTCTGAAAGATGCTTCCGCTACTGCTATCTACGGTTCGCGGGGTGCTAACGGTGTGATTGTTATTAAAACGAAACGTGGAGTGAAAGGGAAACCACAGTTTAGCGCTTCGGCTAAGTTAAATGCAACTTTTGTTCCCAAACGGATTCCTATGCTGAATGGTGACCAGCAGCGTATTTTCCTGATCGAGAACTACGCCAACAATAATAACGGGGACGACGGTTCTTTCCTGAAAGAATTGCGCGGCGACCTTACACGTTCCGATGCCTGGATGTATAATAACAATACGGACTGGGTGGATGAAATCAGCCGTACGGGTTTCCAGCAGGATTACACTTTTTCTTTGCGGGGTGGTGGCGAACGTCTGAATTATTATTGGGGATTGGGATATACCAACGAATACGGAACGACGATCGGGGGTGGATATGACCGTTTTTCCACGAACGTGAATTTGGATTACAAAATTTCGGATAAACTGAAGATTTCTACAAAATTTTCATATACCCATTCGCTGACGGATAAACGTTCTTCCGATCATCCCTTAACGACGGCCGACGATGCCAAACGTACCATCAGCCCGCTCGGTTTTGCCCGGGCACGTGCCGCCTATTTCCCTGTATATAATGAAAACGGTACGGAATATAATATCGAGCGTGCCGATCAGGAAGGAACTTCATGGACATCCCAGTATAACCCGGTTGCCATTATCGATTATTCTTCGTTCAAAACGTTGGCTAACCGTTTTACATCGGCTGTTCAGCTTAATTACGAGCTGACCAAACGCATAAGCCTTTATTCTCAGGTTTCTATCGACTATCGTCAATCCGGCGACGATTATTTTATGCCTCCTTATGCGATCGGAGCCATTGCCGGAGAAGACAATTACAACTATGGAATGAAATCCGATGGTTACCAGATGAAGCTGGTCAACAATAACCGGATTTTCCTGATTCCCATTGAAACGGAAAAACATCACCTGGATGTAACGGCTGTTGTCGATTTGATTTACAACCGTAGTAATAGCATGAGTATAGCATACAGCAACGGGGCACATCCGTCGCTGAGAGAAGCCGATGGATCGGCCAGAATTAACGGTATTAGTGGTAGCAAGGGGCTTAGCACCAGCATCAGTTTGGTATTAAATGCCCATTATAAATTCATGAAACGCTACAATTTGGACGTGTCTTTAAAAACAGAGGGGTCTTCTCTCTACGGGAAGGATAATCCTTATTCTTTGTTTCCTACGGTGGGATTGTCTTACGACATGAAACAGGAAGGTTTCCTGATTGATAAAGAATGGGTCGACCTGATTAAACCCCGTTTCGCTTTCGGACGTTCCGGAAAGTTGCCTAATGTGGCTAATATCCTGTCGGTTACTTATGGAGCGGGATCGGACGGATATTTAGGTGATTCTTATACCTATATCAATAAGTTCGCTTATGACAATGTGCACGAAGAGAGGACGAACGATTTCAACTATGGTTTAGACTGGAATTTGTTCGGCAATCGGTTCAGCGGAGAGTTCAATTATTATACCCGTAAAACGACCGACCTGTTGTTGCTGCAATCGGTGGCCAGTAGCTCCGGATTCAGCCAGCAATACACCAACTTCGGAACAATCAAGAATCAGGGATGGGAACTTGGGTTGAATGCTGTGTGGATTGAGAAACCGAATATCCGTTTCCGGTGGAAATCTTATTTCAACATTGCTCATAACCGCAATAAACTGGTTGAGCTACCTGAAAACTTTGAAGCTGATAATGACGCCTATACCCAGACGATCGAGGGATTCAAATCGAAACTCGTTCCGGGAGATGTTATCGGAGGTTTCTATGGATTTAAAGCATTGGGTGTTTATGCCAATGATGCGGATGCCATTGCCCGTGATTTCAACGGGAATCCGATTTATAACACCGACGGAACACCTAAGATGTTGCGCTACAATTCAGCCAGCGGGCATGAATTTCAGGGTGGAGATGTTATTTATCAGGACATCAACCACGATGGTTTGATTAATGATCTCGACATGGTACAGATCGGGGACGCGAACCCGGATGTGTTCGGAATGTTCCGGAATGAATTCAACTGGAAACAATGGTCGCTTACTATCGGGTTGTATTACAATTTCGGACAGGATGTGGTGAACGGAATGCGGCGTAATACCGAAGGTATGACCGGGCAGGACAATCAGGCCCGTTCCGTGGAAAGAAGATGGAGAAAGCAGGGTGATGTTACCGATATGCCCCGCGCACAGCGCAATGCTTCCTGGAATACGGCAGCCTCAACGCGTTGGGTGGAAGACGCTTCTTTCATCAAATTGAAAGAGTTGTCACTGACCTATCAGTTCGACAAGCGGATTTGCGAGAAAATGCACCTGAGCCAGTTCAGTATCTGGGCTAATGCGCAGAATTTATGGACCTGGACGAAATACAAAGGTATTGATCCGGAAATCGGAAGCGGTGGCGGAATCACCATTTTCGGTGTAGACAAGCAAAACACGGCTCCGCCAATCCGTTTGACTTTCGGAGTGCGGGCATCGTTCTAACCTTTTAATGTAGTTATGATTATGAAAAAATATATTATACGTTTCGTTCTGATATGGGTCGCAGCAGCCGGCTTAAACAGTTGCTCCTTCCTGGATGTAGACCAGCCCGATAATCTGGTGAAAGACGATTACTGGCAAACCAAAGAGCAGGTGAACGCTGCCCTGACCGGTGTGTATACTTCTCTGCACAATAACTTGGTAAAGCTGATTAAGTGGGGAGACCTGCGGTCAGAGATTTACAAAGTGGGAACGGCGAATAGCCTCGGCAATGAAACGGAATTCGTGCAGCAGGATATTTCCACCAGCAATTCCCTGAACGACTGGTCGGGGGTGTACCAATCGATCAACTGGGTGAACTCATTTTTGAAGAATGCCCGTTCCACTATGGGAAAAGACCCCAGTATCACGGAAGCAGAGATGGCTTCCTGGGAATCGGAGGTCTACGCTATCCGTGCCCTCTATTATTTCTATCTGGTGCGTACTTTCAGGGATGTGCCCATTGTGCTGGAAGCATACGAGTCGGACACTCAAAATCCGTACGCCGCTCCGAGTACTGAAACCGTGGTTTTGGATACTGTCGAAGCCGATTTGAAACGCGCTTTGGCCAATGCTCCCGAAACATTCGATTCTCCGGAAAAACGTTTCGGCAGGATTACAAAGAATGCAGTTCGTGCTATTTGGGCGGATGTAAAACTTTGGCGGGGAGATTATGACGGTTGCCTGTCGCTTTGCACAGCCCTCGAAAATGTGTATGATAACCGCATGGTTCCCGGTAAGGATTGGTTTACGATCTTTTCTCAGGGCAATAGCAGCGAGGCCATTTTTGAATATCAATACCTGAGTGGCAAGGGAGTAAGCTCACCGTTGTATAATTTATACCGTACGGGAAGTAGTAATGTATTCCTTTCCAATTACGATTATCTGGAAGAATGTATTTCCAGCATATATCCTGCTCAGTTTGAAAATCACACGTATGGAGATACGGTTCGTATCGACGCTACCTTCAATCCTTCGGCAGAGGTTTTGAAATATGTGGCCAGCAGTCCCTACCTTCCCACGGAATACCGGGGAACGGACAATCGTAACGCGAACTTTATTTTCTATCGTTATCGGGAAATCCTGTTGATCAAGGCTGAGGCATTGGCAATGAAAGGAGATTATCCGGGAGCGGTAGCCGCTATCAACCGCATTCGTACGGCAACGGAATTACCCCTAATAGAAGACGCATCCACTTTCGGGGAGGGGGAAACGTTCTTTGAGAATTTATTGAACGAACGGATTTGTGAGTTGGCTTACGAAGGGAAGCATTGGTTCAGCCAGGTTCGTCTGGCCAGAAATACCGGGTATGCCGACCTTGTTGTGGAACGGAATGCGCAGGCTGCCCAGTTGTCTTTGAACGGCACGGTAAAACTGCAAACCATGCGTGCCCGCCTCCAGGATACGGAAAGTTGGTTTTTGCCTTACTATAAGACAGAAGTCGAGAAAAATCCTCTCTTGAATCAGAAAACTTATTACGAAGGGAAATAATTATGAAAAAGAAACTATATCAATACGGACTATACTTCATCGGAATTGTGGTTTTAACATTTTCCGGCGGAGGATGTAAGGAAGATTTTTCGGGGTTGCGTTTTGATTCAAACGACAAAATGCAGATTTATGACTATGTCAATCAGCGGGAAGACCTTTCTATTTACAAACAACTGCTGGACTATACCAATTTCAGCAGCCTGATGTCCACGGCCGGCACTTATACGGCCTTTGTTCCTACAAATTCCGCTTTTAATGCCTTGTTCGAAGAATTGAAGGCTAAGGGAGAAAATATTACTGCCATTCAGGATAAACCGGCGGAATATTGGTTGAATTATCTGCAATATATGACCACTGGCAGTAAAATCAAAAGTTCTTCGATGGAGAACGGGATACTCGATGCTCCGAGTCTTTTCGGCGACGATTATTATGTGGTTTCTGACGTAAGGGAATCGTATAAGGCGATTAAATTGAATAGCCGTGCCACAATCAGGGAGTATGATATTGAAGTTGCCAACGGTTACATCGATATTATCGACAAAGTGTTATTGCCTCCCACCACCAGCATTTATGACATGCTCCAGGAAAGCGGGAATTTTACCATCATGCTGGATGTGTTCGAGAAGACCGGGCTGGCCTCTTTCGTACAGGATAGTGTGGTTACCCTGCTTGTTGAGCCGGATGCCGTTCTGCAAAGGGATTTGTTCGATCCGGATGCCCTTAGTTTTAACGAATTGTTCGATTGGGCGCAATATCACATCATTTGGGGGGAAAGGGCGTTCGATGTAAATCTGGACGGAAAAAGTATCTATTCGCTCTATCCGGATGAATCGCTGACGTTCAAGGTGGATCAAAATGGAAAAATGTGGTTGAATGAGATTTACCCGTTCAGCACCACGCTCAGCGAGGGAATTAACAATGTGGCTCAAAACGGTATTTACCATGTGCTCGACACCACTGCCGTGATTGTTGAAACTTTACCCGGTATCTATAACCACAATTTATACGGGGGAACACATTATAACAGTGACGGAAGTCTCAAATATGAGCAAAACGTATTTTGTGCAGCTCCGGCTAAAGTGTATGAAGATACGGGAACTCCCAGTTATCATCAGGGGCAGAAGACTCCGATCTGTGGGGTGGATGTATTTATGATCGGCGATTATTTCTGGACAACGATCCCCGATGTGGTGAAAGGTAAATGGACGGTAAGGCTGATTTACAGCCAGTCGAATACCGCCGATTTAATGATGATCTATAACGACGAGATTATCTCTCCGGAATTGCGCATGAATCAGGGTGCGGTGCAATGGCCCGATTATACACGGTTGAAATACAAGGATCTCGGAGAGATCGAAGTAAATGAGCGCGGAGAAGTGAAACTGACCTTCCAGGTTATTAAGTTGAACCGTACTCCTGCGAGCTGCTGTGACTTAATGATCGACATCATCCAGCTGCGGCCGGTTGAAGAGTAACATTCCAGGGCATTTATAAACAAAGAAAACTAATGGATATGAGAATACATATAAAAGATTTCAGGAGTTTATTTCTAATCCTTTCTTTGTCCCTGGCAGCCTCAGGAGTTCAGGCCGCCGGCGAGACGAAAGATAAGCCAGATCAGCAGGCTGATTCTCAGGACGAAACAGCATGGTCTTCCGGGCCGGATTGGAAAAGGATATATTCTACCAATTCCTATATGACTTTTGACCGGGGATTAATGGGTATACAGACTGGTGTTTATACATCCGGCGGAGGAGCGCCGGGGAACAGCAGCAATATGTTGTTGCGGGGAATCAATACGACGAATTTGAACGCGTCCCCCTATGTCGTAGTCGATGGTGTATTGGTAAAGATGGCCAGAAATATCACGCCTTTTGCTTCGGGTTATGCCTTTTCGAACACGGCATTCATTAACCCGCTGGATATTGCCGATGTCAGGGTGTTGCAAAGCGGATACAATTCTGTGTTATATGGTGGCCGTGCTTCGAACGGAGTGATCGATCTGACCACGAACAAGGGGGTAGCCGGGAGCACCGCTATCGATGTTATGGCGCGGGTTGGTTTTCAACAAGCCGACTATAATAAAATGGAAATGATGGGTGGCGAGGATTTCAGGGGTTACCTGTTCGATTACATGCATGGCATGGGAAATACCATTGTCGATTTGCAGCAGATGAACATTTTTAATTCAGGACATCCGAAATACAATCACTCGACCAACTGGTTGGATATGGTGAAACGCAATGCCATGTTCCAGGATTACCAGATCAAAATGAGCGGTGGTGACGGTGATACCCGGTATATGTTCGGTGTTGGTTACAGCTCTCAGGAAGGTACGATCGATCCTACCGCTTATAACCGCTTCAATATGCGTATCAATTTGGATTACAAGATTTCGCAGAAAATCAGTATCGCCAATTATCTGGCATACTCCTACGGAACTTCACGCTTTTATGACCAGGGTAACAACTGGGCGGTGCACCCGTTGTATGTTGCTTTGACCAAAGCTCCTTTCCTTTCTCCGATGTATTATGATGACAATGGTATTGCCACGACGATCAATGCAGGAGTCGATGAACTGGGGAAAAGTAATCCGGCCATGTTCAAGAGCAATCTTCAGAATAAAGGCACGGACAACCGTGTAGACGGGATGATTAAAGCGAGCTGGGCGGTTAATCCCAAAACTTCTGTGAGCACCTCCCTGAGCATAAGCTATGTTAATTCTATCGAGGACTTGCGGAGGCTGGCCGAAGGGATTGCCCCGGACGAATACCGTAAAAGGCAAAACGCGAAAAGAACTTACAGTGACTATATCCTGCGCTGGAATACCTGGGCAGAAAGAACCGGTAAGTTCTTCGAAAACGGGAGCTGGCATGGTAAAGCCGGATTTATTGTAGAAAATGAAGAAGAAAAATCGGCATACGGACGCCGCGTGAATGCTTCGACGGACGATTTTGAATCTTTGGGATACGGTGATGTGGATTCTATCAGTAATATGAATTACAAGCAAAACTTCCTGAGTTTTTATGCGGAAGCAGGCCTCCGCTATTGGGACCGGGTTTCCCTCGACGGGCGGATTTATGTGGAAGGCTCTTCCAACTTCGGCCCGAAAGGAAGATGGGGAATCTACGGCGGGCTTAACCTGGGAGTGGATGTGTTGAAACTCGATAAATATTACCTGGGTGTGAATGCATCCTGGGGACGGGTGGGTAACAACGACATTCGTGGAAGTTATCAGCACACCTTGTATTATCCTACTCACTATCTGGCCTATGGTGGCGTGTATCTGGGAAATATAGCCAACGAGAAGCTGAAACCTGAAATCACCAATAATTATGAAGGAGGTATCCGGGCTAGGTTGCTCAATCGTTTCGATGTGTATGCAGGTTATTATTATAAGAAAACAACCGGGATGTTGACCCAGAAATCCCTGCCGATTGAAATCGGGCTTGATCCGCAATATGAAAATAACGGGGATGTCATTAATCAGGGCTTTGAGTTTTCTTTGAATGCCAACGTGTTGCGTACTCAAAAATGGAATTGGGAATTGTTTGCCAATATTTCGACGTTGAAAAATAAGGTGAAACACCTGAATAACGGGGATCTTGTCAGAAGTTACGATAAATTTTCCAGCATTCTTCGTCAGGGCGAGGCTTTAGGTTCGTTCTACGGTTATAAGATTCAGGGGATTTATAATACTTCTGCGGAGGTAGACCTGAAGCGGGCAGACGGTACACTTTATTTGGCCGGAGATTATAAGATGCAGGATTTAAATGATGACGGAATCATCAATGCCGAGGATATGCAGGTCATCGGTTCTCCTCTTCCCGATTTCTACGGTGGCTTCGGAACCCGGTTGAATTACATCGGAATAGAATTGTCTATGTTGTTCACTTACAGCTATGGTAACGATGTTTATAATCTGTTCAATCAACATCTGAGTTCTATGTCGGATTTAAGCGTTCCTGTTTTAGCGGCAAGAGATCGTTGGATTTCGGAAACATTACCCGGAAAAGGAGATTTACCGAGGGCTGCTTACAATGATCCGTCCGGTAATTTCAATGCTTCCAATAAGTGGGTGGAAGACGGCAGTTACCTGAAATTGAAGACCCTTTCATTGGCTTATGATATTCCTTTGAAAAAACGGTCGGGTTTCCTGAAAGGATTGAAAGTATTTGCCAACTGTAATAACCTGTTCACCGTAACCGGTTACAGTGGCCTCGATCCGGAAGTATTTCTGTCCAACGATCCTATGCTGAGAGGTGTAGACACGGGCGGAGCTCCTAATCCACGCTCCTACGTTTTTGGAGTAAATATTTCATTGTAATTTAAATTTCAGAAATATGAGAAAACACTATAATATTATCCGATTCATTGCGTTGATCGTTTGTTGCGTGTGCAGCAGCTGTGAAGATTTTTTCGATCCGGAGAACAACGACAATGTCAGGGGAAGCGATTTTGCTTCTTCCCGTGAGGACTTAAATGCGGGGGCTTTGGGAATTTATTCCGTCCTGTCGCAAGAGGTACATAAATTCTTATTGTGGGGGTCTGCCAGGGCCGACCTGGTGACTACGGGAGCAGAGGGGAAAGATCCTTACATTACAGAGTTTGTCAATAACAAAGTGACCGACCTGAATCCCTATACGAACTATGCCGGGCTATATAAAGCCATAGCCCGGTGTAACCGGCAGATAGAGAACATTGCGCAGGTGGCTAAAATTGACTTCTCCCTGGACGATAATGCAATCAACGCCTATTATGGGGAAGCCTATTATCTCAGGGCTTTGTGCTATTTTTATCTGGTGAGGACTTTCAAAGAATTTCCGATTATCACAGAGGATCTGGCAGAAAACGTGACCCGGGTAACCGAATCCGGCGATACGATCCGCCTGAAGACGATCGAATTGTCGGATGAGGAATTGCGGGATATTGCCATGCAGCCTGCCAGCGAACAGCAGGCCTGGCAGCAGGTATACAGCGATACTAAGAAAGCGATGGGAATGTTGCGGATGGATTTCAAATGGAACGGCAGTAATTTATCCAATGAAGAGAAATTCGGACGCGCCAACCTGCCGGCTGCTTATGCACTGGCATGTGATGTAGCGATGTGGATGGGGGAATATCTGAAAGCTTCTGCCTACGCCGACCTGATTATTAAGAATAGTGCTTACGATGTGACTTCTTCCGGCACCTGGGGAAATACGTTCACCTCGACTTATGCCGCCGGGCATGTCATCAACTTGCTGGGATATAATTTCGATAAAAGCCATGAAACGAACCGTTTGCAGGAATTTACATCGAATGTGGCCACCGACGGAGGCCAATATTTGCTGAAACCTGTTAAAGATGTGGTCGATTCCCTGTTTATCGAATCCGGGGACATCCGTCCGAACTATACTTTCAAACGAATCAATAAGCAGGATTTGATTTGGAAATACATCGGTCAGGACAGTGAAGTGGCTATGCGTGACCCTTATAAGAGCATCGCCAGCTGGCATATTTATCGTTCCGCAGATATTTATTTATTGAAGGGTATGGCGGAAAACCGCATGGGAAATACCGGAGGTGCGATTTATTTCCTGAATCTGGTTCGTTCTAACCGGGGATTAAGCCAATATGATAAAACAGAAATAGATATGTCAGAGGAAAACCTTGAAGACCTCCTGCTGGCAGAACGCGCCCGGGAACTGGCTTTCGAGGGGAAAAGATGGTATGACCTTTTGCTGGTTTCTAAGAAATTCGGACGCAAGGATGTGTTACCTTCTTTCGTTTCTAAGAAATATCCGAAAGCAGAAAGAGCCGCCATGTATTCGTGGTTATCCAACGAGGATAACTGGTATCTGCCCGTAGATCCGCAACGCTGGGAATAATAAACGATAAAATCAAGAAAATATGAAACATTTATCCACATCTATATTTGTCATTATAGCCATTGCCCTGATGTTTGGCAGTTGCTATAAAGAAGAACATTTCGATATGCCTGGCCCTTATGGAGAAAAAGAGATCATCCCGGACACTCTTCCTTTCCCGTTCGATACCACCCGGCAAGCCGGAGTGTGGTTGGTGAAAGACGGTATTCCGGATAACACGAAAGCTATCTTTAAAGGTTACAGCGATTTTTATCCGCAATTCGGCGATACATTGGCCTGGTATTCCGAGGAGGGACGTTATACTTCCCGCCAATGCTGGAATTTCTATGCCCTCGATAATACCGATCACGGTTATGGTAGCAATGCCAGTTATCAGTATGCCAGTTTTTTCACGAAACCCTTTGTAAAATATGCCCCCGGCTCTCAATGGTATTTCTATGCGAAAATGTCGTTGCCGTATGTGGCGGGAACAGCCCCCTATTTTTGGTTTGGTTCTAAAAGCGGTTTCAGTAAAAGGCATACGGCCGGTATCGACGGCGGTGGCGGGTTTAACGGTAATCCGATCTTTTTTGCACAGATCGACGGAGCTTTGATTAATAGTAATGACTGGCCTATTATGACCGAAGTCATGACACCGGGCGAACCTTTCGAGCTGGAGTTGGTGTGCGTGGACTATTTCGTTTACTTTAAAGTCAACGGGAAGGTCATTTGGTATTATAATGTGCCACAGGACGTACACAGCATGCCTATTATGTTTTCTCCCTGGAGAAATTCCGTCAGTTTCTATGACGTTTATATGGAAGGAGATATAGAAGAAGTCATTGATTTTGTGTGCAATGAATCGGAAAAGGGTTATATCACCATTCAATCCCCGGCGCTGACCAAAGCCAATAATGGAGATGTTCTCTTATTTGCAGAGGGCAGGGTGGCCGAGTATGAACTGACCTCCAATGAAGAATATGCCCGGCGGCGTACCAATGCTACCGACATTGTCATGAAACGCTCGACCGACGGAGGAAGTACATGGAGTGAACTGACTACGCTGGTGGGCGACCGGAATGCTGTCAATATCAATCCTGTTGCCCTGACCGGGAATAACGGGAAGAATTACCTGCTTTATACATTGGATAAATCCGGCTATCTGGACGGCAGCACATTCGATATTTATCAGATCACTTCGGACAATAACGGTGGTAATTGGAGTGCGCCACAAAAAATAACCACTACTTTGCAGGGCGAGTATGCACAATCCACCTTATCCGGACATGGAATTGTGTTGGAACATGGCGATCATGCCGGACGTTTGGTTGTTTTAACCCAATGTGCCAAGGCAAATGTTACGGCTGTGGCTGCCATTTATTCCGACGATCAGGGTGAACACTGGACTTCCGGAACTCCTATTAATATGAACAATGCAACGGGAGGTAATATTGTGGAACTTTCCGATGGCCGCCTGATGGCAATCCTGTCGCATAATGAAACCACCACGAAATGTAAAGTGGCTTACAGTTCGGACGGTGGAGAAAGTTGGAGCGAGCCGGAATATGGTAATTTGTCCACGGGAACGAGAGGTTATCGTTATGCCGGAGCTACTGTTTCGCAAAACGGTAAGATCACCCACTTCACCCCTTCCGCTCAACCGTCGAGCTTTGCTTCCGATGAAAACCGTATTATCGGTAATCCGGCTTACGGGGAAGGATTTGGAATAACCACTTCCAGCGATGACGGGCAAACCTGGAACAATTTTGAGACTTTATTCACGAAATATACTTACGATGCCTATTATTTCCTTTGCCGGAGAATGGATGCAGTTGTGCTCGACGATGGGCAGCTCCTCTGTATCACCGAAGGTGGGGTGAAATGTCCTAAGGAGGGTTTGGTACGTTTCTATAAGTAATAAAGTAGTTTAGTATTCTGTCTCTTGAAAGAGTCTCCGGATTTATCCGGATGACTCTTTCGTTTTTTATGTCCTGATTTCAACGGGCCGGATAATCCGACCCGTTCGTTTTTATCTCTTTTCCCCTTTGATTTCGGATGTGCCATGTGATGCTTCTCCGAATTTTTCTTTTCCCTGTTTAGTATGTGACGATGGGGGGTACGAAATTTTCAGAAAGAATATTCCGGAATAATCGTATGCCTAAGTAATAAGTTTCCGGTTTTTTAAGAATCGTTCCGGCTTGTATTGAATTTATCGGAGCCAAGCCTCTGTTTTTTCAGTATTAAATATAAGAAATGCAGTTGTTAAGGTGTTTGGACGACAGTATGTAGAACTAAGCTCTTTAGGAGAGGAAATGGAAACTATGGGCAAAGTTGTTAAAAAACGCCATTTTAATGGAATTATTTTTAGTATATTTTAAGAATTTTATCTAAAAAAATCGAACGTTTTTTTAGATACGTTTTTAACGGTGTAAACATATAAATATTTTCGTAAATTTTAAATCATATTCATTAATATTTTTCAAAATTAATGCTACAAAATACAAATAGTGTTGCGTTAAATAATGGAACTATTTGAAAATTAGTTTAAAAGCGGTTTGTTTTTTGATGACAACACAAGTAAATTAGAATTAAATATTGTGAAAAATTAGATGGGGACGCATTGATAAAATAAAATATATTAAATTTTTTAGTATTTTTTTTAATTTCGGGAGTTTACATTTTTATATTTTCTTTCCTTTTCTGCATATAAACAAACATTCTATTTTATTGTTTTTTTATGCAATTATTAACATTTTCCCAACACCATCCAAATCCTTTTTTTTCGCTAAAAAAAACGTTCGTTTATTTTCAAGGTAATTGACTTATTATCAGAGAATAGTAGGCAATCTCCTTTTCGGTTTCATTGCTTTGGATTAGGTGCCCAAAGAATGTTAAATATAATATTTAGCGACTTAATAACTAAGTATATATAAATAAGAACCACAACATGAGAATCGTACTTGTAATTTTATTTGTGAACTTATTGTTCCTATCGTCATGTAGCGACGACTGGAACAATCGTATTCCAGAAACTTCGAGTTTGCAGAAGGGTTTTACTAATGAAATCCTGCAAAACCGGGGGAATTTTACCATTTTTCTGGATGCCATGGAAAAGGCAGGGTATGGGGATTTGATCCACGGGAAAGGGTTGTCCACTATCTTTGCTCCTACCGATAACGTTTTCAAGCGTTATTTGAAAAAGCATGGTTATGAGAGTATCGATGATATGGATCCGGAGGTGCTGCGCATACTGATCGGGTATCATATTATTAAGTATTCTTACAGCATGACTGAGTTTTTGAATTTTCAGCCTACTCAGAACAGCGACCATGTATTACCCGGGGTGTGCTACAAACACCGCACTCAGGTTAGAGATGCTATTTCTACCCGTTTTGACCCGGTTTCTGGCAGAACGTTGAAAATTTTTAATCGGGAGAAGTATCTTCCGGTGTTTAATTCCAACATGTTTGTTTCGTTAGGAATTAAAGATCAGGAGAGTGAGTATAAATACTTCTATCCCCGCAGTAACTGGTATGGGGATGTAGATCGGATTTATCCCGCCAATGCCGGGGTTTCCGAAGCCGCAATTCCTACGGACAACGGTTATTTGTATATCGTAGATCAGGTGATCGAGCCTTTGCGTACGATTCATCAGGTGATGGAAGATCCAGCCCTCGACTATTCGTTGATGTGCGAATTGTATGACCGTTTTCCCAATTATAAATATGATGCGGATATTTCTTCTAAGTATGCGGAAGCGGGAGACTCTCTGTTTATTTTTTACCACATGAACACGCCGAACTTTGCTTTGTTGGATATTGCCAATGAGTGGACGAGCGACCGTGAGGACTGGAAGCTGTTGGGGCGTGACGCTTGTAACGGTTTTGTTCCGAACAACAAGGCTATGGAAGATTTTTTCAAGGAGTATTGGCAAGATCCTTCTTTAAGCCAGAAATACGAAAGCTACGAAACGATCGATCGTTTGGCTTTGTTTTATCTGATCAATAATCATTTTTTCCGTTCGCAGGGTCCTACTTTCCCGCAACATATCCGCGAAGGATTGATGAATTCCTGGGGATACCCTTATAACTTCGACGTAGATGTGGATGTGAAACATCGTGAAGTGTGCGGAAACGGAGTAATGTACGGCATACAGAAAGTGGAAGTGCCTGCTATTTTTGAAACGGCGACCCGTCCTGTTTTTCAAAGCCCTAAATATAGGTTATTTTCTTATATGCTGATGAAAGCGGGGATGCTATCGCTGATTGCCAATAAGGAGAGGAAGGTCACTTTATTCCTGCCGTCCGATGCGGCTCTTACCGCTTCCGGTTACGCCTTGTCGGAAGACCCTTCCGGAAACTTAAGCAACTACCAGATATTAAAAGATGGAAAGAAAATTTCGGTGAAAGATATGGAGACGATTATCCGTTATCATCTTATCTCGGAAGTTATTCCATTGGAAGCGATCACAGAGGACGATCAGAACTGGTATGAAACCGATCGGGAATCTTCGTTTCTGCGTTTGGGACAAAACCGCATCGTTCTTGAAAACGATAAGGCTGTTCAGTTGGGTATTGACGAGTTTAACACCGATGGGAAATGGGGGACATGGCGGGCTTATGAGGTGAAAAAATTATTTGAAACCGCCATTTTAAATATCACCGAGGAAATGGAACCGCAAGGAGGAGGACAGCATCCTGAATGGAAGCCGTGGATTTTGAATTGGAAAAACAACATCGTAAAGAAAACGGAATACTGGCCGAATGACAAAGATAATTTAACTCCGTTTGCCAGTTCTCGCGGGATTCTTTTCTGCACACACGATAATTGGGCGAAACCGGGACAAAACGGAGTGCCTAAAGTGAAGAGCTCTTCCGATAAAACCCAAAACAAAGAGCTCACGGCCTGGTTTGGTAAACACATGATTGCCCGGAAAGATAACAAGACCTTAAATATTCTTGATTTCATCAGAGGAACGGTTGAAAATGCGGAATTCCAGACTGTAACAGAGGACTTCTCGATCAAGATTCTGAAATGCGAGCCGATAGAAGATAAGGATTTCGGTCCGTTTAAGCTGACTATTCAGTTACCGGAATCGGAGAACAACCGGATTGTGAATGCTTACGGGCCGCAGTTTGCCAGAGAGTGTTTGTTCTATATTCTGGAAACAGCGGACGACTGTTTTGTCGCAGAGAAAGACGACGAGGAAAATTAAGTAAAATAAATAATGATGAATATGAATCTGATGAAGCATATTGTGTTAATCATAGGGCTAACCCTGGTTGCTCTGTCCGTGCAGGCACAGAGTAATATCGTGAGGGGTACGGTCCGAGATGCAAAAGAAACACTGATCGGTGTAAATGTTGTAGTCATGAATAAGGATAACCGTGTCTATACGGGTATCAGTACCGATATGAACGGTGGCTACACGCTAAAGATTCCGTCAGACTTAAAAGATAATCTTTTCCTTACTTTTTCGTTTATCGGTTATAAAACGAAAAAGGTAGAATATAAGGGGCAAAAGGTGATAGACGTTACATTGGAACCCGATGCACAGCTGATCGACGAAGTGGTGGTAACAGGAACGGCATCCCGGAATTCGATGGGAGTTTCCTATAAAAACCTCACGGCATCCGTTCAACGAATGGAAATGAAAGATGTGGAAGAATTGCCCGTAACCTCATTGGGCGAGGCGTTGCAGGGAAAGATGGCGAACGTGGATATTGTTTCTTCTTCGGGAGCTCCGGGTAGCGGTATGTCGATCCGTATTCGTGGTATCAGTTCTCTGTCCACCTCTTCCGAGCCTCTGATCGTATTGGATGGTATTCCTTACGAAACGGAAATCAGCTCCGATTTCGACTTTGCTACGGCGAATGAAGAGGATTTAAGTGGATTGGTAAACCTTTCCCCCACCGATATTGCGATGATCGAGGTGTTGAAAGATGCTGCCGCTACTGCCGTATGGGGATCGAAGGGGGCGAACGGTGTGCTGTTGATTACTACCCGGCAGGGTACGGTAGGTAAAATGACTGTGACAGTAAACCAGAAAATCAATGTGAATTTCGAGCCGAAGGCCATCAAGCAATTGAACGGTAACCAGTATATTTCTTTGATGCATGACGAATTATGGAACAATGGCCTGGAAACATCGCTGTCGTTCGGTATCGCTTCGGATTTGACTAATCCTCAAATTAATTTCGACCCCAACTATCAGTATTGGAGGGAATTTAACCAAAATACCGACTGGCTTTCGGAAATTACCCGGAATACGGTGGTGAGTGAAACCAACGTGTCGATGTCCGGTGGTGGAGACCGGGCGACTTACCGTTTTTCTGCCGGTTACCTGACCGAGCTGGGAACTACGATCGGAACGGGATTTAAACGTTTGAATACGCGTTTGAATTTGAACTATAAGTTCTCTAATAAATTCCGGATTACCACGGGTATGGCTTTTTCACAGGGGAATAGGGATAACAACTATTCTAATCCCAGGGATGTGGCCATGAATAAGATGCCGAATCAAAGTCCGTATGTGATGGAACTCGACGGCGTGACCCGGACAAATGTGTATTTTACCCCTTATGAAACCTTGCAGGGAAAATATAGCAGCACTTATAATCCGGTGGCAATGGCGCGCGAATCTGTGAATAACACTTTGTCGAGGGATATTAACCTGAATATGGACTTGTTATATGATATTATTCCTCAATTGCGCTATACCGGAACTTTAGGGTTTAATATCAGCACTTCTACCGGGAATCGGTTTTTACCGCAATCGGTGACCGGAGTGAGGAAGACGGACGAGAATTACAATCGTTCCGAAACGTCGGCTTACGATGGAACTTCGTTGTATATTAAAAATCAGCTGACTTATATCAAAACCTTTAAATCGGTACATACGATTACGGCTACGGGCTTGCTGGACATTAATGACCGCAACTCGGCCAGCCGCACGACAAGCGTTTCAGGCGAGGGTAGTCCTGAAATATCGGCTCCTACGGCCGGAGGAATTATCCGGGGATTTACTTCGTCGTCCTCTCGTACCAGAGATTTCGGAGTGGTAGGGAATGTACACTATTCTTACGATAACCGTTATATGGTGGCCGTGTCTTATCGATATGGAGCTAATTCTACAATGAATAAAGAAAACAGATGGGCAGGTTTTCCCAGTGTGTCGTTGGCGTGGCGTTTGGAGAACGAACGATTCATGGAATCGACGGCTCATTGGTTGTATGGCTGTAAAATACGTGCCAGTTGGGGATTAAACGGTAGGGCTCCCGGAGGTAATTTCCCGTCGGCAGGCCGTTTCTCTACGGAGGCCAATTACGGAAGCGAAGGCTCGGTGGGGCCGAGTACCATGCAGTTGACCAATTTGAAATGGGAAATGGTGCGGAAAACCAATGTCGGTATCGATTTGTCGTTCTTCAACGAGTTGGTGTATATCAATTTTGACTGGTATAAGAACCTGACAACCGATTTGTTGCAACGTAACGTGAAAGTTCCGGGACACACCGGATTCGGTAGCATCTCTTATTTTAATTCCGGAAAGATGAGCAACGAAGGTTGGGAACTTATCGGAGGTTTGAACGATGTATTGCCCTCGAAAGATTTTTCTCTGACTTTCAATTTCAACATTTCTTCAAACAAAAATGTGCTGGTGGAGCTGCCGGATAATGTGAATTATATGCAGTATAAAGACAAGGCAACCAATGGAGAGTATGCGCAGAGTGTCGAGGAAGGGCATCCGTTGGGATCGTTCTATGGCTTTAAATCGTTGGGTGTGTACAGGGATAAAAATTCAGTGTATGCCCGGGATGTGAATGGTAATATCCAGAACGACATAGCCGGAAATCCGGTACACATGCGTCATGAAGAAAGAGAAGTGGCCCCCGGAGATGCTATCTATCAGGATGTGAATAACGACGGTGTGATCAATAAATACGATATTGTTTATATCGGTAACAGTATGCCGAAATTCACCGGAGGTTTCGGTATTAATTTCGGCTATAAGGGCTTGCGTTTGACTACATTCTTCCATATGCGTTTGAAATACGACATTATCAACCGGGCGAGGATGTATTCTGAAAGTATGTATAACTACAATAATCAGAGCGTGTCTGTGCTGAACCGCTGGAGGTATGAGGGTGACGAAACCAATATCCCGAAAGCTCTTTATAACCGGGGATACAACTGGCTGGGTTCCGACCGGTTCGTGGAAGACGGTAGTTTCTTCCGTCTGAAACAATTGACCCTTTCTTACAATTTACCGAAAAAGTGGCTCACCAGATCGGGTATTTCCAAATTGAGTGTGTTTGCTACCGGACAGGACTTGTTTACCTGGACGAAATATTCGGGGCAAGACCCGGAGGTGAATATCAATGGCGGTCTTGATGCGAACGGTACTTTCCAGTTGATGGGTGTCGACGATGCAAGAACACCGCGTGCACGGAAAATTTCGTTGGGATTGACGTTGGAATTTTAAAAAGGATACGAATATGAGATATACCATAATTATACTATTGGTTGCGCTTTTAAGTGGAAGCTGCGACAATTGGCTGGACCTAGAGCCGGAAAACGAAAGGTTGAGCATGGACTATTGGACAAAGAAGGAGGATGTTCACAACACGATGATGTCTGCCTATGTCCGTTTACGCGATTGCCAGACAAAGATGTTTCAATGGGGAGAATTGAGAGCGGATGTATTGGAAATCAAAACTTCGAGTAGCACCGAACAAATAGAAAAGATCAATAAGCAGAATATTACATCTGAGAACACCATTATAGAATGGGCGCAGTTTTATAAAGTGATTAATTCTGCCAACGCTGTGATTAAATATGCTCCGGTGGTGTTGACCAGAGACCCTTTGTTTACGGAAGAACAGATGGATCAATACATTGCCGAGGCAAAAGTGGTTCGTAGCCTGGCTTATTTCTATTTGGTCAGAGCTTTCCGGGAAGTGCCTTTGATTACAGAACCTTACCTGACCGATGCTCAGGATATTTTCCAGCCGAAGGTTGCCGAGGAAGCTATTCTTGACCGTTTAATCCTCGACCTGAAGTGGTCGTTAAAACGGGTTCCTGTGACCTATGCCTCTGCGGGATCGTCTTTGGCCTGGGAAAATAAAGGGAGAATGACCCGTTGGGCTGCCCAAACCCTTTTAGCCGATATTTATTTGTGGAGTGAAAAATACAAAGAGTGTGTGGATGCTTGTCAGTTGATTGTCGATAGTAAACGCTATCGTTTGGTGGGTAATGAGCAAGAGGAAGAAGATGAGAATGGAACGACCGAGCAGGAAAGCTGGTTTTCTATTTTCTATCCGGGACTAAGTGAGGAGTCGATTTTTGAGATTTACTACGACCACGCTAACAATCAACGCAATAGTTTGTTTAGCTGGTTCCAGAAAGACGGTACTTACTTGCTGCCTCAGCGTATTATCGATGAATTTGAATACGACAACGCTGTCATCGACTTGCGTGCGAAAAACAAGACTTATTTTAAACAGGACTCCTGGTTAGGCGTGTGGAAGTATGTTGGAGCTTCAACGGACGGAACCACCAAGCGAAGCGGGGATAAACAATCGCCGAACTGGATTATTTATCGGTATCCCGAAGTGTTGCTGATGCAAGCTGAAGCTTATGCTATGCTGGATGGAGGTATGGTCGAGGGCAATAAAATAGCGGCAGTGAGGGCATTGAATGTGGTGAAGACAAGAGCCGGGGTACCTGCAATAGATGTGGATGTTGCCGCACAGATGTCGGAAGCCTCGCTGATGGATGAAATATTGAAAGAACGAAAGAAAGAATTTGTTGGAGAAGGGAAACGCTGGTTCGATTTGGTGCGCTTTGCTAAAAAAGACGGTTTTTCCAAATATAAGAAATCTGTCATCGATATTTTGTTGGAAAATGTTCCGATGAATGAAAGAACTATTTACGAAACCAAACTATCGAACGAGTGGAGTTTTTATTTCCCGATTCACAAGGATGAGATAGACATCAGTAAAGGTGTGTTGAAACAAAATCCTGCTTACCAATAAAATAGATACGCGATGAAAAGAATTATATTAATGATATTTTCCCTTTGCCTTACCATTTCGGCGTGTAAGGATGAGGATATGAACAAAAGCTTTATGCCTTTCGACGATCTTTCCGCTTTGATGTATTTTCAACAAAGCGAGGAGTATTCGGACTGGTATAAAATGATGGAAATTTCAGGGTTGGCAGGTGCCTATAATTTCAGTACGACACCGTTTACGTTTTTCACTGTAAAAAATAGTGTGCTTGCCACATACCTGAAAGAGAAATATGGTTACGACCGGGTGGATCAGCTGACACAGGCACAGGCTGCCGAGTTGGTGAAATATCATACTGTTCCGAACAAGGCTTATGAATTTACAGCATTCCGCGACGGTAAACTGCCCGATTCCACCTCTTCGGGTGATTATCTGTCTTGCCTGTTCGTTTCGGGTGATGACGGTGGAATTTTTATAAACCGGGTTTGCCGGATTATCAAATGGGATATTGAACTGGTGAATGGAATGGTGCATGAACTGAACAATGTGATCGATCCGGTGATGTATACGCATTATGATTTTCTGGCACAGGATTCCCGTTATTCCATCCTGAAAGCAGCGGTGGACATTACCGGGACCGACAGTCTTTTCGCACAATTGAATTTGAAAGATTTGCCTTTGAAGTGCCGTCGTACCATGTTTGCCACTCCCGACAGCGTTTTCGAACGGGAAGGGATACATAATCTGGAGGACCTGATTCAGGAAATATCACCGAATGATGCCAATTACACGAAAGAGGGTAATCCTTTGAATATGTATGTCCGTTACCGTTTGATCGACGGGGACTATACCACCAAAGAATTGGGTGAAATCATGGAATACAAGGTTGTGAGCGGTATTACTGCTGGATCGAGATGGCCGATGGTGGATAAAGACGGAGAAGGTTTTACACTTCCGACGCTGGCCACGAATAAGCTGATCCAGATACAGAATAAATCCCTGAAATATGTTTTCAACAAGGAAATGGGATTTATTGAGGAGCGGCAGAACTTACAGGTTAGGAACGGTTTTGTACACGAAGTGAATGGCATTATGAAAATTTTCGAGCCTAAAAATATCCTGACTCTTTTTGAGCCTACCGAGTTGGTTAATTTTCAAATTATTAAAGAATACCGGAATCAGGATATTCAAGCCACTACAATTTCAATGGACGCTAAAGATTTTAAACCTAATCTGACCTGGAAATCTACTCCGGCCAATAAGTTGGGGGCGGTAGGATACATTGCCTTTACGAAGGGCTCCTATAACCTGATTGCCAATCAATTTCTGTATGGAGATTGTTTATATGCAGACCTTGGCCCGGTGGGTGAGGTGACGGTTATTACCCGGCCTATCCCGGCAGGAACTTATAATATACGGTTCTTTTTCATGCGAACGAAACGGGTGGGCGGAATTTTCCAGCCTTTCCTCGATGGAGAAAAGAACGGAGCTCCTGAAATATCGGGTTATGATGCGGAATGGGATAGCTATCCTTATCCGATGGATAATCAGGTATGGGAGAAAGTGACTTTTGATGAAACCAAGCCTCATACCATCACTTTGAAAGTGACAAAGCCCGGAGAACTACGTTGGGATTTGGTGAGATTTGAACCTGTAAAATAAATGGCTATGATATTGAAAAAGATAAATATAATTGTTGTGCTGTCTCTGATTCTGGCTTCTTGCACAAATGAATGGGATAAGCATTATGAAGACCCGCAGGGAGAAATGAAAACTTCCGACAAAGGGGTTTGGGAATATCTACAAAGTGTGCCGGAATATTCTGATTTTGTCCAGTTGATGAAATCGACGCAGGCAGATACCTTTTTTCTGAAACCGCAGAATTTTACAATCTGGGTTCCTTCCAACGGCGCAATGGGTGATCTATCGGCTTTGTCCGATTCTATGAAGACGATAGCGGTTGCTAACCATATCACGAAAGTGAATTATTCCGTTGCCGGATTTAAAGACGGGCTTTCTTTGCAGGCCTATTCCGGTAAAAGGTTGCGTTTGCATGAAGATCCTGCTGTAAAAGGAAGCTTTTCGATTAATGACAGTAAAGTGCTCGAAACGGTGATGACCTGTAAAGACGGGGTGATTCACCATATAGACAAATGGCTCGACCTGAAACCTACGATTTTCGATTATCTGGAACAGTCGCCATACACCTTGCTGCGCGAGATCGTTGCTTCGTACACCGATACCGTGTTCGATAAAGAGCACAGTGTGGAAACGGGAACGGACTTCGAAGGGAATATCACTTACGATTCGGTTTTTTTCTATCGTTATAAGGTATTGTCCTCCGGGCCTATCGATAAGGATAACGGGTATTACACCGTGTTCCTGACGCCCAATGACGAGCTGGAGCATGAAATGTCGGCTTATTACGATAATATCCGGGCTGTTACCGGATTTGAGCCGGAGGAAAAAGATTCGGTGAAATTGCGGGAATGGATCATGTATTCCTTTATCCACATAAATCTGATCGACGATTATGAAAAAGTGGACAAGCTTTATTCCACCAGTGGCGTGCTTTGGCGGACATCTTACCAGAAGATCGTCCCTTCGTCCAAACAGGAATTTAGCAATGGCTATGTTTACGAGGTGGCAGACCTGTTCATCCCGAACCGTTTTATTCAAAGGGAACTGGCCAATGCGATCGCTCCTACCTATGAGGTGAAACCTGAATCGGTGGAAATGTCCGTTTCCGGAGAAGTGGGACAGGACGATGTGACGGACAATATGTCGTTGGTGAAAGCTTCCGGATCCACTGCCCGGTACCTGCTTTCTACCATACAGTTGAAATCCGGCCCGGTGGAAGATGTGCCCGATTACGATTATTCGCTCACCTGGCAAACGGCACGTGTCGATACCAGCGATCAATATGTTCCGGCGGCCATGACTCCGGGAGAATATAAGGTGGAATTTACGTTTGTGAAGACCAAAGAAGCGAACCAGGATTTTGCTGTATATGTGAATGACATTTACTTGAACAAAGTGGATATGTCTACCATTACGGAGTTAGATAAATTACAAACCGTACAGTTGGGCAGAGTGGAGATTCCTCAAAGTGCAGGGGTGAAACCTTTGAAAATCACGATGAAAAATCTTGGAAAGAGCTGGAAAAAAGCACTCGCCCCTTTCCAGATTTCTTTTAAACCTACGGTTAATAACTATTAAGAAGCCTGATTATGAAGATAAGAATTTATTTATTGACACTGTTGTTGCTTGCCGGGAGTGTGGTTTTCGGGCAGGCACAAAAGGAACTGATCGAAATTCGCGGACAAGTGTTCAGTTCTGTGGATAAAAGTCCGGTAGAAGGGGCTTCTGTACTTGCTATAAGTGCTACCAAAACCGCCATTACGGATAAGCAAGGAAATTTTGTGTTGCAGGTGGTGAAGGAACCCGCATTTATTACCGTGAATTCAACCGATTTCCTGTCACAGGAATTTCAATTGTATGGCAGGCGGGAAGTGAAAATTTATTTAGTTCCTTTAAAGTCCAGAGGATATTCCAATACGATGGTCTTACCTTTTCAGGTGAAGAAAACCATAGATAAAACCGGTAACTCTGCAACGATATTCACCAGGGATATGGATCGCGGGCGTAAGCTGGCCGATGAAATGCTGGTGGGAAATGTTGCCGGGGTGCGTGCTTTGCAGAAAAGCGGTATGCCGGGTGAAGGATATTTTTTGGCTTTGCGCGGAACCCGTTCGCTGATCGGAGATAATATGTCGCTGATTGTGATCGACGGGATGCCTATCCTGCCCGATCTCACTTTGTCGTCTTCTTTCACCGGGTATTCTAAGAATGTTTTGCGGAATGTCAGCCTGAAAGAGATCGATAATATTTCCGTGACGAAAGGATATGACGCCGCTCCTTTCGGAGCTGTGTCTTCGAACGGGGTGATCATGATCAACACCGACCGGGCCATCGACATGGAAACGAAAGTCGAGTTCGAAACCGTGAACGGGGTGAGTGTCCGTCCCCGGGAATTGCCGCTTTTGGATGCTACGGATTTTAAAAATTATTTGTACCGTATCGGGCAAACCGAATATAATTCCGAAGAATTGTACAGCCGTTTTTCTTTCCTGCGCGAAGATCCCCGTTACGGAGAGGGCTACTATGCCTATCAACACAACACAGACTGGCAGGACGAAATATTCTCTCCGGCTTTTTCTACGGAGAATATCCTGAAAGTAAAGGGAGGTGATGCCGTAGCAAAATACTCTTTGCTGGCCGGGTATATGCAAGAAAACGGAATCGAGGACAATTCCAAGATGTCCCGCTATTATGCCCGTTTCAACGGTGATATGAAAATGAGCCGGAAGTTGTCGATGTTCACGAATGTGGGATTCAGTTACTATAACAACAACATTCACGAACAGGGAATGGTACCGGAAATTAACCCGATTTTAGCGGCAATCCGCAAACCGTCTATTCTCGGACCTTACCGGGTGAATAAATACAACCAGCAATTGAGCGTATGGGATCCCGTTCGGCAGTTCGGTGTGAGCAATCCTGCCGTGATTGTGAATGAAGTGGAGGGAAATAATGTGCTCTACAATACGATGGTAAACCTGGGGTTGAGTCTGGATTTCACTCCTGAATTACAATTACGGGGGTTGTTTGGTATCAATTACGATTACAACCGGGAAAAAATGTTTATTCCCGGAGTTTCCACCGATGCTTTAATTCCGTTGGAAGGCGGAAGGGCGCGGAATATGATCCGGAACGGTGTTGGTAAATCGATGAGTTATTACGGAAATGTGACCTTATCTTACCAGCATAGTTTTCAGAGAGGTCATTATCTGGGGGCAATGGCCGGAGTGCAGATGTTGTCTCGCGACCGCCTGTACGAGTATGCCAAGGGTATTAATACAGCCACGGATTACGACCGTAATTTGTCGAGCGTGAAGGATGCCTTCGGGAAATATCTCGACGGTTATGACGATAAATGGAAATGGTTTAACCTTTTTGCCAATGTGGAATATAACTATAAAAAACAGCTTTATGCCGGAGTATCCCTTTCTGCGGATGCCGCTTCGGTAACCGGGGAGCGTTCGGATGTGTTCAATTTGTATCCGGCAACCAATGTTGCCTGGAAGCTGAATAATTCTTCTTTCTTGCGGAACTCGGATTTTGTGGACGACCTGACTTTACGGGCGGAATATTCCATGAAAGGTAATTCGATGCTGCCTGCCATGATCTCGAAATATCATTATGTGGCGATGGATTACAAAGAAATGGGCGGTATTGTGAGAGGCAATATCCCGAACGATAAATTGAAACCGGAATTAGTGGTAACTACCAATATCGGAGCGGATTTCAGGACTTTGGGAAATAAATTGAATTTGTCACTCGACCTGTATAATAGTGAAACCCGCGATATGTTGGTGCAGGAAGACCTGGCCTCGTCGTTCGGCACGAAGTTCCGTTATGTCAACGCCGGAAAGATGGAAACGAAAGGTGTGGAAGTGGGTATCAATGCCACCGTGATCCGTACCCGGAATTTCGAATGGAATTTAGGGGCTACGATCGCTCATGAAAAAGCGAAGATCAAGGATTTGGGCGGATTGGATGCGATTGTCACCACTTTGTCCGATGGGGCACAGATCATCACGAAGGTGGGTGAATCTCCTTACGCCTTTTATGGGCTGAAAACGAACGGAGTGTATGCCACTTCTGCCGAGGCTGCCGCAGAAAACCTGGTAGACTTTAAGGGAAGAAATTTCCGGGCGGGCGATATGAGGTATGTGAATGCCGATGCTTCCGACCGGGTGATCGACAGTAAGGATAAAATGATTATCGGCGATCCCACCCCGGATTTCTACGGAGGGATTTTCACTTCTTTCCGCTATAAAAATTACACGCTGAGTGCGCAGTTCACCTATTCGTACGGTAACGATGTTTACAATGCCGTCAGACGGGTGGGAGAAAGCATGGTTGATTTTTCCGGACAGACCCGGGCTGTGAAAAATAGCTGGAATTACGAGGGACACCAAACAACGATGCCTAAGGCGGAATATGGCGATCCGATGAACAACAGCCAATTTTCTTCGCGCTGGATCGAGGACGGTTCATACCTGAAACTGAAGAATTTGACCTTTAATTATGATTATCCTTCTAAACTTTGGATATTCCGTAATTTCCAGGCTTATGTTTCTGCCGAGAATTTGTTTACCCTGACTAAATATTTAGGCTACGATCCTGAATTTTCTTATTCATACGATCACCGGATGTTAGGAGTGGACTATGGAAAAGTGCCGGGAGCCCGCACCTTCAAGCTGGGCATCAGGTTGGGTATCTAATTGATTAATAATGGAAAAGATGAACAAAATGAAATTATATATCAGGCAAATAGCAGGGCTTTTCCTGGCTTTGACGGTTATGTCTTGCGAAAAGATGCTGGATGTGGACTCAACCACGTCCATAAAAGCGGAAGATCATTATTCTTCCACAGGAGAAGTGTACGGGGCTTTTATCGGGTTGGCAGCGGTGTTCTCGAACGTTGCGGAACAAACCGTAGTGTTGTCCGAGCTGAAAGGCGATTTGTTGGCTCCTACCCAAAACGCCCCGGAGGATTTTTGGGATATTTATCGGTTTAAAGCCGATAATAATACGGCTTATACCAGTTCTAAACCTTATTACGATATTGTGATTAATTGTAATGATTTTTTACGCAGGATCGTGAAATACAATCAGGATGTCCCGGGGGATATTCCGGAAAATGTGTATAAAGGGATGGTTGCTGCCGCCGTTAAATATAAGGTGTGGAGCCTTTTTACCATCGCCCAGTTTTGGGGTGAAGCCCAGGTTTATAATTCTAATCTTGAAGACGACAAGGATGGAGCTATGATCACGATGGGGCTGGATGAATTGCCCGATTATTTGCTGGCTTACCTGGAAGGCGGGGAGGATGGTATTAATGCAACCTGGCCGCTGGACTGGAAACTGGTGCTGGATAATCCCGATATTGACTGGGAAGGATGCCAGCTTGAATACAAGGTGCTGAAAGGCGAATTGAATTTATGGGCCGGCAATTATCAGGAGGCTGTGAATAATTTCATGGATATTATCCGGGTGGATAAGGATACCCGTCACGACCTCACCGATTTTTGGGGTGGATATTGGGTGGATATTTTTGTGAAAGACCCGGTGAACCTGAAAAAAGAGGTAATCACGGTTGCTCCTTTCAATGTGAACTATGGACAAGTGCATAAACTGCGTTCTTATTTTTCAAATGTTTCGCCCAATGTTTACTATATGGCACCTACCGAAAAAGCGATGAAAATGTTCGAAAATCAAACCATGAACAATTATTCGCAGGGGGATGTCCGGGGAGTGGGAGCTTCTTACATGAAGGAAAACGGAGAATATGTCGTGAAGAAATATCATTTGAATAAGGATAAGGATGAATATTCCAGCGATGCAACCATTCATATTTACAGGGCTGCACAAATCCATTTGAATGTGGCGGAAGCTTATTGTTTTATGGGAAAATTCGAGGAGGCTCTGACCTTTTTGGATAAAGGTTTGAGAAGTTATTGGACGGGTAACCGCTTTAAACCTCCTTTCCAGAATGTGAATGCAGAATTGAAGGATTGTAACGGAGTACGGGGACGGGTGAACCTTTTGCCGCTGGAAAGCGAAGAGGTCTTTGAAGGATGTGTAAATAACCAGGATTCCGTGCGTACGTTGTGTACTTATATTTCCGATGAGGTCGGGCTCGAATTGGCTTACGAAGGAAAACGCTGGCAAACCCTGATCCGGATGGCGAAACATCTGCAAGACCCCTCTTTCCTTTCTAAACAAGTTTCTGAAAAATTCCCGGAGGGGGAAAGGGACGGATATAAAACCTTTTTGGATAATGAAGCGAACTGGTTTATTCAGGACACGAAAGACAAGGTTTCAAAATAAGTAGCTCACCTTTAAAATTATATTCAGATGAAAAAAATAACATATAATTTATTTTTCCTGTTGGCAACACTGGCGGCCCTGTTCTCCGGTTGTAGCAGGGATGGAGCCGATCAGAATTTTTCAATAAAGACCGGATTCCGGCCGATAGCGAACCTTGAAGGGCACGCAGGATATGGAACAGCGGAATTTGAGTGGCAGTTGCCCGATAGCACATCGTCGCTGTTTTGCATCGAAGTGGTTTATCAGACAGGCGATAACGAACCCACCCGGCAGGTGATTTCCCGTTATAAAGACGGGGTAACCATTCCGGGGCTTGAGGCGGCTAATTATACATTTACGTTCACTTCAATCGGTGAGGATGGAGAAAAACAGGTAGAAACTCCGGTCAGTTTAGACATTATAGACTGGCGGAAGGAACCGCCTGCCCAAGTGACTTTAACCCGGCAGATGGTGGCTGAAAGTTCGCTGATGCTGAGTTGGAAGAATCCCGAACACCGCACTTTCGATGGGGTGACCTTTGAAATCTACAAAGGGGATGAGTTGGTTCAAAGTCATAAAATTTTGGCAACGGAGCAACCCGAATATGTCTTTTCCGGATTGGAATTTTTGGTGGATAATTACAGCCTGAAATATTATTCTGTAAGTCCGGTAGGGGTATGTTCCGATACGGCAACCTGGAATTTTGCAACCGGGGATATTCCTCCTGCCGTGCCGGAAATCCGGGTAGATGTGTCCGATTTCGATGCAGCCCATTGCGCCGATGTGGTTTGGGATAAAACGGCGGATATGGATACAGTGCTGATCCGTTACACCGACATGAACAACGAAGCCCGCGAATGCCGTTTTGCAGCAGATCGTTGGGGATATTTGTCGTTGCTGCCGGGAGGAACGGTGGAACTGGAAATTCAGGTGAAAGGAACGAACGGAACCTGGTCGTTCCCGAAAAAGCAAAAGATCAAAACCCGTTTGACGGAAGAAACTTATTTGCCCAGAATCCCGAACGGCCCGTCGAGCAATATGTCGAAACTGTCGGAAGCGATGTACCAGACTTTGGGCAGGGGTACGGCAGATCAATTTAAAAAGGATCAGAACTGGCTGGAAGAATATTCATTCAAGGAAATGGCGGAATTGGTCGATTTTGCTTGTATCTGGGAAATTTACCATGTAGATGAAATTCACTTGTTCGTAAACCTCGAAGTGTTGAAGATTCAGAGTTATGGAAGCCTTACTATGGCGAATTGCCCGTCGGTTGAAGAGTTCAAGACGTTGATCGACCGTTTGCCTAAAATCAAGGAACTCCAGGTTGTGGGAGGTTACCCGATTTATAAGAAATTGGAAACCGAATTCTCCAATCACCCGAAAATTAAATTCAAAAAGATTTAAGGACAGGATTGTATAACAAGCTAAAACATTCGATTTATGAATAAATTATTGATATTATTATTGGCGGTTTGTTGTTTCTTTTCCTGCAAGGATGAAACGACGGAAAACGATATTTTCATACCGATACTCGAATTGTCACAAGACACGTTATTACTCGATTCGGCAATGACCAGTACGAAGATCACGGTGACAACCAATGGCGAGTATTGGGAAGTGGAAGTTCCGGAAGAAATCGATTGGGTGGAATATTCCACCAACAATGTGCCGGGTGCGACTTATTTAGTATTGAAAGTGGCTCAAAACAAAGGGGCGGTGGAACGGACGGCAGAGGTGAAGGTGCTGGGACAGGACATCGAGAAAGTGATTTGGGTGAAACAGATGGGATCCGATCCTGTGATTATAACCTCGGCTGAAAATTTCACGATTAAGGACGATACCACGACCCTGAAGTTGTATGTGCGTTCCAATCTCACTTTTGAAGTGCAGATTCCCGATACCACAACCTGGATTCATAATCTGGGAAGAGATACGAAGGATTCCACGCTTTATACCTTTGGGGTAAATTCGAACGGCTATGAAGACCGGAGCGGCTTTATCATTTTGCAAGGTTTAAGCCATGACTTAAAGAAGGTGATTCCGGTGAGCCAATCGGGCAGAAAAGAGTATAAGCCGGGAAATTCGGCAGCTGTGGAAGGTTTGGTGAAACTTACCGTGACGAAGGCTTCGGATTATTGTGTGACCAGTCCCTCGGGCTGCCATCAGGATGCCTCTGTCGATGCGGCGAAAACCATAGACGGCGACCTGACTACGATGTACCATTCTACGTGGGCGCATACGAAGGATGAGAATTATCCGGTGACATTGGAGTATGAGTTCGACGAGTCGTCTAAGTACCTGGACTACATTATTTGTACTCCCCGTGACGGAAACGGTGCGTTTAAAACCGGGGAGGTCTGGTATAAGACCAGCGATTATTCGAAATACACGAAGTTGTGTGATTTTGACGAAGAGGGCCGGGGAAAACCGTTTACGATCAAGTTCCCGGAAGGTATCGAAAATCCCCGGGGCGTGAAATTCGTTTTAGGGCCGGGAAGAAATGGGAATGTGGCTTGCCTTGAAATGGAATTTTATTATGTGGGACGTTTGGACGCTTCGCTGGATGCGATATTTACAGACCATTCCTATTCCGAACTTAAACCGGGAGTGACTTATGAGCAAATTGCCGGTATGGAGAATAAATTCTATGCAAACATTGCAAAATATCTCTATTATCACGAGTATCCGATGTTCCGGATTCTGGAGTGTGAGCCTTATCAGGTGCCTCAGACGATACAGAAGGATTATAAGATCAATCCGTATAGCGAGTTGGACAATGCCACAGGTATTTATGTGAAAAGCGGCGAAGAGCTTTTGGTATTTATGGGCCCGACGAACGGGGAAAATGTCGGTTTGAGTGTGGTGGATTTCAACAAAGGATACAGTAAAACCGATTATTCCCTGATAGAAGGCGTGAACCGCATAGAAATGGCCGGGGAAGGCTTAGTGTATATCATGTATAATACGAATAACTACCAAACGGCTGCTCCCGTGAAAGTGCATATTGCTTCCGGCGGTACGTTCAACGGTTATTTCGATGTGAGGAAGCACACGGATGCCGATTGGAATAAGATTTTACAAGGCACGGTGACCAATCATCTGGATGTATTGGGACAAAAGATGCACCTGGTGTTTCCGGTGGATGCGTTCAGGACTTATGTTTCCAGTCCGACGGCTTTAATGGGGACGTGGGATGAGATTGTTACTTTGGAACATCGGCTGATGGGGCTGGAAAGGTATAATAAGCCGATTAAGAATCGTTTACTGGGACATGTGATCTATCAGAAAAATGAGCCGGACGCTTATATGTATGCCACTTCTTACCGGACAGCTTATATCGACTATACGATGTCGAAAATCTGTGATGTGAAACAGATGCGCATGGTGAATCAGAATGCAAGCGGCGACGATGTGATCTGGGGTCCGGCGCATGAAATCGGGCACGTGCATCAAACCCGCCCCGGATTGAAATGGATCGGGACGACGGAGGTGACCAATAATATCCATTCCCTGTGCGTACAGACGACGTGGGGATCGCGTTCACGCTTAGACCGGGGAGGATATTATCAGAAAGCGTTTAACGATATTGTTGTCGGTGGAATACCTCACGGTGCGGAAACCGACCCGTTCTGCAAATCCGTTCCTTTCTGGCAAATGTATCTGTATTCCAAAAAAGTGTCCGATAACCCGTATTTGTATGAAGACCTGCACGAACAGATTCGTAACGAGATTGATCCTACGGAAAATAAGAACGGAACTTGCCAGTTGAATTTTGTGGAAAGGTGCTGCGATATTATGCAGATGGATTTCACGGCCTATTTCAAGGCATGGGGACTTCTGAAAGAAGTGGATCTGGAGATCGATGATTATGCAAAAGAAAAACTGACCTGCACAGCGGAGCAGGTGGCAGCGGTAGAAGCCCGGATCAAGGCGAAAGGCTATGCCGAAGCTCCTGCGGGATTGATTTATCTCACCGACGGCACGGCGGAAGTGTTTAAAAAGCAATTGGCAATTGTGCCGGGCAGCAGTTCGATGAGCGGGAACAAGGTGACTTTGACGGATGGTTCCTGCCGTTGTTCCTGCCGTATCGGCTTCAACTGTATTCACCATCAATGCTTCGATTTCCGGCGCGGAAGTTAAAGCTGTGAGTTGGGATGGTCAGAGAGTAGATGTAACATTCTAAAGAATAAAAACGGAAAACTATGAAAATAAGTAAGTTACTATTATTGGTATTGGCTTGCCTGGGAGGTGCGTTTTATGCTTGTGAAGATTCTTCGGTGAAAGACGATTTTGATTATAAGGATACCGTAGAGTTTGAAAGGGAAAAAATGGTGTTTCAGGAAGATGCCGATACCGTGCAAATCCCGGTGATTATATCCGGGTTTGCCAAAAACGATGTGGAGATCACGGTGGAAGTTCGGAGAAGGGAAGAGTTGACAGCGAGGGAGGATACGAATTTCATTCTATTGGAAAAGACGGTGTATATTCCGAAGGATGGGAGTGCGACCAGCATTCCGATGAAGATTATAAATGATAATGTCGTAAATCCGGACCGTTCTTTCGACCTGGTGATAAAATCGGTTGTCGGAGCGGAGAAAGCAAGGATTTCGCAGGTGTGCCGCGTGGTGATTGCGAACGAAGACTTTTGGCCGTTGGTAACCATGAGTAAATCCACTTATCAGACGACAGAACATGACGATGAATTGGTTATTCCATTGACGGCCACCGGAATTTTCTATCAGCCCACGCAGGTGACAGTGCAGGTAAATTCCGGCACGGCAATTGAAGGTACGAATTTTACAATCGCTAAGAAAAACTTTACTTTCGACAATGAACATTTGAAAGATAGCATCGTGGTTAAGTTGGCTTCGGAAGAATTGCAGGAAGATTGTTCTTTCGAACTGAATCTGGAGATCACGGATGGTTTGCCCGGAAAGGTGAAAACCAGCAAGGTGGTGATCCGGGATGTGAAGAAATTTGTGGGTTTCCCGGCAGAGAAAGTCAAAATGCTTAAAAACGAAAAAGATGTCAAAGTTCCGGTATTGATCGGAGGAGTACGTTCTCCGCGCGATCTTGTTGCGAAGATCGGAGTCAAGTCGTCGGGAAGTTTGGTGGAAGGTTCTGACTTTACATTGAGCGACAATGTGATTACCACTAAAGGAGATACGGTTTTGTTTGCAACAGTCCATTTTACGAAAGCCGGAGATTTATCGGGCACGTTGATCGAATTGCAGGTAGAGGAAGTGAGCGGAGGCGACATCGATGAGGTGACCCCTTCTGCTGCATTGGAAGTAGTGGAAGCGGTTGAGTTTAACAGGAGCAATTGGGAGATTTTAAGTTTCACTTCGGAAGAGCCGTCTGCCGAATCGGGCGGTAATAATGGAAAGGCGATCCACCTGATCGATGGAAGTAGCCGTGATGACCGGGGTTTGGGCACGTTCTGGCACAGCCGCTGGGGAAGTGCGCCCACAGGTGTGCTCCCTTATGAGTTTGTGATTGATATGCACGATCAGGTGCGGGTGGGAACGATAAGGCTTTATCGTCGCCAGCCTTCCAATAGTGCCGTTAAGCTTGCAACGGTCGAAGTGAGCGACGACCAGGTGAACTGGAGTCCTGCATACGATATTGATTTTACGACGACCGATCCGGAAAACAGTAAAATTTTGGATTTACCGAATGTCCGTACAGCTCGCTATATACGTTTAGGTATTCCTAACCGGGGGGGGAATGGCAACACGGCGAGTCTTGCTGAGCTGATGTTGTTTGGCTTGCCTCTGGAACCCAAATAATTTGTTTAGTATTCAAAATACAAGGTGCGTATATAGCGAAGGGTGGCTTTTAGGCCACCCTTCTTTTTTTGTTAAAATGGTAAAATAAGAGTAAAAATAACCTTGCAGAGTGTTTTTTAATTGTATAGATTTGTCTATATGGTTGCGTCGGATGTGAAAGATTTCCATCTGTTTGCTGTTATTGTTATTAATATGTTTAGCAGGTTTTTCTTTTTTTTACTGTTATTTGTTCCCTTGTCGCTATGGGGACAAGAGCGATTTTATTTTTCAAAACTCGATGTCAAGGAAGGGCTTTCGCACAGTTCCATCACGTCTATTTTTCAGGATCGTGACGGTTACCTATGGTTCGGCACTTCAAACGGGTTGAATAAATTCGATGGCTACCGGTTTAAAGTTTACCGGAAAGACGGGGTGGAGGGAAATAGCTTGTCCGATAACGAAATAAACGATATTGTGCAGGACCCTGACGGGCATCTTTGGATTTTGACGCCCTCGGGAATAGACCGTATCGACCATGAAACCGATGGCATCAGGCATTATAAGGGGAACCGGGAACAGTTCAGGCACATCTTATGCTACCGCCAAAAGGTATTGGCCTTTGCCGACACGGTGGTTTATGGGTATGATCGGCAGAAAGACACTTTTAGCCGGGTGGAACTGCCTTTTTCGATGCCTTCTTCGATTTCTGCCGTGACGCAGGATGTAGACGGAAAACTCTATTTGGGAACATCCGGCGATGGGGTCTGGGTCTGCGATTCCACCTTCCGTTCTTTCCGGCATATTGCGGCGGGGAAATCGCCCGGCTCTATCTCCCGGGATGTGATTCGGAATCTGTTGGTGGATTCGGAAGAAAATTTGTGGATTACTTTGGATAAAACCGGCATAGAGCGCTATCATCTGCCGAGCGGCACGGTGGCGCGTCCCGTTACTACGAATTACAACACCATCGGGCATCACATCCGTGTGGCGATCGACTGGGACGACCGGAATTTGCTGCTGGGAACGTTTAACGGATTAGCTTTGCTGGATAAGCGTACGCTTGCCATTGTTCCTGTGCCTTCTAATTTAGGCAAAAAAGGCGGGCTTAGCCATTACTCCGTGTATCATCTTTTTAAAGACAGGCAGCAAACGCTTTGGGTGGGAACGTATTCCGGCGGTGTCAATTACCACAATCGGTATAATAACCGTTTCGAATGGATCACCGCCAGGCATTTTTCAGGTGTGTTCCGGAAGGGAGGAGAAGACCGGGAAGGGAAATTGTGGTTTGCTACGGAAGGTGGGGGACTGTTGTTTTACGATCCCCAAACGGGAGAGCAGAAAAACTATCTGCTGAAATCCGGTAATTCGATTTACTATAATAACCTGATTAAAACTTTGCTGATTTCGGGGGATTCCATTTTTTGCACCACTTTTGGCGGGAAGGTTTATTCTTTTTCGCCCCGCACCGAGAAATACCGTTTGTTGTATGATTTTAAATACAACGATATTTATTCCCTTTACCAGGATTCGAAAGGGCGGCTTTGGATTCCCACGAATACCAAAGCAGGACTGGTGGTGGCTGAGGGAAATTCGGTAACGGAGGATTTTAAGGTCGGTGGTAAACCCCGGAAATTCATGTCTGTGTCGGTTGTTCAGGAGTTGCCGGAGAATCGTTACCTGATAGGAACGTGGAACAATGGTTTTTATCTTTATTCCCCGGACGAACAGAAAGCCACGCACTTTGCCAACCGGGAACTGGGAGTGTCTGAACATGAGAAAATCTATGTGTCTGCCTTTTATGTCGATTCCGGGCAGGATATTTGGGTGGCAACCAACGGGCACGGGCTTTGGCGGTTCGATTCCGGGCTAAAGCTAAAAAAACATTATGCCGCAGAAGATGGAATGACGGACAGGCAGGTGTTTTACGTCACTCAGGATAAACAGGGATTCTATTGGGTGATGACCTGCCACGAACTGTATCATCTGGATAAGGACGGGGAAGTGATAAACCGTTTTAATGCCCGGAACGGTATTGAATTACAGGAATTCAGCATATTTTCCGGTATGATCACCCGGAATGGTAAATTATACCTTTCGGGGATGAACGGTTTCCAGAGCATCGATCCGGTGGAATTGAGGAACAATACGGAAAAACCTCCTGTCCTGCTGACGTCCTTGTATATTAACAACCGGGAAATCACTCCGCAAACCCCTCATACCCCCCTGACTAAAAAATTGCAGCAAACGCGGAAGCTGGTGCTGAATCATGACCAGACCAATTTAAGCATCGGCTATACGGCTCTGAATTATATTTATCCCGAACAGAATCAATATGCTTATAAATTGGAAGGGGCAGATACCGAGTGGAATTATGTGAAAAACCGCCGGGAAGCGTTTTACAGTAATCTGCCGCCGGGCTCTTACCGTTTTAAGGTGATTGCTTCGAACAATGACGGGGTGTGGAACGACGAGGGCACCAGCCTGCAAATCGTTGTGTTGCCTCCCTATTGGCTGCGTTGGTGGGCTTATCTGATTTATTTCTTGATCGCAGGATTCGTTTTGTGGAAATATATGGCCTGGATGCATAAAAAGAGGGAACTTGAAACCCGTTTACGCTTTAAGCAGATGGAACAGGAGAAACAAGAGGAATTGAGCCAGGAACGTAACCGTTTTTTCACCCATGTTACCCACGAACTCCGGACTCCTTTAACCCTAATCCTGAATCCTGCCGAAGAGCTGGCCGAGGAACAGTTCTTAACGCCGGAAGTGAAAAAGTCGGTGAATCTCATCCAGCAGAATGCGCGTCGACTGATGTCGTTGGTGAATAACCTGATGGATATACAGAAACGCCGCACCGGAAAGAAAGAATTGCGGCTTTCCAGTTTCGATTTTAAAGAGTTTTTGCAGGAGATATATTATAATTTCCAGACAACGGCGCAAAGCCGTAATTTCTCGTTTTGTCTGGATTTTCCTTATTCGTCTTTGCTGGTGACTTATGACCGGGAAGAATTGGAGAAAGTGTTTTTTAACCTGCTTTCCAATGCTTTTAAATTTACGCCTGCCGGAGGAAAAATCGTTATCGGGGGGAAAGTTGTTTCACGGGACGATTGTCCGGAGCTGCCGGGACAGGTTTACCCGGATTTTTCAGAGGCAGCCCGGTGGCTGTATCTGGTGGTCAGGGATTCCGGTATCGGTATCCGGGAAGCCGACCGGGAAAAATTGTTCGAGCCATTCGGGCATTCTTCTGACGACCTTTACCAGAAAACCACGGGGAGCGGAATCGGATTGAACCTGTCCCGGATGATTATCGAACAGCACCGGGGCAGGATATTTGCCCGCCCTTTAGAGCCGGGTACGGAAATAGGCGTATTGCTGCCTTTGTGTTATCAGCCTGAAATTTATCCCATGCTGGAAACGGTTATTCCGGGAGACCCGGAAACCGATATTAACGATGAGGAAATACCTCACGACACGACGATTCTGTTGGTGGAGGACAATCCTGAAATATTGGATTACGTCCGCCGGAAGTTGCAGAATACCTACCGGGTGATTACCGCTGTGAATGGGCAGGAGGCTTTCGAGGCGGCAGAAAAATATATGCCCGATATGGTAATCAGCGATGTGATGATGCCTGTGATGAGCGGGGTGGAGTTGTGTGTGAAAATCAAAAATACTATCAGCCTGAGCCATATCCCGGTGATCCTGCTGACGGCTAAATCGCTGGCTATGCACATCGAGGAGGGATTCGATGCCGGGGCGGATGATTATATCGTGAAACCGTTCAGCCTGTCGTTGCTCCGGGTGCGTATCCGCAATTTGCTGGTGGGAAGACAGCGGATGCAGGCCGTTTATTATAAGCGTTTTTCGTTGGAGAATATCGGCATTAAAGTGGAATCACTCGACGATATGTTTATGAATAAGTATATGGAAGTGGTGCGCAAGCATATTGCCGAGCCTGATTTCGGGATCGACGAGATTTGCCGGGAGATCGGGTTGAGCCGTGCCAATTTCTATCGGAAAGTGAAGGTGATTACCAATTTGTCGCCAGTGGAAATGATCCGTAATATCCGTTTGGAAACGGCAGCTCGTTTGTTGAAAGAGAGCGGATTGTCGATTTCGGAGATTGCGTTTAAGGTGGGCTTTAACAATCACTCTTATTTCACCAGTTGTTTTAAAACCCTGTATGGTATTTCGCCAACGGAATATCAGGAAAGGGAAAAAGGAGAGGTATAAAAAATCCCCCTTGGGCGTATGCCGAAGGGGGATTTTCAGGTTTTATTCGTTCCCGCTCATACCGAATTCAGCCCAGCATGGACTGCCCCCGCTACTTTTAGGATTCAACACTTCGCATTTCACATAACGTCCCTTGAGCCAGTCTTTACCTTCCAGCTCGAAGTTCTGCAATTTGTCGCCGTTGGCTTCCAAATTAGTTTCCAACAGGAGTTGCCATTCTTTGAAGTTTGGATCGAAATTGCCGGAGCCGTCTACCGGGGCTTTCGTCGATACGTATACTTTCAGGGTTCCGGGACGTGAATTGACCGATCCCGTTCCGTCGCGCTGGGCGAAGAACGCCCCGCCGAGATAGTATTCCTTCTGCATGTCGAACACCACATAACCCGGCCACGATTTCCCATTGTCTGCCGATGTCGCAAATTTCGTTTTCAGGTTGTCGTCCAATAAAAGTTGAGGCCCGTAGTTCGCCGCGCTCGAATATTGTTTGGGGAAGAAACCCATAATCGTCCAGCCTGAACGGTCGATCGGTTTCGGGCCGCAATCATATTCGGGATTTGGGAAAAGCGAAGGATCGGGTTCGTGATACACGTCCACGATAGAGGGATCGGTCACCGCTCCATAATCGAACGATTTCCAGAATTCGCCTTTGCTGATTCCCCGTTCTGTGGTTTCCCAGGCCGGGAATTTGCTTAAATAGCAACGGGTTTCTTTGGAAATCTTAAATCCCCAATCATCGAAAAACGGTAACAGGTTGGCCGTGGCATATTCACATACCCTGCGGGCGAAGAAATCGCGTTTTTCCTGATCGCTGTTCGTGGATTCCTTACTGGTGCGGTTTTGTATGCCGAGGTATTTATAAACGCCCCAGTCCAGCCCGTATGCCAATTGCACGAAGGGGACAAGAAGTTGCCCCACATCCAGGTCTTCGGTGTTGTCTTTCGTGTCGTTCGGAGTGTTCAGCACGTAGTTTTCCACAGTCGCTTTAAATTCGTCCAGCCGTGACCCGGTGGCCCAGTAACCGTTAAAACGGCAATACCAGCTAAAGATATTCAGGTTACAGGTCACTTCCGTGAGGGCTCCCCATTTCCATTTGGAATTTTGGAAATTGTGCCCGATTTCGTGCCATAAGCCCCACATGTTTCCGACTTCCAATTCTTCCGGTTGCACCCATCTCTGGTCTGAATTCCATCCGGCAACGAACGGATAGCCCGAATGGGCGGCTCCGCCGCATTGCTGTATATCGAGGCACACTCTCCAGGGCGTCAGCACCGCCCGCATATTGTCAGGCGCAGCAGGGTCCTGGCTGTACCCGAACACCTCATCATAGCTATAATAAATGAATTTATCGTAAAAATCCACCAACCGTTGGGGATCGCTCACCGTTTTCAGCATTTCCCGGGGGAATGTGCAGATAAACCTTTCCCCCCTGAGTTCACCCCACGGGACAGAGGTTGTTGCGATCATTTCTTTCCACTCCTGTGCGTTGCCGCCTTTCACAAAGTCGGGCGATTTGACACAGCCTTTAAAATGAAAAGCATGTTCACCTTCCACCTGTTCCGGGAAATACAGGTATACCTGCCCGCCGAAGTAGCTCGATATTTTGTTTTCTCCCGATTCCAGCTTGCCTTTGACATATATTTTATAATACCTTTTTTGGTTTTCCACGGCATTCCCGCCTACGCAGGGATGGTCGAGGTCACAGGGCCACACACCGATCCGGTATTCCACTCCGGTCAGTCCGGCAGGGACGTTCACCGTGATAACTTCCGCCGCCGGAGCATACAATCCCGTGCTAAAAAAAGGTGTGGGGTTGGAGCAGCCCGGCGAGGGTTTTTTATAGTAAGGTTTCAGGACCACGGTTGTGTCTTCGATCCTTCTTTCCTGTTTTGAAATTTCTCCCGGAAATACTGAAACCCATTCCCGGTGGGGATTAGCCAGAGTTTCTACCCACTCCGGCAAAGACTCTTCGGGTTCTGTCGGTTTTTCGACTACCTGAATCGGTTTTTCATCTGTGATTTTTCCTTCTTCGCAGGCTTGCCCGGCGATAATCAGGGAAAACAGCAGGGTGATTAAATTTATTTTTTTCATACTCCGTTGTTTTATGGTTTTAGAAATGACGGATTCCATGTTTTTAGTTTTTAAGCGGGTCATAAGGGATGAACCAGTTTTCTTCCGATTGCAGAAATTCGGTGTATTTTCCACGTTCGCTTGCCGGGAATTTTTCCTGCATCAACCCGGACACAAAGCTACCGCCCCAGAATCTACCCATCCGGATCAGTGCGCCCCAACGTTTTCCTTCGAAGGCCAGTTCCAAAGCATATTCGTTTAAGATCAGGCTGTCGATTTGCTGTCTTTTCACCAGAATTTGCTGTGCTTCCGGCAGTTTGGAAACCGTTTGTTCCGTGCCGTCCACCGTGATTTTTTCGGGCAGTTCGTGCCGTTTCAGGTTCACCCGTCCCCGTATACCTGCGTTTTCCACCAGCAGGGGACTGTACAGGGGCGAATTAAACGGGCGTTTCAGGAATCCGCCGGGAGTGACATATTGTATTACCCCGTCGTTCAGAAAGGCCATGGCCTCTTCTTGCAGGTCGCAGTGGTTCAGGGCTTCGGCTATCATCAGGTGAATTTCCGCAGCCCGGTAAACCGGGATGTAATGATCCCGTTCGTGAGGGGCTTTTCCCCGGTGGTATTTGATGGCTACCGTATCGCCGTTTTCAACCCCGATATTGATTTGTTTCCTCACCTTGTCGCCCGTTCCTTCCGCCGCGTCGATTTTCCATTCCTGAAGGTCGTAGAGTTCGCTTAGGCGGGAAGCCGGCTTGAGGTGGTAAACATTCGGTGCAATGTTTGAAAAATAATACTGTAATTTGTTTTGCTGCTGCTTAATGGCATTGAAAGGGACTACGGTGACCAGTTCCTGTAAATTGGAGGTGATGGGTTTCGTGAAAATGTCTGAATAGGTACCGCTTTTTTTCACGATGAAGTCGCCGTTCCCGTTTTTAATCACATTTTGCAGGAATTCGAAAGCGGTGTAGTAATCGCCTTTCCACAGGTATAATTCCCCCAACAGGGCGTTCGGGTTAATCCCGAAACGAATCCATTCGTCTCCCTGGATATTGGTGATGTCCCTCCATACCAGCGTTTTCTTACCGTCGATTCCGTTGAATCCGTTTTCCATGGAGTAAATCACCTGATCGATCAGCGCGTCGAAGGATAGCATTTGTCCCCGGCTGAGGTCTGTGTAATCGGAAAGGGAATAGTCATGATAGATCGCCTGTCCGTAGAGTTTCCCCAAAGTGAGGTAGCTCCATGCCCGGTAGCGGATGGCTTCCGAAATCATGCCTTCGAGCACATTCACCGGGATGGCTCCCGGATTTTCTTCCTCATATTTCAGGGTGTGGCGGATGAAGTCGTTACAATTGATGATTAATTTGTAGTAAGGGTTGGGAGCAACCGCTTGGTTACCGTTTCCCGCCTGAAACCGGAAGATTTCCCACAGCTCCACCGGAGCGTTGGACGTGGGAGTCGTTAATCCCCCCATTAATTCCGACATAACCACATAGTGTTCCGCGGCTTCCTGAAAGCGTACGGCGTTCCCCACAAAGGAGCTGTACACTTCGTAATATTCGTGATAGTTCTGGTCTTCTTTCAGGATGTTGTTCGGCTCTACGTCGAAAAATTTCTGGCATGCCGTGCAACTCAAAAGACCGGATAAACAAAGGATTGAAACTATATTTCTCATGATAATTGTAGTTAGAGGTTAGAAATTCAGTTTTACGCCGAGGCGCACGCTGCTTGCCGCTGGGATTTTTCCCTGGTCGATTCCCTGTAACTGCGAGGAATACGACCATGAAAATTCGGGGTCTAACCCTAAGTATTTGGTGAAAGTCAGAAGATTATCGCCACTCAGGTAGATTTGTAACTGCCGGATAAAACTCAATTCCCGGGGGAATGTATAGCTTAAAGTCACATTTTTCAGTTTCAGGAAAGAGCCGTCTTCGATCCAGCGGGATGAAAAGCGGTTATTGCCTGCCGGGTCGCCGTAGTTGGCTCGGGGCATATCGGTGGTCTGCCCGTAGTCGTTCCACCTCCGGGTGGCTGTTTCCGTTTGGTTGGTGAAACCATCGAGGGATTCGATGTTCCGCCTTACCACATTATAGATTTCGTTGCCGTAACTGTAAGAAAACAAGGCAGAAAGCTCCACTCCCCGGTAACGGAATCCGGTGTAGAATCCTCCGAAAAAGTCGGGGGTGGCCGATCCCAGGACAGTGCGGTCTTCATCATCGATCACATGGTCGCCGTTTCTGTCGGAAAAATGGACATCCCCTGCCTGAAAGCTGTTTCCATTATAGGAAGCCAGTCCGGCGGCATTGGCTTGCTCCTGGGTGGAAAACACTTCTCCCGCCTCAAATCCGTAGAAAGCGAAAGGCGATCCGCCCACTTGGGTAATCAGTTGGCTACCGTCTGAAAATGAAGTAATCATGCTTTTTTCTCCGCCGAGGCTGCTGACTGTGGTTTTATAGTGGGTGATGTTACCTCCGGCATACCATTGGAACTGTCCGCGCTGTAAAAGATTGAGGTGCAGGGAGGCTTCCACGGCATCGGTTTTCAATTTTCCCGCATTGGTGAACATGCGCCCATAACCGTAAGCGGAAGGCATTTCTTTGCCGAGTAGCATATTGCGGGTGTTTTCCCGGTAGTAGTCCACGCTGACCGCAATTTTTCTTCCCATAAGGGAGAAATCAATCCCGGCATTGTAATTTTCCACCTTTTCCGGTTTCAGCCGGCTGTTCGGGATATTTTCCTTTACCATCCCCACAATGTCGTGGAAAGGCTGATTCACATAGTAGTTCTGGGAATATACGGAGGAATACCGGCTATTGGCGAGGGTAGCCCAGGCTCCTCTCACTAAAAATTCATCGATTCCCCTCACATCTTGCAGGAACGACATGTTTTTCAGGTTTATTCCTACATTCACACTGGGTAGCCATTGCAGGCGCACGGCATTTTTCCCGGTGGATGAAGCTGCATCGGCGGCCAGAGTGGCCGATAGCTGAAATTGGTGGTTATAGTCATAGTATAGCCGGGCATAGGCATTCGTCCAGTTCCAAATATCTTCGTAGCCATCGATTTTCTTTCCATAGTCCGATTCCGAACGGTCTAAGGTTTTGTAGAAATCAGAAGTCGTATTGACCACTTCGGCATGATCGTACTCCCGTCTGGAGGTAATCAGCTGATAGCCCAGACTGGCCGTGATTCTGTTTTTGTCGTTAAACGCATGCTTATAACTTCCCTGTGCTTTGGCATAGATGTTATAGCCCAGCCCGACGCCTCCCCTCACGGTGTTGTGCGCATATCCTTCCATAAGCGGAGCGATGGAAGGCTGGCTTTTACCGGGAACGAACAGGTTTTCCGAATTGTAATTGTAATAGATTCCCAGCATGGCATCGAAATTGAACTTTGAATTGGGCTGGTAGTTCAGGGCGATATTTCCCAAAATGTCGTAGGTCTTCATAGTGGCTTCCACTTGTTCCACCACCGCCCTCGGATTACTGATACCGAACTGCCGAACGGTGTCGAAACGGGATACCCGGTTGCCGTACATATCCTTTTCCCATACCCCTAAAACCGGGGCTTTATACAAGGCAGCAAGCAGGGGATTGGTTTGGGGAATCATTCCCTGTTCCTGTAAATGGCTTTGCACGTAACTGAATCCGAAAGAAGCGGACATCCTCACTTTAGCCGATACGTTCAGGTCGGCATTCAGGCGGGTGTAGTATTTAGACAAATCGGTGTTTTTCACCACGCCGTTGTTACGTAAGTATCCGGCAGTCAGGTTATATTTGGCAATTTCATCGCCACCTTTTACTTTCAGGATATTTTCCGTGGAAAAAGCGCATTGGTTGTATATTTCGTCCTGCCAGTCGGTGTTGTTGCCATAGATATGGCGGTAGTAGTGCTGATAATCGTAATCGTCCTTCAGGAAGGGAAATAGTTCCACCAGTTCGTTGGTGTTCGCCACTTTGGTTTCCCCCACATCCACCAGAAAACTTTTAAATCCGTCGGCATCCAGCATCGGATAGCGTTTGTTCATCCAGGTCAGTCCGTTGATTGTCTGAAATTCGACTTTGGTTTCCATGTCGCTGGCTTTATCGGTTTCGATGAGGATAACGCCGTTAGAGCCCATAGAGCCGTATATCGCAGCGTCCGCCCCCTGTACGAAAGTGAAGCTCCGGATGTCTTTTAGGGACACAGGCATGAGGATGTTTCTGGAGTATCCCGAAATCACCGGGGACTCTTCCATGTCGGGCAGCAAAGGCAACCCGTCGATAACGATCAGGGGAGCGTTGTTGGCCGCAAGGCTCCGGATGCCCCGCAAATTCAGGTAAGCCCCTTCTCCGGGCATTCCGCTTTTTTCAAGCACCTGTACGCCGGGAATCATTCCGTAAAGCGTTTCGTCGAAAAACGGCTTCCCGTTATTCAGGTCTTTCAATCCCCGTGAAAAGGGATTTCCCGTCCGGTCGTAATGATTAACCTGTCCGAAAGGAAGCGAGTGTTCCGGTTGGAAGGCCGGAGTATTGGCATCGAGCAGGTAAACTTCAAGTTGTTCCCGCCCATTGGCCGGAACTTCTTTCGGCAAATAAAGGTAGCTTTCGAAAAGCAGGGTGGTATTCTTTTTATTTACCTGTATGGTAAATTCGCCTTTTGGGTCGGTGACGACGGAGTTTTTGGCATCTGCCGACCATACTCTGGCCGATTCGATCGGGGTTTTGTCCGTGGCGCGCATGACCTTTCCTTTGATTTCTGTCCATTCCTGAGCCCAGGAAACAGAGGTTGTCAATAGCAAACAAAGTGTTAAATATATGATTTTCATAATCTTGTGTGTTTATTAGTACATCTCGTCCCGGTTGGCAACCAGTTTGATTCCCCGGATGTTAATATTTTTATTACTTCCTGCGTCCCAGATGAGGAAGTTAAAACGCAGGTCACGGGTGGGTTTGGTGAGCTTAATCGTTCCCACGATGCCCTGATAATAACTGCTCGCTACATCTGTTTTGGAGAAATCCGATTGTGAAACCTGTTCCTGCAAAGTCAGGCTGTATCGTCCGTCTGCTTGCAGTTCCGCACCTTCTACGGCATCGGAAACCACGGAAATGGTGATCGGTACGGCAGCATAAGAGCGAAGCCAGGCATATACATCATAGGTTCCCGGATACAATAAGGTGGGAACCACTTTATTTTTCAGGTCTTTTTCCAAAATGGTAAATTCCGCATACACCGTGTCCTTTTCAGTCTTGCGTGAGGAGTGTGCCCTCCACCAGGTGTTGGAAACATCTTTAGCCCAGGGATTTTTATTGAGCTGTGCATCCACGTAAATGATTTCGGCTGCCGTGGTTGTATAGCCTTTCCCTCCGTATGAGAAATAGGTTTCCCGTTCGGTGGACGTTGCCCGTTGCCAAAGGTCCGGGATGATATATTCGACATCTTTTAACAGGGAAGATTTCGGGAATACGAATTTAGTTACCGGGTAAATCAGCCCGTTGCTCACCGCAACGGCTTCTGCCCGGTTCACTTCCTGTATGTCTGTGCGCCAATGCTTGTTGTAGATGGAATAAATACTTTTATCCTTGTCGTAAACCGGGAGTTCTCCCGGATAGATCAGGGCTTTGAGCCACCAGTCGTTCATTTCCTCTTTTAATTCGGTGGACAGGGTATCTGCCAGCAAATAAGTCCTCATTTCTTCGAAGGCATTCAGGATGACCTGATTGTCCGGTAGCATAATCGTGTTTTTGGCTTCTTCGTTGCGGATACTCCCGATAAAATTATTGTGGATCACGAAGACGGAATCGTAAATGGTGTTTCCGGTGGGGTCTACGCCTATCGGAAAACTCCGTTCTATGTCGAACACCGTGTCGTTGCGTGCCAGCAGGGAATCGCGCAGCATGGAATAGTTGTCCGGCAGCGATTCTATATATTCATACAGGTTTTTGCGGGGAACGATCAGGTGTGCAACTTCATGGATCACTCCGTTCATACAAACCTGATTGGTTGAAACGATGTCCGTTCCGTCCAACGTGAATCCGGCAGTATTGATTCCCATAAACAGGTTCTTACCCGCCAGTGTCTGAATCTTTTTGCCGTCTTCAAATTTCGGATAGTAGATCGGCATGTAGTTCAGCATATTCAAGGCGATCTGTTTTTTCTCTTTGGCACTCCACAGCCGGAGTTCTTCCGGGGTGGGCATGTTCTCGTTGTTTACCGCCCACACGGTGAGAATCTGGTTGGCGTTCAGCGTGTCCAGCACTCCGCTTTCTTGCAGAAATCCGGTAAATGCCGAATATTTTTCCTGAAAGGAAAGAAAATCCCCCAGTTTTTCAGGGGAACCTTCCGTGGTCCCGGTTTGTCCGCTGCTATAATGCTCGTCCCAATCGTCCTTACAGGAGATCAGTCCGGTTGCCAGCACAAGGATGAATAATAATATATTGCTTTTCATGGTCGTTTACTTTATCGGTTCAAACATTATAAAATCCAATTCGATGATTCCGGATTTAACCGAAGCCAGCCGGACTACATGCTTTTTTGTTTCCCGGAATTCGAAATCTCCTAACTCATGGGTTTTATTGCTGTATCCGCCCTCTGCCACCAGGGGAGAGCCTGCCTTTTCCCCGTCGAAAAACACCTGATAGGTGCCCCGGGTAGGCCCGATCGGGGTGCGTATCTTCAATTTGTATTTACCTTTGATGATTACCGGAGTGTTGATTTCGATCCAGCCGATGTTTCCCGTGTTTACGGCTAACTGGTCGGCATACAGGAAATTCGCTTCCGAACCGCTGGGAAATCCGCTTCCCTGATTCCAGGTGCCATACCAGATTTTGTAGGTCACGTAGGCTGCCCCCTGCGGGACGGATTCCCAACGCATATAATCTTTGAAAATTTCCGGGTCTAATACCGTAGAAAAATTTCCCGATACCGTTGTGCGGTAATTGCTTACGGAAGCAAAAGGAGGGATATGCTCATAGTCGGTGAATTCAAAAACAAACGTGATGGGCTCTGGCTCGAAAGGCAACATTAAGTTGTTTACCTCGTGTACCACCCCGTTACGCAGCAGGTAGTTCATGCGTGATAAATCCAGCATCGTTCCTCCTCCGTTTTCTTTATTGATAATCAGGCGGCCGCTAATATCTTCGATCAGGGCGGTTTGCCGATCGCCGATGGGATACAGTATCTTTTCTTTTTTCCCGTTCGGCATATTGGTCATTTCGTAATTGGCAAGATCGTTGAACGAATAGAGGGCATTTAAAATGTGATAGCCTACAAACTGGTTTAACGGATTGGAAACCTCGGTATAATCTGTTGTGGTGCAATTTAGCAGGGTTTTAAGCGCGTCGATGTTTTCAACGCCGTTTTCTTTAAAAATGCTATCGTTTACCACGAATAGCGTGCTGTATTCCCTGCCGCTGTTACCTTCCTGCCGAATCCTGTCGAGTTTCTGCCCATATCCCGTGAGGGCGACGGCTTCTTTAAAAATGGAATACCGTTCTTCCTGTTGTAATTTTCCCCAGACGGTTTCCATAACGGGTTCCAGCACTTCGTTTATCACCTGCACATGCCCGTTCGTGCAGGCTATGTCCTGCTGCACGATTTTGGCAACACCGTTTACCCAAATCGTTGACCCTCCGGTGTATTCCGTGATGAGGTAATCGCCCGACTCTGTGGTGTCGCGTAGTTTCCCGTTCGGGAAATTACGGGTTAAATAGTCGCGGGTGGATATGATGTGGTATTTTACGAGATAGGTCGCTACGTCTTTGGGAATGTCATTGACCGAAGCATAGCCGTTTTTTTCCATATACCGATGAAAAGCCTCCCTGTTCGGAACAAAACAGGTGAATGTCCCGTCGAGGTTTAAAGCATTGAACAAGTCCAGCCTTTTCAACAGATCGCACCATTCCGGGTAAGTTCCTTCCGAATCCAGATAGCCGGCAATCGGATTTCCTTCCATGACGGCGAAATTCGAGCCTTTGTCCGGGTCTTCGCAGTTGGCAAAGAATAGGAGCAGGGCAAACCATATAATTATATTCTTTTTCATAATCTATTGATTGAATGTTTGTTAATCTAATCCGTTATAATAAGGGTTCTGCACCAGAAGTCCTCCGCTATTGTCTATTTCTTTCTGGAGGATAGGCAGGTAATAACTGTTTTCATCTTCGAGTTTAGCTTCGTAGATAAGCCTGTCCTGTGCCGATAGGCCGTTGAGCAGGATATTCACGAGATAGCTTCGTTTCTCGTAATTGTTGCGTTTGGCTGTCCTTAAAATGTCGAACCAGCGTTTTCCCTCACCCATAAATTCAATTTGCCGTTCGTTCAGCACTAACTGCAAACATTCGTCTGCCGTGGCGGGAGCTTCGAGGTCTTTTTTAATTTCTGCCCGGCGGCGGAGTGTATTGACCAGCTCGATGGCCTCTTCAAATGTTTCCCGGTTGCCGTTGGCAGAAAGAATCAAAGCCTCGGCTTTCATCAGGAGAATATCCGGCAGGCGGTAGAAAATCCAATGGGCGTCCCTTTCACTCGATCCCCTGAGCGAACTTGTTATGCCGATACGTGCAGTTCCTGCATATTTCCAGAGATAGCTGCCGTTATAGCTGCCGCCTTCTCCCCGAATGTCGTCGGCATCCAGCAAATCTAAAGTGTTGGCGGAAATGGTGTATTTGGGCTTATCCCCGTAGAACCAGGTAAAAAGATCGTTTTTGTCGGAAGCTACCGTCGATTGGTCATAGTTGAGCTCAAAGATACTTTCTTTTGAATTGCCCGGATAATAAAGTTCGTACCAGTTTTTAGCGGGCAATAGTTCCTGCTGTCCGGCAGTCAGGATTTCATTACAGGCTGAAATACATTTTTCGTATTGTTCGTCCCATAAATAGATGTCGGCCAAAAGGGCGTAGACAGCCCAACGGGTAGCCCTGCCTTTGTTTTCTTCCGGCACTTCAAAACCGGGGCGGGCATTGGCGACGATTCCCGAAAGATCGGTGATGATCTGGTCGAGGACTTCCCGTTCTGTGTTCTTCGGCACGGTATAGGGCGTGCTGTCGTCCACATAGGGATCGAGAATTAAAGGTACTTCGTGGAAAGTTTTCACTAACCAGAAATAACAGAGGGAGCGTTGGAAAACGGCTTCTGCGACATAAGAATTCATCACTTCGGTGAGGAAAGTTTCATCGTGTGTCTGCACTGTGGGGGCATATCTGATAACGGCGTTCGCCGAACCGATAACCCGGTAAATGTTATACCAGTCCGATACGGTATTCGTTGTCAGCATTTGCAGCGTCACCACATCCTGTTCGGCTGCCGTGCTGCCGATGTATTGTAGGCCGTTGCCCCTTAATTCTCCCCATTGCACGAATTTTTCAAGGCAGCTTTTCATTCGGATGTATCCTGAAATGACAACTGCTTCCACATCTTCTTTCGTTTTCCAGTACATATCTGTTGTCTGCTGGTTTTCCGGCAACAGATCGAGCCAGGAATTACAGCCCGTCAGGAAGAAAAGAAAACATCCCAAAAGGCAGGCGGTTGAAATTTTATAGCTCATTTTTGACATATCTGTTGTTTTTAAAGTTCTATACTTAAACCTAATGCGATCCGTATCGGACGGGGTGTGTTGGAATTGTCTTTGGCAATCTGGTATAAAGCCCCGCTGCTCAATCCCACTTCCGGGTCCTGTCCCTTGTATTTGGTCCAGGTGCACAAGTCGTAAGCCGTTACATAGACATTACATTTTTCCAGCCCGATCCTTTGTACCGTCCTTTTCGGGAAATCGTAAGAGAGGGTCAATTGCTTGAAACGCAGGAAGGTTGCATCGTCCACAAACCGATCGGAGCCCAGGTAATTATATCCTCTTTGGTACAGGGCCCTGGGAATATCGGTCTGGTCGCCTTCGCGCCTCCAGCGGTTCAGCACAACCGTACTTTGGTTGTTTTTTCCACGCATGTTTTCCGTGTCGATACGCATTTGGTTGATAACGCTCTGGCCGAGCCGCGCCTGAAAGAACGTGCGCAGGCGCAGGCTTTTGTAGCCCACGTTAATCCCGAATCCGGCTGTGACCGTAGGCATGGAGTTGCCGAGATAAGTGATGTCATAGCGGTTAATGACACCGTCGTTGTTCAGGTCGGCATAGTGGGCATCGCCGGGCATCACCCGGATGTTATTGATGGTGGTGTATACCTGTTCCCCCTTGAGATTATTGATTTTGTTTCCGGCAGCGTCGCGGGCGATGGTTTCGTCCACATTCTGATACACACCCAGGTATTTGTAACCGTAGAATGCTCCGATGGGTTGGCCTTCGATCACCCTTTGGGCATATTTGCCGTTGTCCAGCGAATAGTCTTCATATTTTTTATTTTGCGGCAGGCGTAATATTTCGTTGCGGTTCCGGGAAATGTTTCCGTTGAACGACAGGCTGAAATCACTGTTTTTCAGAACGTCCCTCACCGTGAAATAAAATTCCCAGCCGTGGTTTCTGATCTTTCCGTCGTTGTAGTAGGTCACTTGTTTGAATCCGGTGGAACTCGGCAGGCTCACATTTTTTTGCAGCATGTCGTCCGTGATCTTATTATAGATATTGAAGTTCAGGTCTATCAGCCTGAAAAACGACAGGTCTACCCCGTAGTTGGTTTGACGGACGGTTTCCCATTTCAGGTTATTCAACTGGATGGTGGAAGGCCCGATCCCGGAATGTCCCATATAAATGCCTTCCGGCGAGAGAGTACCCACGTATGGGAAACTACCGTCCGGTGCGTTTCCGCTTTCACCCCAGCTGGCTTTTACCACCATTTCATCGATCCATTCCACCTCTTTGAGGAATCGTTCGTTTGAAAATCGCCATTGTCCCGATACATTGAAGAATCCCCCGAAACGGCGGTCTTTTCCCATACGCGAATTGCCTTCCAGATTATAGCCGAAAGTGGCCATATAGCGGTCGTCGTAATTGTAGTGTGCGTTTATGGCCAGGCGGACGGTACGTCCGTTTGAAGAGCCTGAACTCGTTTTTTTGATCTTTCCGCCTGCCGAAGGATCGGCGATATTGGCAGAGCCCGAACCGCTGACCTCCGTTGCATACGAAGTTTTGCTGGCATCGCTGATCTGCCCCATGGTGGATAAAATCATCTTATGAAGTCCAAAATTTTTGGTATAGGTCAGGCGGCCGATCAGATTGATATTAAAGTTTTCCGAGTAGCTCTCCGTTCCTAAGTTGTAATCGCTGTGTGCCTGATTCACCCCTGTGGCGGATTGCGGCAGGAACTTGTTGTTCTTGGTGGTTTTTATATCCGCCGCCATATTGGCTGCAAATCTCAGTCCCGCCAGAATATCGTAGTTCAGGTCGAATTGTGCCCGTATATCCCGGTTTAAAGTGTTGTTGAAAGAATCGTCGATCATGGCCAGCGGATTGTACCTTCCGTCGCCCCACATTCCCTGCCAGGGGGTGTAGCCGTCAGCGGATACGGGCACAAAATAGCGGTCGGTGAGTTCTCCTTGAGCGTTGTATGCCCAGGGGCTCATGTTCGGCATCTTAATTCGGGATTCCGAACGAACGTTGGAATAATTGTCCTTTTTCGTGCCTTGCGAGAAGGCGAACTGCGCACCTACCCTCAGTTTGGTGGAAAAGCGGTAATCTACGTTCAGGCGTGCCGTCAGGCGTTTCAGTCCGGTTCCTTTGGAGGTACCTCCTTCGTCCAGATAAGTGGCAGAGAAACGGTAGGTGGCGCGGTTACCTCCGCCATACATAGAAAAGGCGGTTTCCGAGGTCAGGGCGGTTTTGGTCACTAAGTCCACCCAATCGGTGTTTTGCCTGTATTCGTTGAAATATTGGAAAGAAGGATCGAAATTGAGTTCCGGGTGGCTGGAAAGCTCGTTATAGGCGCTGGTGGTGAAACCGCCGTCTACCATGCGGTTCCATAGCTCGTCCTGCATCAGCGTCACATATTGCTGGCCGTTCAGCATGCTGATTTGCTTTGCTTCTTTCTTGAAATCTATTTTTTGCGAAAGGGAAAAACGGGTTTTTGTTTTTGTTCCTTTTTTGGTAGTAATCACCAATACGCCGTTTGCCCCCTGTGATCCCCACATGGCGGTGGCGGCGGCATCTTTCAGCACTTCGATGCTTTCAATGTCCGAAGGGGAGATGCTGAGCAAAGCCCCGTAGTCTTCCTCGTTGGCCGTGGCAAAATCAAAGTCGTCCTGAAAGCTGGTTTCGAACGGAATCCCGTCGATCACCACCAAAGGCTCGGACGAGGCGTTGAGCGAGCTTGTGCCGCGGATACGGATGTTCATTCTGGAGCCGGGGTCGCCGGACGAGGCGATGATGTCCACATTGGCCAACCGTCCCTGCAAGGCATCTTCCACGGAGGTGGCCTGAATTTCTTCCATTTCCTGCATATTGATCCGCTGATTCGACACTCCCATGTCTTTCACGGGCAACCCGGCATCGTTGGTCCGGATCATCTGACTGACAACGTTCACCGTTTCCAGCGTTTGAATGTCTTCCGCCAAAGTGATATTGATTACTTTTTGGTTTTTATAAATCACTTCCTGGGGTTTATATCCGATGAAAGAGAAAACGATTTTCAATTCTCCCTTTGCGTGATTGATGGTGGGAACGGTGAGGTAATACTCTCCGTTTTCGTTGGTAGTGGCTCCGGTTAAAGCCCTTTCATTATTGCCCATGACATAGATGGTCACTCCCGGTAGCGATCCGTTGTTATCCCTTACGATACCCGTCACCGTGGATTGGGCAAATGCGCTGATTCCGGGAAACAGGAGTAGCATCCATGCGATCAGTTGTATTTTATGACTCTTTCTCATGATTTTTCGATTGAATTAATTATTCCGGCTGTATAACATCGTTTATCTGGTAGATGATCCCGTCCCGGGCAAAAACAGGGAACTCGTCTTTTAAGGTGTGGGTGGCCTGCGACCCGGTGTTATTCCCGATTCTGAGCTGGAAGACTTCCGGCTCTTCACTGTCTTCTATTTTCAGTTTTTTATAGACGGTCTGTTCTTCTCCCGAAAGTGTAGGATCGATGGCCAGTGTGCTGAAACTGCCGTATCTGTATTGATTCTCGATACCGGGATAGATGTAGGAAAGGATTGAATTGTAGTTTAACGAAACGAAATAGTATTTCAACCATTCGGTTAGTTCTTCCGGGTTTTGAGGAATCTGCGATGCCATTTTCCGGATGGCGTCGTTGGTGGGAACCAGCAGAATGAATTTTGTTTGGTCGAACAGGGTGATTTCCCCGTTTTTATCGATTAATCCCGCTTTTTCTATCAGGGAATAAAACTCTCTGTATTCGTCGTATTGCAATAGGGTGTTCAGGGAGAGGCCTCCTTCGGCGGGGACTTTCGTCAGAATGCCTTCGGTTTGATAGGTGATGCCGTTTGTTTGTGGGTTTATCGATTTGAGGATTTCCACCCGGAAAGGATTGGTGTTTTTTTCTTCTCCGAACACTCCTCCGTTCCACACTTTCAGATAGCCTCCTCCGCGGGTTTCATAGATCGCCTTCCGGTCGAAATCTTTAATCTCCCCGGCTACGATGTGCATGTCCATAATGGTCATCATTTCCTGGGTACTGATGTTTTTTGCGTTCATCTGGATATTGGCTTCCTTGAAAGCTCCTGAGGCATCTACCTTGTAGAAATAGCCCCATTCGTTGAACACGGCATCCGGGATGGCGAAAATCGTGAACTTGTTCGTCAGCCCTTCTGCATCCACCAATTGCATCATTTCCCCTGTTTTGTAGAGCATGTGGGTGAATATTTTGTAATCGGGAGAGCTGAGCACATCTCCGGTGACGGAACGGTAGACGATAGGGACGATCACCTCGTTCAGGCCGTAGAACGGGCCGTTGGAGCACATTTCGCGGCAGGCGGGATTCGTTACGTTGAAATCGTAAATCAACCCGAAATCGGAATTGATTTTACGGTTTTGTATCTCTTCCGGGAAAACGATGTCGCGGGTTTGCGGGGCATGCTCGGAAAGCAGGTAATAGAGAGGCAGATAAGGCACATCGTCGTAACTGCTGTAACCGGGCAGGTAGGTTTTCAGGAAATAGTCCATCGCCGTGTTGTTCGGTGCATACAGGTTGTAGGCGTATTTCGACTGGGAAGCGATGCTCACGGCCTGTCCCGAAGCGAAATCGAGCAGCGAACCTGTTTCTTCACTGTAAATGCTGGGCAGGGGCTTGTGGAAATACAGGTAAAGGCTGTCGCCCGCCTGCGCATACGACGAGCTGAGGGAGGAATTATATGAAAAGCTCCCGAATTTGTCGTATAGTCCGGCAAACACCGAGTAATCCTCCCGCTTGTGCAATGCGTCGTAAATGGTCCGCAGCGGCTCGATCACTTCATCTATCAGGAAGATATAGCCATTGTCCGTGGGGATGTCGTAGGTGGTGATGCCCGCATTGGCCACATGAAGGGTTTGGTTGTCGCCATACCATTGGCTGTTGGGGAAAAAGTATTTATAGTTCTGCTCTCCGTCGATTGCTTTACCTTCGAACAGAAGCGAAGAAAACACGGGAAGTTGTTTTTCCTTTCGGTAAACCTTGTATTTTTTCCCATTCTTGTCGGTGATGGTTTCGATGTTTTCTTTGGCATAACTCATATGTTTGTAGTAAACCCCTTCGTCCGTTTCGGAATTTTGTATGCCCGAAGGACGGAAGTCCAGTAACAAGCTTTTGTTATATGAGTATTTTAGCAGATGGTAACTGATTAATATATTTAGAGAATCAGCGGGGATAGCGGCAAGGTTTTCATACCCGTGTTTTTTCAGGTATTTTCCGAAAGCCTCGTCATCGGGAGCGAAAACGGTGCATAAGCCATGCCCTTGCAGCATTTCTTTATAGCCTGTCCGCTCCACGCCTTCCAGAAACAAAGAGTATTTCCCCTTTTGTTCCAGCACTTGATAAGCACTTCCCTGTAAATAGTCGGGACGCTCGTAGAATTTATCCATTTCTTTATTACACGCTGTAATAAAGAAAGCCGATAAAGCCAGCATTAAAATAAAGAGTTTCCTTTTTTCCATAAACATTGTTATTTAGTGGGCGTTTATTATATTTAATAGTTGTTGATATATATTTTCAGTCAAACGATTGCACTGTGTTGTTTATTCTTAAATTCGCCGTTTTTGGATGTGATTTAGCGGATTGTTTGATTTCTTTTTAAATCCGTTTACAGAAGTTTGTTTTTGGATGATTAAATGTAACGCATCCCTTTCGATCGCCTTTTCATTTTTATCTCATACACTTCAATTTTTGTATCAAAAGGATAATAAAAACAAAAAATACATGTTAGGGGATTTGCTAAAAATCTTGTTATCAGCGTGTTGCTTTGTTTTGTGTTTCCGGGACAGCTGGGGCGGGAAGATAAGCCGGAAGGCGGAATCCTTATTTGAAAAGGGATGTGGGAGGGGGATTGTAAAAATTGTATCGGTCCCGGCAGCGTTTTTTTTAATATTTTATAACCGCCCGGTTGTGGGGGACGGCGCAAAATTCCTGCGTGTGCAGATTTTGTAAACTTCATATGTACATTGGGAAGGGTGAATCTGTGTGTGGAAGTGAAGGAGTGGGGAGGTATATTGCCGGGCGGGGCGATTGCTGTGGCCGATGGGATAAAGTTGCTGTTGGAGATGGGGAGAAGCGATAAAAGGTGGGGCAATGTGATGCCGGAAGCAATTTACCAGCCAGCGTTTTCCGGCTCTCCGGGGTATGGGAAAAGGGGGAAAGGATAAATATAAAAGTTGCCGGAATGGTTGGATTCCGGCAGCTTTTTTAAAGTTTTAACTCTGAACGTATAGTTGAAACCAACTGTTCCCGTTTACAATTTTTTCAATCCTTTGGTAGCAGTTTTATCGGCTTCCACAATGCTGACGGCGAATCCGCCCGCAGCGGCGCAGGGCTGGCTGAGTTTGGACTTATTGGTCACAACCGCTTTCCGGATTTGATAGCTTTGCGGATTGGTTTTATAGTTTGTTTCCGGGGTATCGGAATAGATTGTGGCAACATAGGTTTTACCTGCATCCAGAAAATTGAAAGAGATGTGGGATGTCCTGCCCGGCTCACTGCATATTCCGCCTAAAAACCAGTTGTTCGTCCCTTTGGCTTTCCGGGCTATGGTGATGTATTCTCCCGGTTCGGCTTCCAGAATCTTCGTATCGTCCCAATCGACCGCCACGTCTTTAATAAACTGGAAGGCATCGAGAAATTTTTCATAGGTTTCCGGCATATCGGCAGCCATTTGAAGGGGACTGTACATGGTGACGTATAAGGCCAGTTGACGGGCGATGGTGCTGGTTACTTTGGTTTTTTTGTAGGGATTATACACGCTGTTGTCCATTTCGAAAAGGCCGGGGGTGTAGTCCATCGGGCCTCCCATCAGCCGGGTAAAGGGGAGGATGGTTGTGTGGTTGGGCTTATTGCCTTTAAACGATTCGTATTCTCCGCCCCGGGCCGATTCCTGGGCCAATAAGTTCGGATAAGTCCGGTGCAGTCCGGTGGGGTGTACGGTTTCGTGCGCATCGATCATGACGTGGTAGTCCGCAGCTTTTTGAAGTACATATAAGTAGTGGTTCACCAGCCATTGCCCGTAGTGGGATTCTCCCCTCGGCAGGATATTTTTACCGACATATCCGGTTTTGACGGCATTGTAATTGTTGTCCCTCATCAGGCGGTAGGCCGTGTCCAGATGGCGTTCGTAATTCCGGGGAGAGGCCGAAGTTTCGTGGTGCATCATGATCCGGATATTTTTACTTTTCGCATAATCCCTCAAACCCGGCAGGTCGAAATCGGGATAAGGAGTAACAAAATCGAAAACGTAGTCTTTCATCTTATTGCTCCAATCCTCCCAGCCGATGTTCCAGCCTTCCACCAAAACCTGGTCGAAGCCGTGTCTGGAAGCAAAATCGATGTATCTTTTTACGTTGGCCGTGTTTGCCCCGTGCCGTCCGTTGCTTTGCATTTTGCTGTAATCGGTGATTCCTAACTGAACGGAGGAGAGGTTGGTGTATGCCCAGGAACTTTTGCCCACAATCATTTCCCACCATACGCCCATAAACTTCACGGGTTTGATCCAGTTGGTTGAAGCGAAAGCGCAGGGATCGTTCAAATTCAGAATTAATTTGGAAGCCAGAATATCCCTGGCATCGTCACTCACGACAATCGTTCTCCACGGGGTGTGCCGGGGAGCCTGCATGTGTGCTTTATCTCCTCTGGCATCCGGGACGAGGAAGGTTTCCAGCACCCGGTTTGCCCCGTCCACTTTCAAGTGCATGCAGGGATATTCCACCAAAGCCGCTTCGTGAATGTTGATGTAGAGGTTTTTGTCGCTCTTCATCATCAAAGAGGTTTGGATGATTGTGTCGGGATAAAGTTCGTAACGGTATCCGGCATTATAAGTGCTTGCTGCCGCGTCCAGATTCTTACCGATTTCTGAAATACGGCTGATGGTGGTTTCGAATTCCTGCGTATGGTAATCGCCCGGAATCCAGAAAGCTTTATGGTCTCCGGCAAGGGCGAACTGGGTTTTTTCTTCCTTGACGGTGAAGTACCTTAAACTGCCGCTGGCAGGAAATTCATAACGAAAACCCAATCCGTCGTTGAACAGGCGGAACCGGACAGCCATTTGCCTTTTCCCGCCTGACTGCTGGAGATTTACAAACAGTTCATTGTAGTGGTTTCGAATTTCTTTTTGCTCGCCCCACACGGGTTCCCAGGTTTCGTCGAAAGTGGAACGGATGCTGTCGACGATCGTGAAATCGTTGAGCAGCGATTTGCGGTCGCCTTTCAATTCGAATCCCAGTTTACTGGAACGGATGACGGTGTCTTTTTTGTAGGTCAGCAGATAGGTGGGTGTTCCGTCTGCCTCTAAAGAGAATTTCAACGTGAAATTCCCGTCCGGGGATTTGAGTTCCTGAGCTGTGACGAGTTGGGTGAAAATGAAGCAACCGAGCAGCAAGAGCAAGATTTTTTTCATAGCTATAAAAAATTAGATTTATGATCGAATTATTGTTTTTCGCAGCGACTATAATCTTTTCGTTCCTCCTGCAAATAGAGCGAGCCTTACAACAGGAGGTGGGTGTTCTAAATATTTTTTCTTTATGCGGACTGGTTTATAAATTAAATAAAAAATAGCCGCTCTATAAAACAATAGGTTATACCCACAGGGGAGTATAACCTATCAATTTAGAATAAGCCGGAACGATATTCCGGGGGTTAAATGTATTTTTCCCGGTTTTGGGTCTTGTAAAGGCCGATCAAAAGGAATATCGTTGAGCAGATTAATATCACCAGCCGGTTATCGAACAGTGTGCCGTAGAATATTTCCGGATTCTTATCGAGCGGAATATCGAACGGGTTCATAAAAACATTCCATTTGCTGACACCCAAAGCTTGGTTCAGGATGAAAAGGACCAGCCCGACGATAATGATAATCACTGCCGTACCGTTTCCGTTGCGGATCATCGTGCTGAGCATAAAGCAGAGCATCCCGATGAAAAAGGCCGGAACCATACATTGCACGGAAAGGTTTACCGGAGGAACTTCCACTACCAGCCAGTTTGTAATGGCGGCCAACAAAAGGGTCAGGATAAAGCAGATCACATACGCGATCAGTAAACGGAATAGCCATACCTTGTAACGGTAGTTGGGGATTCCGAAAATGATCTCGATGATTTTCGCGTCCTGATCGTTTTGAATGCCGAAACAAGTGGGATAGAAAACCAGTAGCATACAGGGAACAAGCAACATATTATATCCCGATGCCGTTGTGATGTCGGAATCGGAAAACAGGCTGATACCAACAGTAAGGACATAGAATCCGACGGCACTCAGGATGAAATAGATAAACTTATTCCCGAAAATGATCTTTATATTATAGCGGGTCAGTTTGGCTAATGTTATAAGATATTGTTTCATGGTTTCATCGGTGTTATTGTGTGATGATCTGTTCGTTATTTGCCAGTTTTACACTACGCAACAACCATAGGTAGGAATCTTCCAACAATGGAGTGGTGTGTACCGCGCTGGGAACAGGCTGTGTTTCCGACAGGCATCTCACTTTAATATTTTCTCCGTTCCGGATGTGGTGAACGATCAGCAGGTCGCTTGAAAGCTGAGCGAATTCCCTTGCCGGGATCTCAAACGTCCAGGTTACCTCTTTCGCAATCTCTGCCATTTCAGCAGGAGTTCCGTGATATTTTACAGAGCCCTTGTTGATGACACCTACCTGGTTACAGGAACTGGCGATGTCTTCAATGATGTGGGTAGAGAAAATAACAATCCGGTTGCGTGACAGTTCCACCAAAAGGTTCCTGAAACGGATTCTCTCTCTGGGGTCGAGTCCGGCGGTCGGTTCGTCCACGACAAGGATGCGGGGTAAGTTCAACAGGGTTTGGGCGATACCGATACGTTGTTTCATACCACCGGAGAATCCTCCGATTTTCTTGTCTTTGTTTTCATACATGTGGACAGCTTCGAGCACTTCGGTGATCCGCTGGCGGCGTGTCTGGGAATCGTAGATACCCTTCAGCAGAGCCTGATATTCCAAAAATTCCCAGGATGTGAGGTTTTCATACGTACCGAATTCCTGCGGCAGGTAGCCGATCAACCCTTGCAATTCCTCGCGTTTCACTTGTGTGTCGATGCCATTGATGAATATTTTTCCATAGCTTTGTTCGAACACCCCGCAGATCACACGCATCAGAGTGGTTTTTCCGGCTCCGTTCGGACCTAACAAGCCGAACATTCCCGTATGAATATCCAAAGAAACAGAGTTCAGGGCTTTGAACGGTTGTTTCTTGTAACCGATTACCGGGATTTTTGTAGCAAGGCGGTAAATGCTTTTCCGCAATCCCCGGAAACGTCCGTCGATCAGGTCGATGTTGATGTTATACTTATGTATCCGGTTGGCAAGATAGCGTGCTGCAATGCCTACGTACCACAGTAATCCTAAAATGATCGCTATACCGCTGTTCTGGAATTTAATCGCAGCCCAGATCAGAGAGAACAACGGAAGGAAATAGGATACGGTTATCCCGATGATCTTGATTGTTATAACGGGCAGTTTCCGGCCTTTGAAGTTCACGAACTCCTGGAGTATACCAATGAAGCTACCTAATAACCACCATGTCAGTACCGAGAACAGTATCGCCCAGAAAATCAGGGTTTGATAGAAATAGGTGAAATAGATCAGGAAACCTATGATCGGGATCATCCATACCAATGGTTTCAAGTCTTTCAGGTGATGATACTCTTCTTTTAAACCGAGCCGTGCGCGGATTTGTTCGCCGGAATGCCATTCCCGTTTGAATTCGGAAGGACGTCCGTAGATTTTCACCAGATTACGGATCGAAATATGGATTTCTTCATCTTTCGGAATGATATTGCTGTTTGCCTGACGCAAGCTGGTTTCCATAAACCAGGTTACACCCGGAATCAGGATAACGGCTCCGATCAGATAGCCCAAACGCCACATCAGCGAACTGGTAAAGAAGAAAATAAAGATCACGGAACCGACCAGCAGGGTAATCTGTAATATCTTCATGAACAGGCTTTGGGTGCGCAGGCGACGCAATGCGTCCTCCATTCCTGAATAAAGGGTAGGAATGATGACCAACGTTAAAAGGGTACTCATCGTTAAACCTCCGATCACCGTGATAGCAAAAGGTGCTCCCAGCCCCGAAACAAACTCGCCTTGCCCCATAGCCAGCGGGAACATGGCCACGATGGTCGTGATGGCCGTAATCAGGATCGGGCGTAGACGGGAGATTCCTGCGGTGATCAATGCCCGCACTTTCCGGTTGCCCTGACGCCTTAGCTGTGAGGTGTAGTCGATCAGGATGATACTGTTGTTGACCACAATACCGATCAGGATGATAAATCCGATCATTACGTTTGCGTTCATCAGCGAATTGCTGGTGAAGAGCAAGGCCAACAACGAACCGATAGCAGCCAAAGGAATGGCAAACATCAGCACGATTGGGGCTGTCAGCGATTCGAACACGGAAGCCAGGATCATAAAGATGATGATGAAAGCTGCCAGAATCAGAAATGTAAATTCGCTGGTTTCGTCTTCTTCGTGAATGACTTCTACGGCTAAGCCTGTCGGAATATCGGTGCCCTGTACCAGATCGTCCACTTCGTCACGGGCTGTTTGAAGGATATTCTTCGATTCATTGACATCGGAATTGAAGCGATAGTTGATAATCACTTGCTTATCCTGATTCAGGCGGTTGATATTTCCTTGCCCGTAAGTCAGGTTGATTTTGCTGAAACTCCGCAGTTCGACGATCGAACTGTTCTGATTTTCCACTTCCAGGTTCCGCAAGTCCTCCAGATTCCTTTCGGGCGCTTTGCCTTCTTCTTTTTCTTTCTCTACGGCATCTTTATCTTTAATGATAATATCATATTCCTGGTCGCCGGCTTTGTATTTGATGGAAGTGGTGTTCTGGGTGGTGAAGTTTGTCAATTCGCTCACCACATTATTGGGAGTGACTTCATTCGTCTCCATCAGATATTGGTCGAAAATGATCCGCGCTTCCGGTTTTCCCCGGGATGCGCTGATGGAAGAGTAACTGATATTTTCGAGGTCTTCCAATTGGTATTTCAGCAATTCTGCCAGATTCATCATCTTTTCGAAATCCTGTCCCTTGATAACGACCCTTTCACTTTGTGTACCCATACCCATTCTTCGCAGCAGTGCGTCGCCTCCGCTCATCAGGGAGTTTCCTCCTCCCTGGAAGTTCTCACTGCTTTCCAGCGCTTCCAGACTGATGTCGCTGATCCGAAGGTTTCTTCTGAAACCCAGCACGATGCTTTTCAGGTCGTTTAGGCTTTTGTTACTGATCTTTTCAAAGTTATCTTTGAGCTTGATCGTAATGCTGGCATCGGCGGCATAAATTTTACTGCTGAATTCTTCGATTTCAGGCAATTCCTGCAATCTGTCTTCATACAGTTTGATCGTTTCGTCGGTTTTATCGAGCGTATTCCCGTTGGGGAAGGTCATAAATACGTTAAATGTATCCGCCTGCACTTCCTTCAGGGTATTCATGGTCAGGGTCAGTGAAAGTGCAATCGTGACGATCAGCACGATAATGGAGGACATCACCACTAAAGTGGGCTTGCGGAGGCTCATTTTTAATATGGCGATATAAGCCTGCACCGGGCGGCTGTGGATGGAAAGGGTGCTGAAATTCACCTTTTCTCCCTGTTTTTTCATGAATTGGTTGACAGCCATAGGGATTAGCAACAGAGCTACAACCAGAGAAATTGTAAGGGTAGAGATGATCGATACCCCGATATGCTCACCGATCAGTTTCACAATAAAATCGTCCGAGAACAAGAAAGGCAGGAATACGGTGATCGTTGTCAATGTCGCTGCGAAAATAGCTTTCGTCACTTCTTTTGTTCCCCGCACGGCAGCTTCCTCCCGGGGTACACCGATGGCCCGGAGCCGGAAAATATTCTCCATGACGACGACGGAATTGTCTAATAACATTCCCACGGCCAGGGCGATACCTGTTAAGGTGAGGGTGTTGATACTGATTCCAAAGAAATAGAAGAAATAGAATGCCGAGAACACCGAAATGGGTATTGCTACCCCAATAAAGGTTACAATCTTAAAATTCCGGAGAAACAGATACAGGATGAAAATAGCCAGAATGGCTCCCGTAACACCCAAATTAATAATGGTGTTGATATTGTCGTTCATCACTTCTGCGGCATCGCTGCTGATCTTGATCGATACGCCTTTGGCTTCCAGGTCGGTGTTTAGCTGGTCGATTTCTGTGCGGATACGGTCGGAAAGATCGATGATATTAACCAGAGGTGATTTCTGGATGACGCAGGTGATGACTTCTTTCCCATTGACACGGGAGTAAGATTCTTCTTCTTTGATTCCGAAATTGATGTCGGCAATGTCTTTCAGCAGCACAGGGCCATTGGCCACCACGATGTTTCCCAGGTCTTCCGTTTGCAGGTATTCTGCTGTAACGTTCACAAAATATCGTTTGTTCGTTTCGTAAGCAGCTCCGACAAACGTCTTTTCCGACATATTTTTGCTGATGAGGGAACTGATCCGGGAACCCGTGATTTTCAAGGCTTCGCATTTGGCTTTGTCGAGAACAATCTCGATGCTTTTTTGCCGTCCCCCTACCACCCGGACTGCAGCAACACCGTCGGTGCTTTCCAATATCGGAGCGATGTCCAGGTCGGTGATATTACGAACATAGTCGATGTCGTCGTCCCCCAGGATCATCAGGGTCATAAACTGGTCGCTTGCCTTTCCCGCTCCCGATTTGCTAACCTGAACTTTAAATTCTTCCGGAATGTTTTTAGAGATCGTTTTGATCCTTTCTTCCAGTTTCAGGTAGGCATATTTGATGTTCGTGTTTTTCGTGAAAGAAACAGAGATCCGCGCATTTTGGGTGGAGATACGGGTGTCGATCTCCTCCACGCCTTCCAGTCCGCTGATGACCCCTTCCACGGGGATCACAGCCTGGCTTTCGATGTATTTGGGATCGAGTTCTGTTTTTGCTGTAATATTAACGCTTAGGGTTGGAAACTCTGCATCCGGATATAGCTCCATCGGTAAGTACTGGTAGGAAAAATATCCCATCAGCGACAGACCGATGAATAACATCGAGATCAGTACCTTCCGTTTGATTAATTTATCCATTTTATATAGTGTAAAGGGTCAAAATGGTTAAAAGCAATTATAGGGTTTCTCCGGTGTTCCCGGTTGTCTTTTTGACTTTCTTGTCAAAAACATGATACACACAAGGAATTACCACCAAAGTCATGATCGTTGACGTGAAAAGTCCACCGATCACAGCCAATGCCATAGGCGAGCGGAGGGAAGCCCCTTCACCGAAACCGAAGCACATCGGGAGTAACGCCAGGATTGTGGTCAAACTGGTCATGATAATCGGACGGATACGCTGCTGAGCCGCGCCCATTAACGCTTCGTTAAGCGACAGCCCCGATTCCTTGAGCTTGTTTGTGGCATCTACCAGCAAGATGGAGTTATTCACGGCAATACCTGCCAGCATGATGATACCGATAAATGCCATCATGTTCAGGGTGGCTCCTGCCAGCAGGAAAGCATAGATGCAGCCCACACCTGCCAGAGGGATCGTCAGTAAAATGGTGAACGGATGCCGCAACGATTCGAACTGTGAAGCCATAACCATATAAACCAAAATGATGGATAAGATCAGGGCGAAAGACAATCCGTTGAAAGATTCTGCCCGTTTTTCTTCTTCTCCCGTGATTTTGGCTGAATATTTGGCCGGGAATTGCACTTCTTTTAATTGGGCGTTGATCGCCGGGGCTACACTTCCTAAGGTGTAGTCTTTTTCGAGCATAGCCGTTACCCGGCCGATCCGGTTTTGGTTGTTCCGGGATATTTCTTTCGGTACGGCGGTAATCGATACTTCTGCGATTTCTCCCAGACGGTATTTCTTATCTCCCTGGGTAATTTCCAGATTGTGTAAGTCCTCCAGAGCAATTTCAGGTACCTTGATTTCGATGTCGATCGGTTCGCCTTCGGTTTCGTAGCTTCCGGCAGTTTTACCGTTCAGCTTTTCTTTCACCTGGCTGGCCACGGAAGTAATATCTACCCCGTAGATTCCGCTTTTCAGGCGGTCGATAGCGATATTCACTTCGGGAGCTCCTTTTTCCATCGAAGTTTTAACGTCATAGATTCCCTTCACCGAGGATAACCGTTCTTTGATTTCGTCCGACAATTCTTCAATAAGGGCGATTTCTTCTCCTTTGATCTCGACGATCACCGGAGCGCCTTCCGTCCCTAAGATGCTTTGCAGGGCCGATTGTTCTTTTTCAAATGAAATGTCGATTCCGTCGGGCAGGGAATAATTATGGCTTAAATTGGCAATCAGGAAATCCGCATCGATTTTAGCGTCTTTGTTCAGTTTCACCTTAATCTCTGCCTGATTTTCTTCTTCCGGCGATCCTTCGCTGCTTTGATTGTCGTTGCTGGAAGGACCCACCTGGGTGTATATCCATTCGATGTTGTCGCCTCCGTATTCTTTTACCAGGTCTTCAATGGTAGCGGCGGCCTGATCGGTGCTTTGCAATTTCGTTCCGGGCTCTAAAGTCATGAAAATTGAAAACTCTTTCGATTCGGCCTTGGGCATAAATTCTTTGTCGATCAGGGGCAATAACATATAACTGCCTACCATGACGATCAGGGCGATCCCGATAACAAGATAGCGGTGTTTCAGTAATTTCCCGACTAATTTTCCATAACCTTTGATTTGGATAGAGGCTTCGTTTTTCTTCGGTGTTTTTACATAACGGGCTGCGAGCATCGGGATAAGCAGGATGGCCACGAACAGGGAGGATAACAGGGAAAACGACACCGTCCATGCCTGTTCCTTGAATAACTCTCCGGCAGCACCCTGAATGTATACGATGGGTAGGAATACGACAATGGTGGTCAGGGTGGATGAGGTGATCGCTCCCGAAACTTCCGAAGCACCCTTGATTGCTGCTTCTTTGGGGGATAGCCCGTTTTCAAGGTTTCGGTAAATGTTTTCCATGACCACAATCGCATTGTCGATCAACATACCCGCTCCCAGCGCCAGTCCTCCCAAGGTCATGATGTTGATTGACAACCCGTTGAAATACATAAGGTTGAACGTTGCGATGATTGAAACAGGTATCGACACGCTGACAATGAGCGTGGTGTTGATACGCCGTAAAAATACATAGAGTACCACCATCGCCAGTAGGATACCCATCACGGCAGAATCTTTTACCTCGCCGATAGAAGCTCCGATAAAGTCGCCCTGGTTACTGATTACGTTGAAGTCATAGCCCGGCATACTCTTTTTCAGGTCGTCCAGTTTTGCCAGGATGTTTTCAACGGCTTTCACCGTGTTGTATTTGTTTTCTTTATAAATGCTGATGCTGAGTACGCGGTCACCATTGAAACGTGCCAGATTTTTAGGATCTCTGTTTCTCAGGCTGATCTCGGCCACGTCGCTCAGGTAAACCGGAGCTTTTATCGTGCTGCTCGTGGTTGAGCCGGAACTGCTTGAGGTTGGATTTTTGAACGCCACGATAATGTTGCCAATATCGTCTACGTTCTTAATCAGGTTTACCCCTTTGACCGTGTATTGAATATCGTCGTTCACAATCGATCCGCCCGATACGTTCCGGTTCATGCTTTCAATCTTAGAAGCGATTGTTTCTGCCGTCAGATTGAAGGCATCCAACATGTAAGAATTCGTTTTGATCTCGATATAGGCTTCTTCCTGACCGTTCAGCTGAATGTCTGCCACTCCATCGAGGCGAACGAATTCGCTGCGCATATAGTTTTCCGCTATTTTGCGTAGTTCGTTCATGTCCTTGATTTCGCTATGCTCCATGGTGATGACCATGATGGGCGTGGCGTTGGCATCATACCGGGAAACGTCGAGCGAGGTGATGTCCGTGTTTTGGGCAATTTGCGACATGCTCCGCTGTAAATCGAGGAAAGCGGCGTCCATATCCTGATCCCAGTCGTATTCCACGGTGATTTTAGCACTACCTACATAGCTGCTGCTGCTGACGTTTTTAACGCCTTCCTGGCGGGCAGCCATAGATTCGATCTGCTGAACGAATTGTTTTTCAATTTCTTCAGGCGGACGTTCCCCTGCCTCGAGGTTGATATAGAGTGCCGGATTTTTCAAGTCCGGGAATAAGTCTGTTCCTAATTTGTTATAGGAAATCATACCCAGCAGGCACACACCGAGCGTTATCATTAAGACGCTGACGGGATATTTAACTGCGAATTTTGTTATACCATTCATGATTTTACTTTCGAAATTTGAAAATGTGCAAATGTGCAAACGATAAAAGTCCAGGCGGAACTTGAGAAGTGCTCCCTAAGTTCCGGTACGTGGAATGAGTACACTTGTACATTATTTCATGACTTTCACTTTGCTCCGGTTGCGCAGCCATTCGTAGCCTTTCACCACCACTTTGTCGTCTTTTGTCAATCCTTTCTCCACTTCGATGTATTTATCGTCGCTGATTCCGGTTTGGATGGTCTTTTCTTCTGCACTGGTGCGGTCTACGGTGTAAACGATCTTCCCTCCCCGGCGATTTTTGATAATATCTTTCGGAATGGAAAGAACCGAGTCTTTACGTACGGTGACAATGTCGGCTTTGGCGAACATTCCCGGACGCAGTTTCAAGGCCGGATTGTCGATTTCGATATAACCGGAGAAAGTACGTGTTTCCTCGTTGATGGCCGGAGAAAGCTGAGCGAGAATACCTTTCAAGGTGTCGGACTTAATGTTGTAGTTAGTGATATGTACGTTTTGCCCTACTTGCAGTTTAGGCAGAGTGTTTTCGGGGAATTGGGTTTCTACATACATTTTACTATAATCCATCAGGCCGACCATCGTTTCACCGGAAGACACTTGCACACCCGGCGTGAAATAAGGCAGATTGACGATAGCTCCTTTGAACGGAGCTTTGACGTTCATTTTGTCTAAAGTGATATAAGCATTTTCTAACGCCAGTTTAGCGTTGATGTATGAGTTTTCGGCATTGTTCACATCTTTTTGGGTGGCTCCACCTTTTTCATACAATGTTTTTTGTCCTTCCCATTCTTTTTCGGTGATCTGGATTTGGAGTTTTTTACTTTCCAACTGCACATTATTGATGTATTCCTGATTATCCAGACGGATAATGACAGCCCCTTCTTCTACAATATCGCCCAATTGATAGGGACGTCCTGTTTTCGGATTCTTTTGTAAGATATAATTTCCGGTGGTTTCCGATTTCAGTTCAATGGTTTTGGCAGCTTTTGCCGTACCTGTCGTGGTGATGTATTCTTCGATGTTACGTAGTTTAACATCCTCAACCCACACCGGAGTTGTTGAGTCAGATACAGAATTATTCCGGTTGTTATTGCAGGAAAATAACGTAAGTCCCAACGAAATGGCTCCGATAATCTTCAGATAATTATTCATGGTATTCTCTTTCTTTTTGTTTGATATATGATTTCACTCCCAAATATTTCTTTTTATTGTTGTGTCCTTTTTAAAAGGTCCGCAGGCAAATAACTCCTGTTGTTTTCAAAATCCCACAAGGTTTGGATTTTCAGGTTTAACAATTCCTGTTTATAATTGATAATGGCATTCGTATAGCTTTGTTTGGCCGAAGTAAGCTGTGTTTGGTATTGTTGTAATTCCATACCGGTGAGGTTACCGTTCCGGTATTTTTCCAGATTGATCTCATAGGAACGTTCGGCATTTTCTATACTTTTCTGTTTGATTTCGATCTGGCTGAGCAGGGTGGGCAGATTCCGGCAGATGCTGCGAACATCCAAAATGATCTGTTTCTTTTCTTCTTCGAAGCTGATCTGGTTGGATTCATGTGCCAACACGGCCGATTTCACTTTTGCTTTTCTGGCACCCCAGTCGAAGATCGGAATGCTCAGCGATATTCCAATTTGCTCGTTATCGGTGGGTTTGTCGTATACGTTTTTAACGTTGCTATCGAAAGCGTTCATTCCTACGTTGGCACTGATGCTTCCTTTGAATTCATTGGTCGCTTTAGCCCTGATGATACTGAACTGGTCTTGTTCCAGCGTGATTTCCTGCTGACGGATTTCCATACGTTGGTCGAGGGCGTATTTAACGGCCTCGAGTGCATCCACTTTTATGGGAACAATGTCTGTGTTAGGAACAACGGAAATATCCTCGTCAAGCGATATGCCTAACAGCAGTTTGAAATTATCCTTCGCATTTTCATAACTGATTTCCTGAGAATATACCGTAGATTCACTGCTCGCCAGATTCACTTCGGCTTGGTAAAGTTCTTCTTTGGCCACCAGTCCGGCTTCTACTTTATTTTTGATAATATCGTAGTTTTGCTTTTGGTTCTGATACTCGTCCCGGGCGATCGACAGGTCTTTCTGGCGTTGATATACGCTATAAAATTGGTCGGTTACGCTTTTTTCAATATTGAGTTGTTTTAGAGCATAGCTTATCTGGGCATTTTCCAGGGCATACACCAATTCTTTCAGCTGCATTTTCGTTTGGTTGTAGGTGAAAATGGGCTGGCTTAACCGTAATGACAAGTTATGTTTAAAAGTGGTGTTCGTTTTTCCCGATGTTTTGTTGGAGGCATCCTGCCAGGAGAAATCGTTTATCAAAGAAACAGTTCCGTCTGTCCATTTGATCGGCTGCGTGATTCCCAGACTGGCGGATGAACTCATATTTTGGTTGATATACCACTGGCTGTTAAAATCGTCATAGCTGTTCTGACGGGAGTAACTGAACGGGTTTACGCTCAATGAAAACTGGGATTTTAACGAAGCTTCCTGTGCCTTCAGGTTTAATTGGCTTCGTTCCAGACTGATTTTACTTTGAACCAGACTGGGACTATTCTGAAAAGCGATCTCCAACGCTTTTTCCAGTGTCAGGACTTCTTGTGCAATACCGTGGGCAATTCCGGAAATAAGCAGAACGGTGAGCATCAGTATTCGTTTCAACATACTTTTTATATTTACGGTTATTTTAAATATTTATTTTCAATTATTGGTCAATGTGAATTTAACAGCGTCTGCGATGACATAGTTGCCTGAAACTTTATCTGTCAGCGTGATTTTTGCCGTGCCTTTGGGGATGTAGAAATTACCGACGCTGATCCATCCTGCGTCTTCCTGCAACAGGTCTAAGGTGATATTCTCTTTTTCAGCCCCGAACAGGAGGTTATAAGTCTGGTTTCTTTCCTCGCGGTTGTTGCGCCGTCTGCCTCCTCCAAAGTGGAATGATTGCTGTTTGGGATTCCAGATAGACACTTCATAATATCCGTCTCTGGGTATTTCCGCCGACCATTCCACATAATTCACACCACTTCCGTTTCTTTTGCAGACGGCAGAATTAATGGTTTCTCCGTAACAGAAATCGCCTGCAATGGCTGTCCATTTCGACGGAACCCACCAGGGATAAAAATTCTGGTATTTGTCTTTTTCTTCTTTTTTGAAGAGGTCTTTTAATTTCGTCCGTGTATTTGCCATTACGATACGGAAACCGGGGTCTTCATTGTCCACGATGATTTCGTTGGGGTTCGGCTTGAAATCTTCCGGATTGGCGGGGAACATCCCGCTGGTCGTATCTGTTGTGGTTGTCGTGATTTTAGAGAAATTGAACGTATACAGTGTCGGCAGATTGTGGGAGATATTGGTGTTTATCGCCAAATTTGCCGGACGGTCGTCCACAATGATCTTGATTTCCTGTGCAGTACCTGCCGGAATCACATAGTTGTAAGGAAGATCCTGGTTGCTTCCGCCTCCGCCTCGCCGGCCACCTCCTCCGCCTCCGGATTGCATTTGTGCGGTGATAATGGCATCCACATCGGCGGGATTATTCACTTTGAATTTCACCTGATAGCGGGTGATGTCCTCTACCACTACCTGATTGGCATCCGCATTTTGGATATAAACGGTGGGAGAATGGTCTTCCGTATACCATTTATAAATAAAGTCCGAAAGGTTAATGTCGAATTCTTCTTCAATGGCGTCGGCTAAATCCTCAAAAGGAACCTCCATGAACTGATGCCGGAGCGAAAATTCTTTCAGGAACATATTAAATTCTTCTTCCGGCACTAAAGAGAATATGTAGTTCTTCATGACATTGCTTTTCAGTTTGAGCATTTCATAGAAGATCACAGGTTTTAGTTCCGGGTCTTTGGCTGCCTGCTGAAAACTTTTAGTTTCCAGATAGAGGTTTGCCCTTTGCTTGTCGTTGATCACATTGCCCCAGTTACGCATTTCGGTGGAACTGGTCTGCATCAGATTCACCGCCAGGTCGAGAATGGGGTAATCTTCGGAACGGATATAGTTCACATAATCGAAGAACATCGGGTTGATGTATCGTTTATTGACCACCTGGTTGTTCCAGTTGCCGTCTTCCACGGTTTTTTCTTCCCGAATCCGCCAAAGGAACCAATCCAACACCTGTGCTTGTTTTTCTTCTTCGGTTCTGCTGGCTTCGTTCGGGTTTCTCCAGGTTTCTATTTGTTTCTTCACCGCCTTGAAATCGAAATTGATGGTTGCCAATCGTTCAGGCATAAAGACGATTTCCGGCTGGACAAATTCCGAATAGCCTTTCCAGTTTCGGATATAAGTGGCAAAAGATATGGGTGTTTCAGCCAAAACGATTTTCGAGAACGGGTAATCCCGTCCGTTGTTTCTTTCTAAATCCTCTTTTTTCTCCTGTAACAACACCGGAATTGTGTCAGTTAGTTCTGAAAACGCCTCAATCCAGAAATCATGCCCCCTGAAATAGTATACTTCAAAATTGGTGGAATCCGCAATTACCGATTTTTTCTCATAATCGCCGATGGTCAGGCTGATTCCTGTTAAAGGGGTCGGGTTGATAAACGTGATTTTGCCGTCGGTTATCGTGTCTTTCCCCTGGGATAAAACCATTCCGTTTCCGGAGTAGAGCACGGTCAGCGTATAGTCGGTGAAATTTTTCCCGATATTATACGGCGACTGGGGATTAACAGGCGGAAGGCTCACGGGATACCACAGGCATTCGGGAGTCAGCATGAGGTATTTGTCTTCGAGGTAAGCATACCGCTTTCCATAATTGAAATACTGTTCCGGGCTTTTCTGGTCGAAGAAAGTTTCTTTTTCCACATCCGTGTAACAGATCGTTTCATCGATGCTGCCCTGGTATTTTATGTTCAGGGCAATTTCTTCTTTCGGTGCAATGCTTTTATTTACGAGAACGACCTGCCTGTCTTGGGTGTAAGACAGGGGAGAGCCGTTGCTCTCGATGGAGGTCACTTTTAGTGAAGGATTCAGGTAAAAGATAATCGTATCGAGTTTCACCGACTGGTGGTTGATGATTTTCAAGGCACTTTCTGCCGTAAGTTGCCGTCCCTGCGGCTCGATGGTGATGCTGTCGCTGAGGATGTGCACTTTACCCTGTGAGGAATAGGCATTGAAGGTGGCGATGTATTGGTCGCGCACCTTGTCGATATGCCGGAAGTGCATCACATACAGCAGTCCGGCGGTGCAACCTGCCAGTAAAAAGATACTGCCGATGATATTGACGATAATCACTTTCCAGGGGCGGTGAGGCAGACGTTTTACCAAAGCGATGGTAAAGCTGATGAAACCGATTCCTGCCAGGAAGAATATCGTGCGTTGCAATAAGAACAACCATATATTGGGATGTCCCACCGCATCCGAGAAGATGGCAGGGATATTGATGCCGAAAAAGTCGAACACACCGTTCAGGGTGCTATCCAAATAGAAGAAGGTGACCCCGATGATCCCTAACATCACGATGAGCGTGACAGCCTGGTTTTTGAGCAGACAGGTGAGGGTGAACGATAAGCCCAGCACAAAAATCAGCGAAGGGACTGAAATCGTTAGCAGGTAAAAAATATAAGGAAATGCACTGAATGGAGATTGATTGACGAATATGTTCAAAAATGCGGTGATCAGGAGCATCACGATGTTTAGCGTCAGGAATACCCGCAAAACTCCCCAGGTTTTACCGATAATATAGTCGGCGTTGCTCATGGGGCGCACGTAGATCACCTCGGCCGTATCCAGTTTTTTATCCCTTTTCAGGAAACTCCCGGACAGGAAGATGACGATAATCGATTGTACAATGTTGTAAAAATAAATACAAAGATACGGCATCTGAGAAGATAGGGCCATCTTGTTCCAGGTGTAGCCGTATTGATTGAGAATCCGGGTTTGTTGTACCAGGATTGTCAGGGTGATACCGAGCAGTGCCAGTATCGCGAAGATACGGAATAGCCAACTTCTTCTCAGCAGTTTGACTTCATAACGCGAAATGACACCGATGTTATGTAGATTCATAGGATTAATTTTGCCAGTCTGTTAATAAATTGGGTTTTCCTGTTTATTGGAACAGGTCGCCTCCGATTTTTTCACTATACATGTCCATCTTATCTTTCAGCAGGTAGTCCATGAAATACACGTAAGCATGCTCGATATTCGGCATGACGGGTTTTCCGCTGTAATCGTCCAGCCCTTCTGCAACGACCTGGATTTCCCAGCCTCCGTCCGAAGGAATGGTTGAAATAATCGGATATTTCTCTTTTATTTCCTGTAATTCAGTATTGGTAACAAATATTTCCCATACTTTCCCTTTGGCTAATTCGATCATATCGTCCGGCGATCCTTCGAATTTTAATTGCCCTTTGTTGAGCAGGGCCAATTTTTTACAGGTACTGGAAATGTCTCCTACGATATGGGTGGAAAGAATAATAATCACATCTTTATCGCTGACTTCCGACAATATGTTCCGGAAACGGATACGTTCTTCGGGGTCGAGTCCGGTTGTAGGCTCGTCTACGATAATCACTTTGGGATTCCCGATAATAGCCTGTGCAATGCCTAAACGACGTTTCATACCGCCGGATAAACGGTTCGCCCAGCGGTCACGCACTTCAAATAATCCGACTTTCCGCAGCATTTCGTCCACGACCTCGGATCTTTTCCGGGTTCCCTTAATTCCGGCAAGCCCGGCGCCGTAATCTAAAAATTCCCAGGTTTTCAGTTTTTCGAAAAAACGGAAATCCTGTGGCAGATAGCCTAAAATAGACCGGATTGCCTTGCGATCGCGCATGATGTCGTAATCGTCGAAAAGAATCGTTCCCGAAGAAGCGTTCTGCAACAGGGTCATAATACGCATCAGGGATGTTTTTCCTGCGCCGTTTGGCCCCAGCAAACCGAACATTCCCGGTTCAATATCGAGATTCAGATTATTTAGCGCCTGATGCCCGTCAGGGTAAATCTTGTTCAGATTTTTAATACTAATATTCATACACTGCCTTTATATCAACGTCACTTGTAAGAGGGTAACTCTAAATTAATGTGATAAAAATAGTAAAAGATGTTAAGCTTCTACACAAATATCTGTTTTTTATAAAAATTTTAGAATATGGACCGTGAAAATACGCCATTATTTATATTATTTTCACGCATTGTTTTAAGTAAGACAGTTATTTGGCCGAAAAGTTTATTGCGAGGTGTGATTTTTTGATACTTGCCTCCGAAAGTCGTTTTTTAAGAGAAGATTTCCCGGATGACCTGAATACTTTTTACGTTGAAATCGATATTCAGGTGAAGATTGAAAAAGTGAAGAATGACATCCAGCAAAATGTTCCGGCTTTGGCGGTTGAGCGGGATGGTTTTCAGCTCTTCCGGCTGGCAGGTGCAGAGCAGATGGATAATCCGGGCTGTGTTTGGCCCGGAGATATGGGGAATGGAGGCCGTGGGAGGGTAGAAACTGCCGTCGCTGATGTTGAATACCGAGCCTTCCTGCCAGCTGTTTGCGTCGATGCGGAAACCGAGCGGGGTTACTAACCGATAAAGAAAGAAAAGGTTGAAGTTCCCGACATCGGCTTGCGAACTGTTCAGGTAGTCTACCGAACGGATGATATAATCGTAAAGGTCCTCGTTTTTATCCTCGTTTTTGAGAATCAGGTATAGAATTTCCGCCCAGAGCAGCACGATATTCATTTTGAAAATATCGAAATACAAATGGGGCGTATTCAAAACGGGGTTGATCGTCCTTAATTTGTGCAGGTTGGTTTTTTCGCTTTCAAAGTATTCGATTTCAACCACCTGCATCAGATGGACGGCATTGGTTTTCCGTTTGAAGATGTTCGCAGGCGTGATAAACGAGGAAAATCCTTTTTCCCGCGTGTAGGCATGAACTATCTTTTGTGTTTCTGAATAGTTGATGCTTTTTAATATGACTGCCCGGACAACTTCCAATGGTGATATAATAAGGTGGTTTAAAAGCGGATATACAGGCGAATGGCTACATTCTTACCTGCCTATCCTTTTCACACGGTTTAATGCTGTGCCGATTTTAAGAATTCGCATAGCTTCCGGGTGGCACGTCCCCGGTGGCTGATTTTATTTTTTTCATCCATAGGCATTTCTGCGAAGCTACCCGGGTAACCGTCCGGACGGAAGATTGGATCGTATCCGAATCCTGCTTCCCCGTGTTTTTCGGTTAGGATTTCCCCGTCAACCTGTCCTTCGAACAGATGTTCCCTGTTATTCAGAATCAAGGCGATTACTGTCCGGAAACGGGCTTTCCGGTTTCCGATGCCGTTCATTTTTTCCAATACTTTCCGCATATTAGCCGCAGAATCTTTAGCAGGCCCGGCGTAGCGGGCGGAATAAACTCCCGGCTCGGAGTTCAGGGCTTCGATCTCTAAGCCCGTATCGTCGGCGAAACAATCATAGCCGTAATGTTCCTTGATGTACCGGGCTTTTTGCAATGCGTTTTCCTGTAAGGTGTCATGGTCTTCCGGAATGTCTTCCCGGCAGCCGATCTGTTCCAGGGAAACGATTTCATGCTGTCCGTCGAGCAGGCGGGCGATTTCTTCTAATTTGTGCTTGTTGTTTGTGGCGAAGACAATCTTCATGGGATTTGTTCTTTATTATTCTCACGCAGGGGCTTTTGGTCCGGGGATGAGGAATGAGGTTATTTATTTTGCAAAAATAAAAATAATCTATGAATCATTTTTATTTTTAGCTTTGTACTGGTAAATCAATTCGTTTATGGGAAGCGGAATAGTCATGAAATCCACGGGTAGCTGGTATACCGTGAAGCAGGAAAATGGAGAAATTGCGGAATGCCGGATCAGGGGTAAGTTCAGAACAGAGGGTATCCGTACCACAAACCCTTTGGCGGTGGGAGATGTTGTGGAATTGGAGGAAACCCATGACGGTTACGTCATTACAGGGATTTGCCCCCGGCGGAATTATATTATCCGGAAATCGACGAATCTGTCGAAGGAGGCGCATATCATCGCTTCGAATGTCGATCTGGCCTTGCTGATTGTTACGGTGAACCATCCTGTTATTTCCACTGTTTTTATCGACCGTTTTTTGGCTACCGCCGAAGCTTATAATATTCCGGCGGCACTGGTTTTTAATAAAATCGATCTTTATGACGAGGAAGACTGCGCCCTGCTGGGCGGGTTGATGGCAATTTACCGGAAAATCGGTTATCCTTGCTTTCCGGTGTCGGCGGTGACGGGTGAGAATGTGGATGCGGTGAGGGATTTGTTGAAGGATAAGGTGACGGTGCTTTCCGGCATGTCGGGGGTGGGGAAATCTTCTCTGGTTAACCGGATCGAGCCGGGATTGACCCTGAAAGTGGCTGAAATTTCCGGAGCCCATGATTCCGGGAAACACACGACGACCTTTGCCGAGATGTTTCCTTTGAGCCGGGGCGGTTTTATTATCGACACTCCGGGGCTTCGCAGTTTTGGGATGATCGATATGAAGAAAGAGGAGTTGTCGCATTTCTTTCCGGAAATTTTCGCGAAATCGGAAGAATGTAAATTTTATAACTGTTCCCATACCCACGAGCCGGGATGTGCTGTGGTGGAAGCCGTGGAAAATGACGAGATCAGCGAGAGCCGTTATGCCAGTTATTTAAGCATGATGGAAGAAAGCGGAGCGAAATACCGATAAGGATTTTTAAAGTATTCGTTTTGAAAAATATAGAGCGGTTTATGCAGGGAATGTATTTTTTTTATATCTTTGCGCCGTTTTACGTCAAGGATTGTGGACAAGTTGAGAGAATATAAAATAGCATTCAGAGGATTAGGAGCGGGAAAACACTCCTTTGAATTTGTGTTGGACGATAATTTCTTTAATTGCTTTGAAACCACAAAAGGAACAGAGGGGCAAGTGAAAGCACAGGTGGAGCTGATTAAAAGTTCACTCCTGATGGAAGTGAAAATCAGGATCGAAGGAACGGTGAAAGTCGTTTGCGACCGATGTCTGGGCGAATTAAACCTGCCTGTGGAAGGAGAAATGGAGCTTTATGTGAAACAAAGCGAACGGGAAGAAGGAAATGACGATGATTATATCATCTTAGCGCCGGAAGACGACTTTATTGATTTGAGTTCTTACCTGTATGAGGTTTATATGCTGAACTATCCGATGCGGGTGGTGCACCCGGAGGGGGAATGTGATTCCGATATGCAGGAGATGCTCGATAATTATATAGTAGAAGAAAACGATAAACCTAACGATCCCCGCTGGGATGAATTGAAAAAATTAATTAATAACTAAATAAATTAAAGAGAAATGGCACATCCGAAACATCGAACCTCAAAACAGAGAAGAAATAAAAGAAGAACACATGATGCTATTACGGTAACAGCTATTGCAAAATGTTCTAATTGTGGTGCTGCTGTACAGTATCATACGGTATGTCCTGAATGTGGATATTACAGAGGGAAGCTGGCTATTGAAAAAGCAGTAGTAGCCTAAATCTTGACACTATACGGGATTGTTTCTAAATAATACACAGCCTCCTATAGTTTAGGAGGCTATGGTTGTTTATACATTGAATGATTATATCCTCGTGGTGTTGAGGGTATGATGACCGCTAATATAAAATGTAAATGCAGATGAATAGGCTGAGAACTATTATTACCGGCGTGGGTGCATATTACCCGGATTATATTTTGAATAACGACGAGTTGAGCCGGATGGTTGAAACTTCCGACGAATGGATTATGACCCGGGTGGGAATCAAAGAAAGACGGATTCTGAAAGACCCTACAAAAGGTAGCGCATATATGGGGGCAAAGGCTGTGGAGGACTTGTTGAAAAAAACAGGTACACATCCGGACGAAGTAGACCTTTTGATTTGCGCGACAGTAACACCCGATATGCACTTCCCGGCTAACGCACAAGTGATAGCAGATATGGCAGGCATTAAAAATGCCTTTGGTTTTGATTTGAATGCCGGATGTTCCGGTTTTATTTTCGGATTGGTGACGGCTGCACAGTATGTGCAAAGCGGACGCTACCGGAAAGTGGTGTTCGTGGGAGCGGAGAAGATGTCCGTGATCACCGACTATACCGACCGCAAGACTTGTCCTTTATTCGGGGATGCCGCTGCTGCCGTGTTGTTGGAGCCGACAGAGGAAGAATTTGGTGTGATGGATTATATCCTGAGATCGGATGGCATGGGACGCAACCATTTATATATGAAAGCAGGAGGCTCTTTAAATCCGCCTTCTATCGAAACGGTGACGAACCGTGAACATTATATCTATCAGGACGGGCAATTCGTGTTTAAGCACGCGGTGACTAAGATGGCCGATACGGCTGCCGAGATCATGGAGAAAAACGACCTTGAAGCAGAGGATATTGCCTGGCTGGTTCCGCATCAGGCGAATTTGCGGATTATTGCCGCAACCGGGGAACGTATGGGAATAGATCCTTCTAAAGTGATGATCAATATCCAGAAGTTCGGGAATACCACTTCCGCTACCATTCCGCTCTGTTTGTATGAGTGGGAAAAACAGTTGCATAAAGGCGACAACCTGATTCTTGCAGCTTTCGGGGCAGGATTCACCTGGGGGGCCGTTTATCTGAAATGGGCATACGACACAAAGGAGTAAAAATTAAGTATAAAGTTAAAAAAGCCGCGAAAGCGGCTTTTTTATTTCAATTACTTGTTATATCTTCGGTCTGAATTTATAATGATTATGGGGCAGGATATTTTTGATATAGCTTATGAGGGGTCGCTCGTATTGAAAACAACGGTGATCGACGGAAATATAAAATCGGAAAAAGATGTCTGCCTGGAAGGAATCGTGAGGGGGGATGTGCATAGCGCCGGAAAGGTGATTGTGGATAAAGATGCGGTGATCGACGGGGATGTCGATTGCAAAGAATTGTTTTTGAAGGGGGAAATTACAGGTAATGTGTGTGTGGCCTGTAAAACGATAATGGGGGAAGAAGCTGTGATCGACGGCGGATTGATAACGGAAAGTCTTCAAATATTTCCGGGAGCGAAGATCACGAATGGTTTGAGATTACGAAAAGGCAGTAAATAAAAACAAATATATTATGGGCAAAGAGAATACGGGTAATGCCGTTAATCTGTTGTGTGAAGGAACGATGATTGTGGGAGACATCAAAACGAAAAACGACATTCGGATTGATGGAATCCTCAAAGGTAAGATTATCACTTCAGGCAGATTGGTTGTTGGCAGCACCGCTAAAATTGAAGGTAATATCGACTGTGCGAACATAGACGTGATGGGAGTGGTGTTGGGGGATATACAGGCGTCGGGGATCGTGTCCCTGAAAGCGCAGGCCAGATTGATCGGAAATATTATCTCTAACCAGCTTTCTATCGAGCCGGGTGTGGTTTTTAACGGGAACTGCCAGATGCAACGCAAAGAAACCCGCGATTCAAAGGACGTGAATAAAGAATAATGGCACGGGTGTTGATTTTGATTCCGGCTCGTTACGCCTCGACGCGTTTCCCCGGTAAACCTTTGGCGGAGATCGGCGGTAAGCCGATGATTCAACATGTGGTGGAGAAAGCGAAGACGGTGACGGAGGAGGTTTATGTTGCTACCGACGACGAACGTATACGAACCTGTGTGGAAGGATTCGGGGGACGTGCCCTGATGACTTCTGCCGACCACCGGAGCGGGACGGACCGTTGTTATGAAGCGTTTCGGAAAGTGATGGAATCTACCGGAAAGGAATTTGATGTGGTGGTGAATATACAGGGTGACGAGCCCTTTATCCGTCCGGAGCAGGTGTGCCATCTGGTGAGTTGCTTCGACGATCCGGAAGTGCAGATTGCGACGCTGGGCAAGAAATTTGAAAACAATGACGATATTTTCGATCCGAATAAGGTGAAAGTGGTGTTTTCCGCACAGGGAACAGCCCTTTATTTTTCCCGTTCGGCAATACCTTACTGCCGGGGAGCGGAACAAAAAGAATGGTTGGCTGTTACTTCGTTCTACAAGCATGTGGGCATGTATGCTTACCGTCCGCAGGTGTTGAAAGAGATTACTATGCTTACGCCCGGTATCCTTGAAAAGGCGGAATCTTTAGAGCAATTGCGATGGCTGGAGAATGGCTATAAGATTGCGGTGAGGGTGACCGACCATGAATCTATCGGGATAGACACGCCGGAGGATTTGAAAAAAGCGAATGAAGCGTTATAAAAGGTTTTTAATCAAATGCGATAAAAAAAGCGGAGATCAGTTCTCCGCTTTTTTGTTTCACCATGAAAAATCAAATGGTCATAATATCTTTTTCTTTAGCCAGCAGAATATCGTCCACTTTCTTATTATAAGCGTCTGTGATTTTCTGGACTTCAGCTTCTGCATCTTTGGATGCGTCTTCAGGAAGGCCGTTCTTTACCATTTTCTTAAATTCGTCGATCGCATCCCGTCTGGCGTTACGAATGCTGACTTTGGCCGTTTCTCCTACTCCGCGGCTTTGTTTCACCAGGTCCTTTCTTCTTTCCTCGGTCAAAGGCGGAACATTGATGCGCACGATTTCACCGTTATTGTCCGGATTGAATCCCAGATTTGCGTTCATAATCGCTTTCTGAATGGGAGCTAACATGTTTTTTTCCCACGGCTGTACGGCGATGGTACGGGGATCGGGAACTGTGATATTGGCTACCTGGGACAGTGGGGTCGGGTTTCCGTAGTAATCGACCAACACATCGTTCAGAATTTTCGGATTTGCTTTTCCGGCCCTGATTTTTGCCAGTTCATTTTCCAAATGCACCAGAGCATTCTGCATTTGCTCTTTCGCATCGTCCATATAAAGTTTTACTTCCTCGTTCATATTTCGTTTTTGTTGTGATTTACAATAACAGAGCAAAGATAGAAAAAAATCTAAATATTTTATCATTTAGGTCATAGGGACGAGAGAACAGGGAAAAATTTTACAGGGGTATTACGAGTTTAGTGTGTTTAGTTCGGGAAGGTTTGCGCCATACCTCGCTACCGGGGAGAATAAAATCCTGAAAGAGAGGAGAGGCAATGTATGTTTTAAGAATAACTTAGTTTGAATGAACACCTTAAATGACGAGTTAAGGTGTTCATTACGTGCAAAACAGATTTGGAAAAAATACAAAACAATTTTAGAACTGGAATTTTTATTTATTTTTTAATGTGGTGACCGTGACCTTATCCGGCGCTTTGATTTGGTATGGAGTGCCATTCTTGGACAGTAGAAGCGGAACAGCTATGTTGAAGGACACTTTCACAGGTTTTCCGCGTTGGATTCCGGGTTGCCACTTAGGCATTTTCTGGATCACTTTCAGCACTTTTGCATCGATTCTCGGCTGAATGCCTTTGATGATTTTCGGGGATGTGACATTCCCTTCTTCATCGATAATAAAATTCACGAAAACTTTACCTATTTTCTCGTTTTTATCCTTTTGGAGAATTCTTACCGGATATTTCAGGTTTTTCTGAATCCATTGGTAAGGATTGCCGTTATCTTCCAGGAATTTGGGAGCCACCTCGGTAAATGCAAAGACTGTCGAGTCTTTTTCTGTTTGTATTTCTTGCTTGGGAGATTGTCCCGGTGTACTGGATTCCGCAGCTTTTGCCGAGATATTACAGCAGAGCCCGTAAAATAGGATTCCGCACAGGGCCAGAGCCGGGATATAGCGGATGACCTGGACTTTGGAGGTTTGTTTTTTTGTCATCATCATGATTCGTTTTTTTAATTTTGAACATGCAAAATAATTAGTAAATGAAAAACATCCTTTGAAAGTTTGCCTGATTAGTAATTCCGGGTATCCACCGGTATGATATTTGCGAATTACTTGTTGATCGGCTATATATTCGTGGTTTTCAAGGATTGCATTTTTAAACAGCCATACCAATGGGTTAAACCAGTTGGTGATACAGGCCAATTCCGCAATAAGCAGGTCGCAGCTGTGTTTTTGCAGAATATGTTTTTTTTCGTGTTCGAACATTTTCCGGCGGTCTTCTCTGGAAGCCGGAAGCTGATGAACAAATAAATAATTGAAGAAAGAGAATAAAGGCTGCTGTTCTTTTAGTTTCACTATATGTATGCCTTGAACGGATTTCCGGGGATTGCGTGCGATCAGTCGTAGTATTTGCCCAAGAGCTGTGAGATAGCGTACGAGGAAAAATAGCACCCCTGCCATATATAGGATGAATAAAACGGCGGGCAACAGTTTCGACCGGGCTGATTGCACAGCCGTGTTGTTTGCATCTGTGTTGGCATTATCAAGGAAATGATCTACATAGGCTGCCGGATAAAGATGGCCTGTCGTGAGGATGGGGTGGGTAATCTCAATGGAAATATACGGCAAAGTCATTCCCAGGATAAGGGAAAACAGCAGATAAAAACGGTTTATGGTGAAGAATGTTTGTTTCCTCAGAAAAAGCCAGTAATATCCATACAGAATAAATAAAATACCCGACGATTTTATCGTATACAGAACCATTCCTTCCATCGCTTATTGCTTTAAAAGATCATTCTTCTTTGTCGTCCTGGGCCTTGCGGGCTTCTTCCAGTAGCTTTTCCAATTCTTGCAGGTCGATGTTTTCTTCCCGTGCAAAAAAAGACACCATTTGGCTAAAGGAATTTTGAAAATAGTTCCCGATAAAATTTTTCAAAAACTTCCGGGAATATGTGTTTTTATCGACCAGAGGGTAGTAACAATGGCTTTTTCCGTAGGCTTCGTGCCCGACAAATCCCTTATCCTGTAAAATCCTGACGATAGTAGACACGGTGTTGTATGCAGGCTTAGGATCGGGTAGCCTGTCGATGATCTCTTTCACAAATGCCCGGTCTAAATCCCATAACACTTGCATGATTTGCTCCTCTGCTTTGGTCAGTTCTTTCATTGTGGTTTTAAATTAGGTACACACAAATATATAACTAATATTTTAGTTGTACAACTAAGTTATTAGTTTTGTGAAAATAAATTTTGACAAATGGTTATTAGCCTTCTGTTCTCGGTGTTGCACGACGAGGTTTTGTTTCTCTTTTCAGGGATGGAGGCCGTCTTATTTTATACAAGTGTATGGGAGGGTGTTGTTTTTAGGAAGATGCTTCTGTCTTGCTTTTCCTTATTTTATAGTGAATGGAGGTAATGAAAATATTCATTAAGGGGGAAATTAGGTTGAAGAAACAAAAAGGCAGATATTCGAGGGTAGGAACGCCTAATACGCGCGATTGGGTTGCACCGCAAGTATTCCAGGGCACTAAAACCGAGGTCACTGTGCCTGAATCTTCCAATGCCCGGCTAAGGACTTCCGGTTTCAATCCCCGTTGTTCATAGATTTTTTGCATCATTTTCCCCGGAACAACGATGGAGAGATACTGGTCGCAAGCGGTGATATTAAAAAAGATACAGGTTAAAATGGTTGTTCCGACCAAAGAAGTGTCGTTGTAGATCATTTTCAAAAACATTTCACTCACCCGTTTCAAGGAACCACTGGCTTCCATCACTCCACCGAAAGTGAGGGCTGCAATAATCAGCCATACCGTGTCGAGCATACCTCTCATTCCTCCGGTTGACAGCAATTCGTCCACTTCGGGAACGCCTGTTGTCAGGCTCATGGAACTGCCCGTGGCCTGAATCAGCAATTGATACTTGTTTTGAAATAAGCCCTCTGCAATGAAGTGATTTAGCAAGTCCGACTGGAAAATCAGTGCAAATAGGATGCCGAGAGCTGTACCTGCGACCATGGCCGGAATAGGAGGAACTTTTTTTATAATGATAACGATCAGGAAAACCGGAACTAACAGTAACCAGGGGGTGATACGGAAAGAGCCGCCGATACCCTGTTTAATAAACTCGGTATTGACCACGGTGTCTTCCGTCAGGTGGAATAATCCGATAACACCAAAAATGATCAGAGTCAGGATTAAGGTCGGGACCGTGGTATACACCATGTAGCGGATATGGGTGAAAAGGTCTGTCCCGGCAATTGCCGGAGCCAGATTGGTGGTGTCGGACAGGGGCGACATTTTATCGCCGAAATAAGCGCCTGAAATGACAGCGCCCGCCACTAACCCCTGATTAAGCCCGAAAGCGTTGCCTACGCCGATGATGGCAACCCCTACGGTGGCGACAGTGGACCAGGAACTTCCCGTGGCGAGAGATACAACGGCACACAGGATTACCGAAGCGAGCAGGAAATAGGAGGGGTGCATGATGTCGACCCCGTAATAGATCATGGCGGGAATCACTCCGCTGATCATCCAGGCTCCGCTTAAAGCCCCGATCAGGAGCAGAATCAGAATGGCAGGCATGGCGGAGTTGATTGTTTGCAGGATTTTACGCTGAATATCGTGCCAGGTCACCCGGTTGAATCCGGCAATCACTCCACAAATCGTTGCGGCTATAAATAGGGCGATCTGGTTCGATCCGCCCAACGGGTCGTCGAAATAGCTGACATTGAAAAAAAGCAGAATAATAAGAACACCAACCGGAAGCAGTGCCTGGAAAAGTGTCGGATGTTTTATTTTTGTCATGTATGGTTTTCTAAAGTCCTAAAGCAATTCTTAAGTATACTTTTCCTTGAAAAAAAGGTTTTTGAAACAGAATAGATTGCATTGCCGTGCAAAAGTATAACAAATTTCCTGTACAGCTAAGCAGATGCCTGTGCTTAACCGAACATTTAACGATAGAGGGTGATTTTGTTTAGAATTTACCATCTTTTAAATTCCCGATTTAAACTTTACCTTTGTAACCCGTTTCAGGGAAGGTTTGATCTTTAGAATTTTACAATATGGATAGAAAAGATTTTGAGATAATGGCTCCGGTGGGTTCGTACGAATCGTTGTATGCCGCTTTGCAGGGCGGTGCGGATTCCGTGTACTTCGGGGTGGAGGGATTGAATATGCGTGCCCGCTCTTCGGCTAATTTCACGTTGGAGGATTTGAGGAATATCGTTTCTATCTGTAATGAAAAAGGAGTCAGGACGTATCTTACTGTAAATACGGTGATTTACAATAACGAATTGCAGAAAATGCATGCTGTGATCGATTGTGCCCGGGAGGCGGGGGTGACGGCTGTTATCGCTTCCGATCTGTCGGCCATCCTGTATGCCCATTCGGTAGGAGTGGAGGTGCATATCAGCACCCAATGCAATATCACCAATTACGAGGTGGTGCGTTTCTATGCGCAGTATGCCGATGTGGTGGTTTTGGCGCGGGAGGTGGATCTCGACCAGGTTCTGACGATTCATCGTCAGATTGTGGAAAATGATTTGCGGGGGCCGAAGGGGCGTTTAATCCAGATTGAAATGTTTTCCCACGGTGCGCTTTGCATGGCTGTATCCGGGAAATGTTATCTCAGTCTTCACGAAAAAAATGCGTCGGCGAACCGGGGCGCCTGCAATCAGATCTGCCGGCGGGCCTATACGGTGAAAGACCGTGACAATGAAATCGAGCTGGATATAGAGAACGAATATATCATGTCGCCGAAGGATCTTTGCACGATTGGTTTTCTGAACAAAATGATCGATGCAGGCGTACGGGTTTTTAAAATAGAAGGACGCGCCCGTTCGGCGGAATATGTGCGTACGGTGTGTGAATGTTACAGCGAGGCGGTGCAGGCTTATCTGGACGATACCTATACGCGGGAAAAGATCGAAGCGTGGAAAGAAAAATTATCTACCGTGTTTAACCGGGGTTTTTGGGATGGTTATTACCTGGGACAGCGATTGGGAGAGTGGAGCGAGGTGTACGGCTCCAAAGCCACGAAGAAAAAGGTGCTGCTGGGAAAAATTACGAATTATTTTAAAAATCTGGGTGTAGGGGAGTTTAAACTGGAATCGGGAGAACTGGCTGTGGGGGATGAGATTTTAATTACCGGAACCACGACCGGGGTCATTCAAATGAAAGTGCCGGAATTACGGGTGGATTTACAATCTGTACGGAAAGTGGAAAAAGGAGCTGTTTTTTCCATGCCGACCCCTGAAAAGATAAGAAGGGGAGATAAATTATATAAAGTGGTAGACACGACGCCGGAGTTGATGCAGTAAGTGTTTGGTTTTATATTCTATTGATAATCAGCAGGGAGAAAAAGGACGATTGAAACATTTTTACCATCTTTTGTCGTAAAGATAAGAAACGCTTACCTGTTTTTATGGAGCATGCGGTTGTTGTTGAAAAATTGTATCTTTGTCGCCGAAAGAATGGACGTAAAATTTGAAACTATGAAAAAATTATTTTTGTATCTGCCTTTACTTTTATTGGGAACGTCTTGTATTCAGGATGAACCTTTAAATGCAGAAGCGGATATTTTAACCTGTGTTGTGAAGAATGAGCAGGGAAATGCGGATATAAATATTAAAGGCGATGCCCTTGTTTCTAATACGCGGGTTATGGCCTTGGCGATTCCCCGAATCAACTTGAAAAAATTAGCCCCTGAATTTACGATTACTCCGGGAGCGACGATTGAGCCGGCCAGCGGAACGATGCTCGATTTTTCGCAACCGCAACAATATACAGTGACTTCCCAGGACGGGAATTGGGAAAAAGTGTACACGGTTAGCGTAGACACTTCAGAGATCACCACCCGTTACCAGTTTGAATTGTATGAAACACCGGGTAAATATGAGGTGTTTTATGAAGAGGTGCCGACAGCGGGAGGAGCTATCAAACAATATATTTGGGCTTCCGGTAATCCCGGATTTGCTTTGACCGGAGTGGCTTCTTCACCGAAAGAGTTTCCAACCGTATCTGTGAATGAAGGTTATCAGGGAAAAGGATTGAAGTTGGTGACTAAAAGTACGGGAAAATTCGGGGAGACGGTAAAAATGCCGATCGCTGCCGGAAATCTTTTTATCGGTAGTTTTGATGTAGGGAATGCTATGAAAGAGCCTTTGAAAGCCACACTTTTCGGGTTGCCATTTGGGAAAAAGCCGATCACTTTTAAGGGACGCTATGTATATAAAAGGGGGGCTCCCTTTATTATAAAAAATTCGTCGGGTGATAAACAGGAAGTTCCCGGCAGGGAAGACATCGGTGATATTTATGCCGTGCTTTACGATGCTGAAGAGGGCTCTCTGAACGGGGAAAATGTTTTGAGCAGCGACCGTATCATTGCTTTGGCACGGCTGAATAACATGAAAGTGACCGATGCGGATGCGCCGGTCAATATGGAGGCGTACGAGAAATTTGAAATTTCTTTTGATTACGACACTTATAAAGGGACTTGTCCTTTTGTGGAGGCAAAATCAAAGGAGTATCGATATAATCTGGCCGTGGTATTTACCTCCAGCCGGGACGGTGCTTATTTTGCCGGAGCACTGGGAAGCACCTTATATGTGGACGATGTAGAAGTCATTTGTGAATAATTGAGTATGAAAAAAATGAATAAATTAAGAAGTGTCTGTTTATTAGTGTTTTTAGGCTTGTCATCGGTGACTTTTGCAGAAAATTCGGAAACGTCGAGCGGTTTGATCTGGTCGGCATTGAGAGGATTGGAATACCGGGTGAAAGCAGGCTTTAATTTTGGAGGTGTTTCGCCGCTTCCCCTTCCGGCTGAAATCCGGGAAATCAACAGTTTCCGTCCGGGATTGCAGATTGCTATCGAGGGGGATGTGATTAAATGGTTCAACTCGGATTGGGCATTGCTGATGGGGATTCGTTTGGAAAATAAAGGAATGAAGACAGATGCCCGGGTAAAAAATTACCACATGGACATGATCTCTAACGATCCTGAAAATCCGGGACATTTGGTGGGAGCATGGACAGGATATGTGAAAACCGATGTAAAAAACTCTTACCTGACTTTTCCTATTCAGGCGCTTTATAAGGTGTCGAAACGCTGGGAACTGAAAGCGGGTCCTTATTTGTCGCTGGTGACTTCCCGCGATTTTTCGGGAAGTGCGTATGACGGTTATATCCGGGAAGGAGATCCTACCGGGGATAAAGCCACCGTGAGCGAGGCCACTTATGATTTTTCAAAGGATTTGCGCCGTTTCCAGTGGGGAGTGGATGTTGGAACGGAATGGAAGGCATACAGGCATTTGAATGTGTATGCAGACCTGACCTGGGGCTTAAACTCGATCTTTAAAAAAGGATTTGAAAGTGTGAGCTTCGATATGTATTGCATCTACCTGAATATCGGTTTCGGTTATGTGTTTTAAGTTGGAAAATATCGAGAAGTAACAATAGAGAGTGCCGCCGTTTTGGGGCACTCTCGTTTTATTTTATAAGGATTTTTTCTTTTTAGGGAAGATTCATACTTTTGTAAAGTTAACGAACAATTCCAAAATGAAAAAAATAATCGCTTTCTGGATGAAGATACTGGCGTATGCTGCCGGTTATCTTTTTTTCCCTTTTTCTTTTCTTTTTCCACGAAGCCGGAAAGTGTGGGTGTTCGGTAGTTTCCGGGGAGCGTTCAATCAAAATGCAAAATATCTGTTTATCTACGTTTCGGAACAAGTGCCGGAAATTTGTGCCGTGTGGATCAGTTATAAAAGTGCCGTGGTTCGGGAAATCCGTTCCAAAGGTTTAAAAGCGTATTCATTTTTTTCGTTGCCGGGATTGTATTATACTTTGCGGGGGAAATATTATTTTTTCAATGATTATAGTTCCGATATATGTTATTTCACCTCCGGAGGGACGGTGAAAGTGAACCTGTGGCATGGGGTAGGTTTGAAAAAGATTGAATTTTGTATTGAGAACGGGCCGCTGGCCGATCGCTATGTGCGTAAAACTTTCCGGGAAAGATATTTTTATCCTTTTGTGTACCAGCGTCCCGATTACTTTTTATCTTCCACCGATTTCCAATCTGTAAAGTTCGCCCAGGCTTTCCGTATTCCTTTGGAAAAATGCCTGAATTTGGGCTATCCCCGGAACGACGTGTTGCTGTGGGGTGAAGAACGGAGAAAGAATTTTATCGATAGATATGAGCCTCTGGTGACCAGAGAGCTGATCGGCCGGATTCACCGATATAAAAAGGTGTATCTTTATATGCCTACCTGGCGCGATTCCCAAAAGGAATTGTTCGCGGCCCATCTGGATATGGAAAAGCTGGATCGTTTTATGCAGGAAACGGATAGCCTGTTTCTTTTTAAACCCCATCCGATCATGAAGATCGATCCGGGTGTTTTCGGGCAAAATTCTCATTTAATGTTGCTCGATTCGCATGTGGATATATATACCCTTTTACCCTATACGCATGTGCTTATTACGGATTATTCATCCATTCTGTACGACTATTTGCTGATGAAGGATAAAGATGCTGTGTTGTATCTCTACGATTACAAGGAGTATGTTCGGGAAAGGGATTTTAATTATCCTTTTTTGGAAAACGTGGCAGGGGCGGTGGTGTATGATTTCGGCGCATTGTTACAGGTGATGAGGGAGGGGGAATATGATCGGAGTAAATACGCTTGCATTACCGAACGTTTTTGGGGAGATTACCGGGGAAAGGCTGCTGCGGGGATTGTGAATGTACTGACAGGTCGTGAACATGACGATAAAGATGTGGCACGGACAGAATGAAAGAATAAGATGTCTGATTGGATAGGTGTCTTCCTGCCACTTTCTTTTGTTTATTTTAAGGGTGTTGTGTTTGTTTGTATGTCTTATACTCTATTTTCTTTCTATTCGTCCGACTTACTTTGTCCTATACGTCTGTCGTAGAATTTTTTGTAATGGAAATTATAGGTGAAATTTTGTAAACTTGAAATTTTATCGGGGAATTGTTGGAATAATGATTATGGCGTGATCGTGACGACAAATAAACTTGTAATAATGATTCTTAAGTTGTAGTTTTTGGATTGTATATGATGGGGCGTTCATTGCAATATATTATTTTCAACATTCTTCGGCTGTTTTATATAAAATCTATAATACCTCTCCGATAGATGCTTCAATGTTCTGAAAGCAAATTGGTTTCCTTTTAAATAAACGGACGTTT